>CAZKPU010000183.1:0-2615 GCA_964554715.1 uncultured Thermotogae bacterium | reverse complement strand
TTCGTAAATTTTATGAGAACACATTTGCGCTTGCAAAAAAAATAAAACAACACGGTTCATCAGCGTTTTCGTTCTCGTCAAGCAGAAATGGGAGTTGATCTTGCGGAACATAGTGAAATCCGGGTAGCAGGCGACGACTTCCATCAGCTCATCGTCACCGTACTCAGCCAACGCCTTCTGGATCACACACGTTGTGACCTTGTTCCGATACTCATGCTCAGAGACGATGGCAGCGATCCAGTCCATCCCTTGCCCTCGCAGATTGCCCTCTACTTGACCGTTACGCAGTTCCTCGATCGTTTCGGGCCAGTTGGGGTTGCTGGGGCCTTGCATGTAGACCCAATCCAGGCATCGCTTCATCAACGTGATGGCGCCTGCCTTTCCTAGCACGTCGACGAGCGCCTTCAGCGCAAGATACTGGGGAACGTATACAGCACGGAAGAATGCCGTCTGCGGAACCTCTACGGCTTCCTGGCCGATCCACACCTGCTCCCCAACGCCGAGGAGCTTGCGCTGCAACTCAAACTGCGCCTGGAACAACGCGCGATGCTTTTGTGCACTGGGAAACTCCTGAATGACCTCTGCGACGATGCCGGGACTGACGGGAGAGCGGCCCTTCACGGTGAAGTTCCGCATCCTAGCCAGCAGCTTGGCGTTCACCTGCTCCAGGATTTTAGGCTCCTGCGCCATCAGGAAGCGGAGGAAGAGATCGAGCGGGCCGACCACTCGTTGTCGGGCTCCGGGGAACCGGGCGCAATAGCGCGAGCCTTCCGTATAGGCGTTGTACGACACCATCTTCATGGCGCCCTCCTTAAGGAGCCGGTCGATGCCCCGTCACCTGTCATCCGTTTCTGCGGCAAGTCTAGCTATCCTCGGCTCACGGCATCAAGAGCGGATGTCGAAGGCGGACCCTTCACCAAGAATCCGTCCGGATACGTTGCTGGGATGGACACAGACCCACAACGGGAAGGGGAGTTGACCTCTCTGCAGCGCTCATCGTACAGTGATGCCCGGTATGGAGTGGAATCGATCAGGGAGGGCGCCTGGCCGGAATCCGTCGCCGAAGGCGGGAGAACGCGTAGGTCGGCCGAGATGAAAGGGCACCGCATGTCAGTCCGTGATGCGATGTATCGCGAGCGGATGTCAGCGATTCTGCCGAGTACGGCCTATCACATGCTCCTGTTTGTGGACGAACACGCGCTGATCAGCCGGGGCAACGGACAGCAAGGAGGGCGGTTCGAGGAAACCAAGTTGTGCCCCCTTCATCTGGGCAAAGTGCAAACGAGTTGCCCTCGTCGGAGGATCGAAGTCAGATGAGATGCTCAGGGGAGCCACCGATCTCGGGACTCGCGCGTCATGTAGCTTCAGGCATGCGGGAGTCGCTGCGAATAGCTGAGGCAGGAGGTAAGCGATGACGGGGAAGGACAAGCGGAATCAGCTGACAACGGCAGCGGGCATTCCGGTCGACGACAATCAGACCTCTCTGACAGCCGGGGAGCATGGACCGACACTGCTGCAGGATCACCATCTGCTAGAGAAGCTGGCCCACTTCAACCGGGAGCGGATCCCGGAACGCGTGGTACACGCGAAGGCGGCCGGCGCCTTCGGAACGTTTACAGTGACGCACGACATCACGAGCTACACCAAGGCGAAGGTCTTCTCGGAGATCGGGAAGCAAACGGAGGTTCTCGGTCGATTCTCGACCGTGGCGGGAGAAAAGGGTTCGGCGGACACCGTGCGCGACGTTCGTGGTTTCGCGCTCAAGTTCTATACCGAGGAGGGCAACTGGGACATGGTCGGGAACAACACCCCCGTATTCTTCATTCGAGATGCGATCAAGTTCCCCGATTTCATTCACACACAGAAGCGCGATCCGCAGACCAACTACAAGGACGACACCCCTCAATGGGACTTCTGGTCACAGGTCCCTGAATCGCTCCATCAGGTGACGATCCTCTTCTCGGATCGGGGAATCCCGGCGGGGATTCCGTATATGAACGGGTATGGAAGCCATACATTCAGCTTCATCAATGCTGCAGGCGATCGGTTCTGGGTCAAGTTCCACTTCAAGACCCAGCAGGGAATCGGCAATCTGATGCAGGACGAAGCGGACCGCCTCGCCGGATCCGACCCGGACTACCACACCCGCCAACTGTTTGAGTCGATCGAGAAGGGCGGGTGCCCCAAGTGGACGCTCTACGTTCAGGTGATGCCGGAAGTCGAGGCGGAAACCTACGATTGGAATCCGTTCGACCTGACAAAGGTTTGGCCGCACGACGACTACCCACTGATCGAGGTCGGTGTGCTCGAGCTGAACCGCAATCCGGCTAACTACTTCACCGACATCGAGCAAGCGGCGTTCTCCCCGGCCAACGTCCCGCCCGGGATCTCGTTTTCCCCGTGCAAGATGCTTCAGGCTCGCCTGTTCGCGTATCCCGACGCACATCGATATCGGCTCGGTGTGAACTTCGAGCGTCTGCCGGCGAATGCGCCGAGAGCGACATCACCCCGCAACTACCAACGCGATGGCCACATGCGGTTTGACGACAACGGCGGCGCCGCGCCGAACTACGAGCCGAACTCGTTCGGAGGTCCGAAGGCCGATCCAGCCTTCA
>CAZKPU010000182.1:0-2693 GCA_964554715.1 uncultured Thermotogae bacterium | reverse complement strand
TCGATTCTTGCAGCGTGACAAACGCGAGGGGCTGCAAGAATCAACGTCAGACCCCGTGCCCGCGTGGACTTCGGGCAATGAACTGTGCACGTCGCATTTCAGAACGCTATGAGCCCCATGAACTCCACGAACTCAACGAACGTACCGTCGGGGTCAGACCTCGATTCTTGCAGCGTGACAAACGCGAGGGGCTGCAAGAATCAACGTCAGACCCCAACGGGCCGCTCTTCCGCTAGTCCTCCGGCTCGGGCAGAACGAATTCGGGGAAGATCACGTCCAGGATGCGCACAACGCAGCGATCGCAGCAGCCGGGACTGATCGAACGCAGCGACCGCCAGCGATGGCCGGGTGTATCGTGCGGGTTGCCGAAGTCGATCTCCAGCGTACCGAAGCAAACCTCCCGATCGTCCGCGGCGGTGAACGCCATGTAGAGCGTGCCGCCGCGCACGGTGAGCGCCGGCGTGTGTTCGGTGAGGACATGATCCACGTAGCCAAGACGATCCCAACGGACGCCGTCCGTTGTTGCGCGCAGCCACACGTAATCGTTGTTGTGGCCGACATAGGCAACCACGAGGCGGCCGTCGAAGACAACAGCCGACACAGCGCGGTCGGCGTTGGACGGTCGTGTGAACGCGCGGGGAAGCCCGCTGATTTCCCACGACGGATCCGACAGACGGTATACGCTCTTCTTGGCCACATACAACACGTTGTCCGACCCTGCGCCGCGGTAGAACACATACAGCTCGCCGTCGAACGAGACGATCTCCGGTCCGTTGGCACTGATCGCCGAGGCGGGCAGCGAGTAGGAGCTGCTCCACCCGTCGCCCTGCCGAACGCACAGCATGATTCGTTGGCTGTCGCGATCGGTGTACGCCACCGTCAGCTGGGGCCCGGTGATGCCCGGCCAATCGTGCGCGGTGGCACCGGGAGCGCATCGGGTCCGCACAGCCGGAATCGACGTGGGGGTGTCCCAGAACCAGCCTCGGCCCGGCGATCGCTTCTGCGTGACCCAGATGCGGTCGTTGTTGTGGCCGGTGTAGACCAACTGGAGGTAGCGATCGCAGAGAGCCATTCCGCAGTGGCTGTAGCCGTAGGCGGCCGGTTGCGTATCGGTGAACGCAGAGCTTCGTGAGACGTTCTCATCGTGTACGGGCTCCAGCGCCAGCAGCGTGCCATCTCGGTAGGCCGTCTCGGCGACGTTCTCGTATGGGTCGGGGATGCGATGGAACAGCACAGGCTCGCCGTCGTGCGTGGCCAAGCAAGGCCCAACGTCGGTGCGCAGACTCGCCAACCGCCACACCTGGGTCCCGCGTCCGGCGATGTCGTTGAACCCGGTTGCAAGGAAGAGGAACTCGCCGACGCCGAGAAGCGAGCCGACCAAGTAGTTGCCGTGCTCGGGGTGATCGCGAATCTCCGGCGGGGTGATCGCGGTCCATGTCTCGCCGTCAATGCTGCGATACAGATGTGCATACGGGGAGCCGAGCCCGGCGTACAACGCGCCCTCCTCGTCCGGATAGGTATACAGGACGTCCACGTGCAGCGCGTCGTGATCGAACTCCCAGCTTGTGTCGAGCCGTTCCCAGGCCGTTCCGGTGCTCGATCGCCACAGCTCCGGCCCGGCTGCCGCGTCGGGAGTCAGCGGGTGGTTCTTGGTGCCGACGTACAGCCGGCCGTGGAATACGGCCATCGATTCCACCTCGGCCATCGTCGGCGACGAGAGCTCGCCGACCCGTGTCCAGACGGTTCCGTTGGTGGTGCGCCAGATCTCGGCGGTGTGCGTCGGATCTCGAACAGCGACCTCGTTCAGCCCGGAGGTCCCTGCATACAGCGCTCCGCCGAACACCTCCAGAACGCCGAAGTAGTCGTCGCCGGGCCCGAGCGCGAGCGAGCCGTCGGCCACCGCCACTTCCCAGCTCAGCCCGTTCGTCGACGTGCGAAGAACGCGCGCGTAGTCCGGATGTTGTCGTTGCGTGTCGCCCATCGTTGCGTACAGTCGTCCGCCAAACACGGTCATATCGTGGAATTCACCGGCGTCTACGATGTCCCAGATATCGCCGGAAAGCGACCAGGACACGCCGTTCTCCGTACGTAGCACAAGACACTTGCGCCGCCGGTCGCCCGTGTCTTCTCCCGAGACGGCCGCGTACAGCGACGGCCAGCGGGCGCCAGCGGGTGTGAACACCGCCATGCATCGCACGGCGTCCACCCGGAAAGCGCCGGACATCCCGGGGATCGACGTGGGAAGGCTCACCTGTGTCCACCAGAACCGTGTCGGGTCCGTAGGGTTCCCCAGCTTGTAGATTGCGCCCGGGCTTTCGGTGCCCGCGTAGACCACATCGTTGAACAGCACCATCTCCCACGTGGAGTTTGTGTCCACGCCGAAGCCGTCCGTGTTGGTCAGCTGCCACTGCGCGAGTGCGGAAACACTGATTGTAAACGCCAAAAACACCATCCCAACCGCGCCGAACGCCCTTCGTCGTCCATGGCTCATGATTGCCCTCCCAAAGAAGATTCCTTCACACGTATGGCCACCGTTGATAACAGAATAGGTTGACGGCAAGGGATGAGCCAAGACGGGGCTTTCGCGGCACGTAAATTGTGGGTGGTGGCTTGTGGGCGTGCGTGGGGTCTGACGTTGATTCTTAGGGTGCACCTGCATTCGCACGCATCCTAGGAATCAAGGTCTGACCCCG
>CAZKPU010000181.1:0-2725 GCA_964554715.1 uncultured Thermotogae bacterium | reverse complement strand
GATTGAGCTGAATCCTCGATCGTAGAGGAGGGACTGCGGCCCTACTGGATCCTGAACCACTCAGTGACAGGAAAGGTGTCTCGGGATTGACTGTGCCACGGGTATGACATACAGTATTACCGGTGATCCGCATGAGCATGTCGAAAGTCGCGATCAGCATCGAGAAAGCCACCCTTGAACAGCTCGACGAGCTCGTCAAGCGGAACGTGTTTCCAAGCCGCAGCCGCGCCATCCAGGAAGCCGTGGCTGAGAAGCTCAACCGGCTGAAGAAGACCCGTTTAGCAGAGGAGTGTGCCAAACTCGACCCGAAAGCCGAGCAGGCAATGGCCGAGGAAGCGTTGAGCACGGAGCTGAGGGAATGGCCGCAGTATTGAGGGGCGAAATCCGCTGGGCTGACCTCAATCCGGTCCGCGGGCACGAACAGGGTGGGACGCGACCCGTCTTGATCCTTAGTCATGACGTATTCAACGAGCGGTCGGGCACTGTTATCGCGATGGCGATCACAAGTCGCCCTCAGCGTGCAGGGTTCCCGCTGACGTTAGAGCTTGAATCAGCTGCACTCCCCAAACGTTCTTGGATCAAGATCAGTCAGATTCGCACGCTCTCCATGGACCGAATCGGAGACAGAATCGACGTGCTCCCGCAAGAGCTAACGGCTCGTCTCATCGATGGCCTAAACGAAATCATCGGTTAGATCTTGGACTGTCCCGGTCGCTGAGAGAGAAATCGCAGCGAAAGCACCAACCGCCCCTTGTGTTGGATGCATCTCCGCGTCCGATTGCAGGCGGATCCCACGCTGTGCATGGGGAAAGCTAGAACCATCCGAAGGCTTCTACGTCCCTGCCTGATCCCGGCTACGGCTCAACCCGCATCAGCATCGCCTGGAACGGCTCGCCGCGGAAACCGCCGGTCCCGGCGATCAACAACCCGCCATCGGAGAGCTCACACAGCCCCTCCACCATGACATGCTTGCCCGTGGGGTGTGTCTGTTCCCATTGCAGCTCGCCGTCGGCATCGACGCACAGCACGTAGATGTCGTCTCGGTACCGACCGTAATCGTCAAGTTGCGTTCCCACGGAAATGAAATCCCCATCTTGGGTCTCGATCAATGCACGCAGTGTGCCGATCCTGTCGGGATCGCCATAGGTGCGGGACCAGATCTCTTGCCCGGTCGGCTCGAGCAGCATCAGCATGGCTTGGGATCGGCCGTCGGTACTTGAGCACCCACCGGCGATCAACAGGCTCCCATCCTCGAGTCGCAGCAAGCTGTAGCCCTTGACGCCTTCGTCGAACGTACAGCTCCACAGGATTGCCCCATCTCCATCCAGCCGGTCAAGCCGGAGGGCATCGTCCGTGTCCGGATATCCGTACACCGTGCTCAAGATGTAGCAACCCCCGTCGCCCGTGGGGGCAGCATCGAACACGATGACGTTGTCCTCACTCCGGTAGCTCTTGCGCCACACCGTCGCTCCGTCGGGGTCGACCCGGACAACGTACGGCGCCGCTCGCCCTTCGAGACCGCCGTAGCCCGGAACTCCCGGATCGGCAATGACATCGTCGGGGTCCATCTGGTTCCCCACAACGAAGGAGTCGCCGTGAGGGCCAGGCACGATGCAGCACGTGAACTCCTCCAGCGCTTCCCCGTACACCCACTCCGCCAGGGTTTGCCCGGAGCTGTCCGTCTTCAGCACGTACATGTCCGATCCGATCGCGCCGTACGAGTTCGTTCGACCAACAAACAGGATGTTGCCCTCCGTGTCGACAAACGCGTCGCCCGCGCTCTGCACGCCGTCCCAGTCGTACGCCACAGGGCTGAGCAGATTCCCGTCGGGTTGGATGCGGAACACGACAATCCCCGCATCCGGCGGATCGAACGACGCGACCGCCGTCCCGATCAGCCAGTACTCATCTCCCATCTCCAGTACCGTGCCGACATGAACCTCGTGCTCGTGTTCGTACCAACGGGTCCACGTACCCGTTGCCAAACCCATTAGCGACACGCAAAACGTCAGAAGCAAGGCGAGAGCAACCGTCCCCCATCGATTCGTCATGAAGCCTCCTCTGGCAAGAAACCGCTGACCTACCAAAGGCTACCGGAGGCTTGCGTCCGAAGACAATCGCGGTTCGCGAGGATGACAGCTCGTAGCCTGTGGGAGAACCAGCCTGTGGCCTGTTGCTTGTAGCCTGTGGAAACCACAGGTTGTCGTAGCGTCGGTCCGGGGCGAGATCGTTCACGATTGAGATCTCGCCATTGTGGCCGACGTTCATCGTGCTCGGTAGTAGCGTCGTCCCCTTGTGGGCGACGTTCGAACCCTGCAAGTGGGTTGACGTTGATTCTTAGGGTGCCCCTCCATTCGAACGCATCCTAGGAATCGAGGTCTGACCCCGCAGACCGTGCTGTCTAGACCTCCACAGGCTACAAACTACATGCTACAGGCCAACAAACACACCGAGTGCGAATCAAGGTCTCACCCCATGCCCGCATCGCCCTCGCTACCTCCCCGGAACTCCGATCGATACTCCGCCACTGATCATCGGGCCCGAAAGGGCAAGCGCGGATCTCGTCAACCCGATCAGATCGCCGGACTCGTACACAGCAACATGCAGGGCATACCCCAGGCGAAACTCAAGGCTCAACCACGGCGCCAACTGTGCGGTTACCTCCACGTAAGGACAGCCAAGCAGGGTGACGACGCCAAGAGCACGATCCGGCTCAGGTACGAGT
>CAZKPU010000180.1:0-2753 GCA_964554715.1 uncultured Thermotogae bacterium | reverse complement strand
TTCGGCTGCATGAACCACACCGTGATGTGCGCGGTGTGCCGCGGATACGACGTGACGGTGGCGTCCGACGGTCATGGGACGAGCCCCGAAGTGGGCCCGGTCGACGAGCAGATGGCGCACTTCAACCGGATGTGGGAGCGCGCAGGGGCGACGCTGCAGAAGGCCCAGGAGATCGAGCAACAGTTCACCGCTTGACCCCCCACCGGGGTCGAGTCTTGCATTCCTACATGCAGACCGATCTCATCCGGGGTCAAGTCTTGCATTCACACATAGACGACGGCTTCATCAGGCGTCAAGCCACCTATCCCTGAATGCAAGCCCGCCTTCCTCCGGGATCGGGGCTTGCCTCCAACGAGACAGTGGGCTTTGCCCGGAATCACGGCGTGCATCACCCTGCGCACGACTTGACACCTGGCTTCTCTGCCGCGATCGATGTGGGACTGCAAGACTTGACCCCATGTCAGGGCTCAATCGATATGTGATTGCAAGACTTGACCCCGATGGTCACTGCCAGCGGAGGACGGTGAAGCCGGCGTCGGTGCCGACCCAGATGCGGCCATCGGGCCCGATCGCCACGGTGTGGGTGCGGTCGTCGAGGAGGCCGTCCGAGATCCCGATCGCATCCCAGAGGTCGTCTTCGAGATCGTGCGGCGTTCCGCCGGTGTCGTACCGCCGAATGCCGTTCCATCCGTTGGCGAACCACAACACGCCGGCTTCGTCGCATGCGAGTCCCGGCGTGCAGTTGCACTGACCGATCGTCGTCAACCGATCATCTCCCGGATCGGCGAAGCTTTCACCGGGATCGACGGCAACGATGTCACTGCAACCTCCGAGCCAGACATGTTGGTTCCCTTCGACCAAGACACTGTACACGCTGTCGGACGGCATCCCCGTCGAAGTGTCATACCGAACCCACACATCGTCCGACGGATCTTCGAGCGACCCGCCGAAATCCAGGGCCACCGCGCCCGCTTCGCCGGTGGCGAACCACACCCGATCGGTTCCCTGAAAACCGATCGACAGGACGCCTTGCCCTTCCAGCAACGCCTCGTGAGCCAGCAGAATCCAGCGGCCGTCCGACAGCTCGTGCGGCGTGCCGCAAGAATCGAGTACGCAAACGCCGGCTTCGGGAAGCCCGCACCACACCCGCCCCAGCAGATCCACCGCGACCGACTTCACATAGTTGTCGGCCAACCCTTGCTCTACGCAGTACTGAGTCGAGACGATCCCGTCTGCTTTCAACTCGACCGCAAACAGCCCACCCCACGTGCCAACCCAGATCACCGGGCCTTCGGAGGTGATGTCGTAGACCGAGGCGGGAAGCACATCCTGCCAGCCCTGTTCCGTTTGGACGACCACACCGGCGGCTGTGGCGATCCAAACCTGATCTTCGAAAAACGCGAAGCCCCGAACGTCATGGTTTGGCAGATCGCTTTCGGCGAGGAACCGCTCCCAGCGATCATCGGTGCCGTCTTCGAGGGTTCCTTGATGGCGAAGCCGGACCGCTCCCTCACGGTTGCCATCGAGCAACCACAGCTCGTTCTCGGCCGCCGCGACAAGCCCTCGCGGGGTCCACGGACGCTCTCCCAAGCCGCTTGGAACCAGCTCCCACGCATCATCGCCCGATTCGAACGGGGTTTGGGCTCCCGACAGCACGTAGAGTTCCCCCCGTGAGGTTGCCAACCACAGGTCACCGGACCCGTCAAATGCGACGAACCCTGTGGCGTTCAGCGGGAGACTCTCTCCGGGCACGTACTTTAGGATCCTGTCATCCCCTGGGTCCGGTGTGCCGCCGTCATCGAACGCGACCCATCCTTGGGTTCGATGGACCATCCACACCGCCCCCCAGGGATCGGGAATCACCCGTTCGATCGGCATGGCCATCGTGATGCGCTCCGCCGTGTGCACGCTCCACACATCGTCGGACGGATCGTGGGGCGTGCCGCTCGGATTCAGTACGACGACGTTTCCCCTGCCCTGCCACAGCCACACACGTCCCCGAGCATCCACGGCAACCCCGGCCGGCCGGCCGACCGCAGGATCTCCAGCCCACACCAAGGTTGTGATCATCGCCCCGATCCCACCCGCCTCCAGATCGGCGGACGGAGAGAGAACGCATAACCCTCTGGCGGTCGCCGCCCAGATGTTTCCATCTCGATCCACGGCAAGATCCCGGACGAAGTCACTGACCAGTCCGTCCCGCTCATCGAACGTGATCCATCGCCTGTCAGCGAAGGTCGAGACACCGCCGAGCCATGTGGCCGTCGAGACCCAGACCGCGCCGTCCGGCGCAACGACGACATCGCTGACCCAGTTGTCGGGCAGTCCGTCGGCGGCGGTCCAATGGAGATACGAGCCCGGAGCGTCTGCCGAGTCCCAGCGAAGGACGCCGCCCGGTGTTCCCATCCAGATCCACCCGTCGTGATCGACGGCGACGGCGTTGACTTGATCGGTGAACGCCACCGAGCGTTCCACCACCGCCTCGGCACCGGCTCCCACCGCCAGCCCCAACAGCAATCCAGCCCCGAGCAACCAAGCACACGTGATCCTCACCGGGGTTCACCTCCGCGCCATCCATACTACGGCGGAGGGAGATCGCGCAACAACGCCCAGCTACGCGCGTTCGGCGTCGGCATCCGTATCCGCATCGGTGAGATCGTACTCCCACGCGCAGAACGGATCGCCGTTGAGGATAGAATGGGTGATCGTGCAGTGCTTGAACCGCACCCCGAGGATCGGCTCCCAGAACTGCC
>CAZKPU010000179.1:0-2914 GCA_964554715.1 uncultured Thermotogae bacterium | reverse complement strand
GGTACTAGCCTTGCGAGGGGCTGGGAGAGTAGGACGCCGCCTGGTTCTTCTTTTTCTGTCTGGGGGCGATGATGGACTCATCCGAACCACATACCGCGTCTGAATCCGGAATCCGAATCACTCTCACCGGCCTCGGTGTCAACGTCCTTCTTCTTGTTTCCAAGATCGCCGTAGGGCTTCTCACAGGATCGGTAAGTCTGGTCGCCGACGGGATCCACTCCGCATCGGACATGGCGACCGATCTTACGGTGATCGGCGGGATCCGTCTTGGCGGCAGGCAGGCCGACTCGCGCCATCCTTACGGACACGGAAGACTGGAGACGCTGTCGGGGGGGATCGTTGCCGGTGTTCTGATCGCTGTCGGACTGTACATCACTTGGAGCGCCGGTTCGGCGTTGTACCGGAACATCGAGTCGTTCCCGGGGATCCCCGTGATTGCGGTAGCGGTTGTGTCGATTGTGGTGAAGGAGTGGATGTATCGACGCACGGTTCGGGTGGCAGTCGCTGCGGGAAGTCCAGCGCTGCATGCGAATGCGTGGCATCATCGGTCCGATGCGCTGTCGTCTCTTGCTGTGCTGATCGGCGGCGCGGTGTCGCTGGCCGGGTGGGGACACGCCGATCAAGTCGCCGGAATCATCGTGGGTCTGATGGTGGCGATGGCCGGCGGGCAAACTCTGTTCGGTGTGTTCCACGAGCTGGTTGAGGGTGGGCTAAGCGACACGGAGCTTGATGGGATTCGGGTCGCGATTCGAGGTGTTCCCGGTGTGATCGGTTGCCACGAGCTACGAAGCCGGACCGTGGGGCGCGAGAGATTCGTCGACCTGCACCTGCTGGTAGATGAATCGCTGTCGTTGAAGGAAGCGCATCGGATCTCGATGGATGTGGAAGCCGCTGTCCAGGCCGCGTTCTCTGTGCCGATGAACCTCACGGTGCACGTAGAGCCTGACGCGGATGAGCTTGCCGACCATCACGGCGCATCGACCACTTAATCCACGAGCTTCTCGACCGACCGTCAAGCGAGGCGCTGAGCAGGGAGGAGCCCATGAGACAGATATCACACGTCTTGGACGGTGCTAGGTAGGGTCCATGTCTCTATCGTAGCCGACATGCATCGAAGACCTCTTCATCGAGTTCGACACCGAAGCCGGGCCCTTGCGGCACCTGAACGGCACCGTCCACGATCTCGGGGTTCCATTGCAGAACGTTCTTCTTGAGGAGGGAAAGCTCGGTGAACTCGCTGGCCAGGTCATGACGTGGAAACGACGCAGCCAGATGCAGCTTCGCTGCACAGGAGAAACCCGGCTCGATTTCGGTTCCGACAAGGCATAGGAGGCCTGCCGCATCGGCCACGACCTGGATGTGTTTGCCGCGTGCCAGGCCGCACGATTTGGCGATCTTGATGTTGACGATGTCGGCGGCACCGGCCCTGCGGATGTGCAGGACATCTTGGGGTGTCCAGATCCCCTCGTCGGCCATCAGAGGGACGTGGGTCTTGTTCCGGATGTGTGCCATGCCCTCGTAGTCGTCGCCGGGGATCGGCTGCTCAAGGAGTTCCAGCTTGCACTGCTCGAGCTGGCCCATCGCCCAAATGGCGTCGATCGGCGTCCATGCCGCGTTCGGATCAAGCCGAAGCGCGATCGAGGGGCCGACCGCCTCACGCACGGCCCGGACTCGTGACACGTCCGCTCGTACGTCTGCCGATCCCTTGACCTTGATGACGCGAAACCCAAGCCGCCGTAGGCGAAGGGCGCTGTCGGCCATCTCCTCCGGCGAGGCGATGCCAATCTCCGAGGCCACTTGGATCCGATCGCGGAAGGCGCCTCCCAGCAACACATAGACAGGCACGCCGAGAAGCTTGCCGACCAGATCGTGAAGCGCCAGATCGACACCTTCCTTGACGCATGTGACGCGAGCCAACGCGGCATCGACGGTGGCGAGAAGAACGTGAAGCTGGAGAGGGTCCTTTCCGAGGAGCTTGGGCGCGATGTACGTTTCGAGCGTCGAGGTGATCGATTCCACGGTCTCTCCGTAGAACTCCGGCTCCCAGGCACACGATTCGCCGAACCCGACAACGCCTTCGTCCGTCCCCACCTTGACGAGGACGGCGTTCGATGCGGTGAACGCCGTGTATGCGTCGGCGAAGCCCTCGATCGGTACGGAGTATGGAATGACTTCGATCTCTGTGATTCTGGGCATGATCCCTCCTGTCTGTCGCGCTTCTCCTGTCCCTGAAGACGGCGACGGATGACGGTCGCCACCGCTCCACATCCTTCTGACTCAGTCAGCGAACGGCGTATCGATGGTAGGGCTCGGAGTTGTGAAATACCGTGCGCCGCTGTCTGTCATGTAAAGACAGTCCTCCAATCGAATGCCGAACTGGCCGGGGATGACGATCATCGGCTCGTTGCTGAAACACATTCCGGGCTCGAGCGGGGTTGGATTGCCCCGGACGACATACGGGTCCTCGTGGATATCCAAGCCGATGCCGTGCCCGGTCCGGTGGGGAAGGCCGGGTACCTTATATTCCGGACCTAGACCTGCATCGACGATGACCTTTCGCGCTGCAGCGTCGACGTTCTGGATGGGAGCGCCGATCCTCGCAGCAGCGAACGCCGCAGCCTGCGCTGACTGTTCCAGCATCCAGATCTCACGCTGATGCTTCGTGGGTTCGCCGAACACGATCGTTCTGCTCATGTCGGAGTGGTACCCTTCGACGGTGCATCCTCCATCCATCAGGACGACGTCGTTCTCTCTCAGGCCAGTCGATTGCTTGCTGCCATGCGGGAACGATGTTGCCAAGCCGAATTGAACATCGATGCTGCCAACCACGCCAAGCGCCCGATGTGCGGAGACGCTGTTGTCGATGAACGCCTCACGCGACATGCCCTCGCGCAGCTTGCTTACGCAGACCTTG
>CAZKPU010000178.1:0-2941 GCA_964554715.1 uncultured Thermotogae bacterium | reverse complement strand
TACCCAATCCCGCAACGAGTTCGCTGAGCTGGAGAAGAAGATCAGCGATCCGGCGGTCATTTCGAGCCCCAACTACGTGGAACTGACACAGCGCTACGCGTATCTCCGCGACATCATCGAACTCGGCAGCCAGTGGGAGCAGCTGCAAACCTCCATCTCCGAAGAAGAAGAGATGTTGGAAAGCGAAGAGGATCTGCGCGAGGAGCTGGAAGAGGCGCTTGCCGAGGACCGAAGCCGCCTTGAGGATCTTGAGCAGCAGCTTTCGACGCTGTTCGCTCCCCCGGATCCGGACGATCAGAAGACCGCGATCATCGAGATCCGCGCCGGCGCCGGCGGCGACGAATCGGGGCTGTTTGCCGGCGATCTGTTCCGGATGTACGCGCGGTATGCGGAGAGCAAGCGGATGTCGGTGAGTCTGATGGACAGTCATCCGACGCCGCTCGGCGGATTCAAGCAGATCGTGTTCGCCGTGGAGGGCAAAGGCGCCTACGGACTGTTCCGCTACGAGTCGGGCGTGCATCGGGTGCAGCGGGTTCCCGAGACCGAATCGCAGGGGCGGATTCACACATCGACGGCGACTGTCGTGGTGCTGCCCGAGGCGGAAGACGTCGAGATCGATGTTGATCCGAGCGACCTCAAGATCGACACCTACCGTTCGACCGGTCCGGGCGGGCAGAGCGTGAACACCACCGATTCCGCAGTCCGGATCACCCATATCCCCACGGGGCTCGTGGTCACGTGTCAGGACGAGAAATCCCAGCACAAGAACCGGGCTCAGGCGTTGCGTGTGTTGCGTGCCCGTCTGAAGGATCGCTACGAACAGGAAGAAATGGTGAGGCGGTCGGAGACGCGGCGAAGCCAGATCGGTTCCGGCGATCGCAGCGAGAAGATCCGCACGTACAACTTCCCGCAGAACCGAATCACCGATCACCGCATCGGCTTCAGCCTCCACGACATGGAAGGCGTTCTGTCGGGAGGGCTCGATCCGCTAACGCAGAAACTGCGCGAAGCCGCGGTGCGCGAGGCCGAAGACACAGCCACCGCATAGCCGGTTCCCGACCCGCATCTTGCTTGATTTCGCCGCTCTGCCAGGCTACCATCCTGGCGCTTGGGGTCTGTAGCTCAGCTGGTTAGAGCGCTCGCCTGATAAGCGGGAGGTCCCTGGTTCGAATCCAGGCAGGCCCACACATTTTCCCTCACCGCACATCCTGGCTTCTGCAGTTGGCGACATGCCAGCAAGTTGCTTGCTGAATCGGAGCCATGCGCTCGTCTATGTGGGTTGCGACAAGGACATTGGATGCGTGTGAGATGTTGGCAAGCTCCGGGTCCGGTGCAGTCCTGGAAACGCAAGAGAAACTGAGTCTCCTTCGCCGCAGGGCAGAAAACGGGCCTCTTGACTCAAGCAGAGGATCGTCTATACTTGTTTCACAAAGAAAGCCCGGAATACTGAAACGAAGTAGCTCACCTACGAATCTACTTCCAAAGGCAGGGCGAAGGGGCCTGGCTAAGAGCCGGGCCTAGTTTTTCTGCACGTGTGATCGGATTCCGTCCAACGATGTGAAGTTGCCACGTGCTTCTTTCTTGAGTCCCTTGTTGGTTCTCTTTGGTCCGATGATATGGATGTGCTTGCCTTTGCCCCGAAGGTACTTCACGAGTCGGATGAAATCGCCGTCTCCACTCGCCAGAACGCATGCATCGAAGTTCGCGCACTGATCGACGGCATCAATGGCGATCTCAACATCGAAGTTGCACTTGTTATCACCGTTGATGCATGAGACAGGTTTGTGCCTGACCACATAGCCGACGCTTCTGAGCCAGTCGAAGTGGTGCCTCTTCCAAGTGATAATCCGAGTGATCTCCTCACGTGGACGACCACCAAGGCTCCGTTGCGTTGGCATGCCTTCGTACAGGTAGGCATCGGTCACGCCGAAGTTCAAGGTCACGTACTCCAGGAACAGCTCCCAATCGATCGACCAGCCCTTCTTCTTTGCTGCCAGGTAGAGGTTGGACTCATCAACGAATAGAAAACACCGGGACATAACACAATAGTATAGGTAAGGAGAACATACAGCGCAATGGCCGATCTCACCGCTTCGGAACCAGCCCGATGTCGCACTCCAGCGCGTGAGCGATGCGCTCCACCGTCTTCAGACTGGCGTTTGCCGAACTTGCGTTCTCGATCCGCGACACCATCTGCTGGGTCACGCCGGCCTTCTCGGCAAGCTGCCTCTGACTGAGCTTCTTCTCAACCCTGGCGCAGTGAATGTCGTAGGCGATACGAAGGCGCGCACGCTCCTTGTCGTATTCCCGAGCGAACGTCTTGTCGCGCTTCTTCGACTCAAGATGATCCCTGAAGGCTCTCACGTGTCCTCCTCAGTGCTGCGTCCGGGTTCTCGCAGTAGAAAACCGTATAGCTCGATCGATACGCCATCCTACATCAGAATTAGTGTGTGATCAGCAGCAAAGTCCTTTCGCTTCTGACGGAGAAGCGGCCAATAGCAACGATGTGCCACACGATTCGTCTTGCTGACCAACAAGAATGGCAGGGAGTTGTATTCATTAGACAGATATCAGAAGACATGAAAGGGTAGGATGTGAAGCAGTGTGATCTTGCTGCGCGACCGTAGCCGTCGTACAGCAGAATGGCAGATCACTTTCTTGCTCGAAACAAGCAGCGCTTCCAGATCAAGTTCATGCCCACGCGTGTGGGGACCACAGCAAGAACGCGCGATGTTGACCCGTGTGTTGCGGTCGCCCTAGGTGTTTTGCATAGCTGCACCAAAAGGGTGAGCCCCAAGTGCGTGTCGCAGGTTGAGTCTCAGATCTCAAGCCACAAGCCATCCCGGGGCGAGAACACCAAGAATGAAGACCTGACCCCGGGCGGAAAGTTCAGTCGAGGTCATTGGCACTCCCTAGGACGAACAACCTCGGTTGAGACGCG
>CAZKPU010000177.1:0-3009 GCA_964554715.1 uncultured Thermotogae bacterium | reverse complement strand
TGGAAGCCCGAGCAGGTGGCATGCGTTGGCCGATGCTATCGCGAGGCAGCGGCGGTTGCCGGTGAAGCTCCGCCTGGGAGAACGGCAGCAAGTGGAGGATAGCTGCCCGCCCAGCAAGGGACTGGCTGATCGTCTTCATCAGCAGAAAGCTTTGCGAGCCGGTAAGAACGTACTGCCCGTTCCGGCCGGATGCATCGGACTGTGTCTGGATATAGGAGAAGAGGTCGGGGACGCGCTGTGCTTCATCGAGGATGACGGGGCTGTCGAATTGGGACAAGAAGCCTCGCGGATCGCTGACCGCGAACTCTCGCTGGTCCGGGTCCTCCAGGCTGGCATAAGCGTAGTCCGGGAATGCCATCCGGGCAAGCGTAGTTTTCCCCGACTGACGCGGGCCTGTCAGTGTCACAACGGGATAGCGTTGGGCCGCCTGACGAATCGCAGGCTCAAGGGTTCGTGGCAGCATGGAGGACTCCTCCCCGTCGATCGAACAGATTCAACATTCAATGCTCAATTTACAAGAACACCCCGAACAAGTCAACCCTTGGGCCTTTCATGATGATTGCTGGTCTGAGGACTTCACGTCACGCAACTGCACCACTTGGATGTTGTCGTGGCTGTCCGTCAGGCGCACTCACTCTCCATCGGTCGATGGTTGAAGATCGAGGCGGCTGTCGTTCCCGTCTGTGTTCCCAGCTTGCGCTGATCTCCGACTCAGAAGTTGCCCACCGCGGTCGATGCGGATGGGTAATAGGCTTTGGCTTCTATGTCGGCTGCTTAGGATCTAACGTGTGGATCTTCATCGGCAGCAGAAGCCTCTTATGGTAGGCCCGCTTCTCGGCGGGTGCGTTCTCGCCATCCCGCAACAAATCGACGACCTTGGATTCGACGCTCCTGTGCAAGCTAGCCGTCTCCGAAAAAAGATGCGCCGCGACGGTGTTTGGAACTGTCGCGGCGATCTAGTGGATCCCCCCCGCGCCAGCGCTTGGAAGCAAGGCAGGGAACGAGGCAGTTATGAATCCTTGCTAGATACAGGAAAGAAGGCCCCTGGGGGCCTTCTCCCCGCTTGGTGGGCTGGTTTGGGGGAGCGAGTGCTTTTGGACTCGCAGATCAAACGGTATCTGCCGGATATGACGAAGATGTGAAGAGAACGAAAAGGTGTCGTGAGTCTGCTGAACTGCCCTTTTCACAGGCCTTTCACCGTTTGGTTGCTCCCATGGATTGCACGAAACTTGGATAAGCCTCCGAGGGCCTTGCACCAGCACCGGTCCCGGGTTGCGCAGCACGTTTCCGGAGGCGAAGGAGCGGCGATGAGCGATCAGCAGAACCCGGCTCAGCGGAAGCGCGAAGAGACAAAGCACGAGCGGACCTTGGAGGTTCGCGGGATGCATTGTGCCAGCTGCTCGGCCGCCGTGGAGCGAGCGTTGCGCGATTTGCCCGAGGTGGATTCGGCCGCCGTCAACCTGCTGACCGGGAAGGCCCGTGTCGTCCTTCGCGACTCGATCGAAGACCAGCGTCTGATCTCCGCCGTCACCGACGCCGGCTACGAGGCGGATGTCGAACCGTCTGCCGATCACGGATCGACCCCGGAGCCGATCCGCTTGCGGATCAACGGCATGCATTGCGCCTCGTGTGCAGCCGCAGTCGAGCATGCGCTGCGTCAGACAGACGGCGTCGCTTCGGCGGTGGTGAATCCGGCGACGGCGATCGCCGAGGTCACGCTGGCCGACGAGGCTCCCGCTGCAGCGGACGACCTCGTGCAAGCCGTGTCTGCCGCCGGGTACGCCGCCACCCAAGAACGCCGAACGGCCGCAGAATCTCTCTCCCGCTCCGATCACACGGTGGAGGAGCTGGCGTCGACGAAACGGCGGATGATCCTCGCGTGGATCGCCGCCGCACCGATCATCGGCTGGATGATCCCCGAGATGATGTTTGGCATCATGTGGCCGTCGCCGCTCGTCTTCCATATCGGGATGGTGGTTCTTGCCGCACCGGCGCTGTTTGTCGCCGGAGCGCCGACGCTTCGCGCGGGGTTCCGCTCCCTCCTGCGCCGCCGCCCCACGATGGACGCTCTGATCGCACTGGGAACATCCGCGTCCTTCGCCACCGGGGTCGTGGCCGTTGCCGCCGAACTGCAGATCGCCCCCCACATCCTCAATTACGCCGGCGTTTCGGCGATGATCATGGCGTTCCATCTGACCGGACGCTATATCGAAGCGCTGGCCAAGGGCCGCGCCTCGCAGGCGATCCGCCGGTTGGTTACGCTTCAAGCACGGACGGCACGCGTGTTGCGGGATGACCAGGAGATGGAAGTCGACATCCAGTCCGTTGTGGTCGGCGATCTCATGATCGTCCGACCCGGAGAGCGGATTCCCACGGACGGCGTGGTCGTTTCCGGAGAGAGCCACGTGGACGAGTCGATCGCCACCGGGGAAGCGATGCCCGTTCGCCGAGCGTTGGGTGATTCGGTCATCGGAGCAACCATCCTTCAGGAAGGAACCCTTCGCGTCCGCGCGTCCGCCGTCGGCGAGAAGACCTTCCTTGCTCAGGTAATCCGGCTTGTCGAGCAGGCGCAGGCAACCAAAGTCCCGATCCAGGCGTTTGCCGACCGCATCACCGCTGTGTTTGTCCCCGCCGTACTGCTGATCGCGGTGGGAACCCTCGTCCTATGGCTGGCTTACCCTCAAGGGATGAGCGCGGTGATCGCCCGCGCGGCGGGCGTTCTTCCGTGGGCCAACGCAGCTCTACCGCCGCTCTCGCTGGCGCTGTTCGCGTCCGTCGCCGTGCTCGTCATCGCCTGTCCGTGCGCGCTGGGCCTGGCCACGCCGACCGCGTTGATGGTCGCCAGCGGCAAGGGAGCCCAACACGGCATCCTGTTCCGCTCCGGCGAGGCGCTCCAGTCGTTGCACGATGTGACCGTCATGGCGTTCGACAAGACGGGGACTCTTACCGAAGGCCGTCCGGGCGTGGTGGCGACCGTTGTCTCCGAGGATCTCGCGTCTCCGTTGGAAG
>CAZKPU010000176.1:0-3033 GCA_964554715.1 uncultured Thermotogae bacterium | reverse complement strand
TCCTGGGCGGCAGCATCACCCACTTCTTCGGCATTCTGTTGTACCTGCTGCCGAGAACCTAGGATGTAGAGAAAGAAGAGGGTCACCAGAGCAGGATCTCCAGGTCGCACAAGATAGCCTTGAGGGACCGCCGATGAACCTGGAACACAACGTAGAGCGACACGACTACGTGTTCCACAACGAGCCGGATGGATTTCACCCTCGGCAAGCCACCGAACGTGCAGGCAGGCATCCTACCGTACTGCCCCGGGGATCCTCGTGATCCCATCCTCATCTGTCTCTCTCAATGATCTCTCTCTAGCAATCGACATGTGTAAGCGCGGACGCCGATCCGTCGAGGGACCGGCGTCGCGGTCTTGGGTCAGAGTCAGTCTCCGAAGCACAGCAAGAATGCAGACTTAAACGGCAACTACTCCGCCACGAGGTTCACGCCGGGGCGCAGTTCCTTGATGTAGGTGTGGTTGGCATACGCCGTGTGCATTCCGACGCGTGTGTACAGGCCGACGGCGCCGTTTCGGTTCTTGGAATCGACGGTCAGGACGGCTCCGGTGATGTTCCTCTGCCGGAGGGCGGTAAACGAGTGGTGGAGGAGGGCTCGGCCGATTCCTCTCCGTCGGGCTGCCGGGAGGACACCGAGTTCATCGATCAGTCCGCGCTCCGGGTCGCCGGGCGTCTTCGAGTAGCACATGCAGAAGGCGACGATCTTCCTGTCCTCGATGGCGAGGAACCACAGCGCCGGATCGAAGTCGTCTTCGCTCATCCAGTGCCGCCACTCCTTGAGTTCCGCCTCGAACGGTTGATCGAGGTATCCGAAGTGGTCGGCGAACGCTTCCCGGTAGGCGGTGACGAGCTCGTGGTCGTCTTCGCCCGGTACGACGGTGCGAATGGTGATCCCATCGGTGAAGGATGCTTCTTCCTGCGCCTGCGTCGAACCGGCTTCGGGGAAGTCGATCTGCATCCGGTGGAAGCTGCGGCTGTATTCGAAGCCGTGGCTCTCCAACTGCCTCTGCTTCGTTGTGTCTTCGTCCACGACACCGGCAACGAGGACGATCCTCGCGTTGGCCGGGGCACGGGGGATGACGCGCCGTGACTCGGCGCCGGTCCAGGCGAACAGCGCGTCCCACAGCCAGGTTTCTTGGTCGTAATCGGGATGGACGGAATGGGCGGTGAAGACATCAACCGGCGGATCTTTTACATCGCGAACGTGGGCGTATCCGGCGAGCGTGCCTTCCGGTGTGAACACGAGCAGGCTGTCGGTCGAGAGGTCGAACTTGGGGTGGTTCCAGAGCTTTCGGACTTGTTCGGGGGTCGACGAACGAACTCCGCGCGTGGCTTGCAGACGTTCGTTCCAGAAATCGGAAACACGCTCCGCATCCTCCATGGATGCAGAACGGACGGTGAAACCGTCTGGCAAGGTATGAATCATCGAGCCTCCTAGGCAGTGTAGGAGGCCAGCGGCCGCGTGTGCCCGGATGTCACACTCTGCTGTGGGTATCGCTGCACGTTGTGCAGGTTTTCGATGCTACGAAGAACCTACACAGGGAGCGACCGCTGACCTCAATGGTTTCGTCAAACGGATCACCCCCTTCCGCCCTTCTGGGCGCGTAAGATGAACCCATTCTACGGATCGAGCCGCGCAAGACAACCCCCGTGTTCCGGAAACGATGCGAACTCCGCCTTGCGGCTATACTCCCCTCTACCTGAAAGGCAGGCAGGACACAAGGAAGCGATGGCGATCGAGGACGCAGCGCTCGCTCGTCGTGATCGGTTTGCAGCGCGAATCCGTGAACCCATGGCAAGAGCCCCTACAACCGGCCATCGATGGCTCTCAAGATCTCATCGGCGCGGTAGAGCCGGTTTCGCGTGCGTCCGGTGATCTCCTTCACGATGCCCTCATCCACGAGTTGCTTGATGTAGCGGTTCGCTGAAGGAAAGGACACGTCGAGGGATTCCTTCACACGGTTCACCGTGATCACGGGAGAGGCGAACAGCAAATCGACGACCTGCAGGATCCTCGCCGATGCCTGCATCGACTGGAATCGAGCGCGATAGGCGCGGCGAAGTTCTTGAATGCCATACGATCGACGGATCGCATCACGAGCCTGGGTCTCGACCCCCTCCAGGAAGAACCCAATCCATTCCTTCCACACGCCCCGCTGGCTCACCGAAAGGAGCAGATCATAGTATGTCTGCCGTCTGGCTTCGAAGTAGGCGCTCAGATACAGAAGCGGCTGGGGGAGAAGATTCCACACACACAACAGCAGAGTCGTGATCAATCGCCCCATCCGCCCGTTTCCGTCAAGGAACGGATGGATCGCTTCGAATTGGTAGTGGATCAGCGCCAGCTTCACAAGCGGCGGGATCTCCGGCTGTGCGTGCAGGAACCGCTCGAAGGCGTCAAGGCAACCGTGCATTTCCGCAACAGGAGGCGGAACGTACGTTGCGTCGTTGAGCAGGCATCCCTGCGGACCGATCCAGTTCTGGCTGCGCCGGAACTCGCCGGGAGTGGAATGCTCGCCACGAACGCCCGCCATCAGCTTCGCATGGATCTCCCGGATCAGACGGAGGCTGAGCGGAAGCTCCGTCACGCGGGACAGCCCGAACTCAAGCGCTCGCACGTAATTCGACACTTCACGTACATCGCCCCGCTCAGCCGGATTGGGGGAGGCTTCATACGCATACAGATCGGAAAGGGAGGCTTGCGTGCCTTCGATGCGGGATGACAGGACCGCTTCACGTCGGGCAAACGGGAGAATCAGCAAGTGAGGATTCGGTAGTGTGCGGCCGATGCCCGCCAATTCGCCCAGGGCGTGATCGGCCCGGGACAAGCGGTTGATCTCCGCAGCCGACCATGACAGCATCGGCGGAAGGGGATCGGGAACAAAGGCGACGTAGCCCCGGGATGACCGGACGATGTGGCCTGCGCTTTGCTCAGAGAACCGGGAGGTCTCCATGGTTCCGAAGCTCCTTGTCCACAGCTGTGACCGTACGAGCAAACCATATTAACACATTTAGCTGATTTCGTTAATACGA
>CAZKPU010000175.1:0-3073 GCA_964554715.1 uncultured Thermotogae bacterium | reverse complement strand
GTCTGCGAGGAGCTTGACCCCACAGACATACTCGTCCGCGGACAGGTTGAACCGCGGACATCCATGAACACACCTACAAGCAAAGATACGGATCAGGAGGTTCACGTGACCAGGCATCAAGCCATCGGGCAAGATCGAATGCTTCTGTTGGATCAGCAGGTCGTGCGGATCGACGATGGGTTCGGTGACGATGACCTCATCCTCGACCTTGGCGGCGGTGGCGAAGGCGTTATCGGACAGCTGCGAGGTCGACAAGTCGTCGCTGTCGATACCCGCAGGCAGGAACTGGAGGAATGTGCTCCCGGACCGCTGAAGGTGGTTGCGAATGCTCTCGAGTTGCCGTTCCTCGACGAAGCGTTTGATGCGATTACGGCGTTCTTCTTCTTGATGTACGTTCCTGCCTCGGAACGCCCCCGCGTGTTCAAAGAAGCGCATCGCGTCCTTCGGCCCGGCGGATCGTTTCATATCTGGGACGTGGAGATTCCGCCTCGTGAGGGAACGACCCAAGACGTGCTTGCCGTCCCGGTCAAGGTGGAGATCCCCGGCAAGACGATCGAAACGGGATATGGCACAACCTGGGACGACCATGAGATGTGTGCCGATACGATCGGGCGAATGGCTGAGGATGCGGGGTTCATTGTTGAGCAACGAAAGCTTCATGGAGCGTCGTTCCGGCTCGTCCTTGCCCGGGGATCCATCTAGCCGGCAGCATGCGACCCGACTGTCGCGAAATGCGGCTGAGGGCGGGGCCCTCTACCCGCTTGGTGGCCGGGGGATGAGAGCGGAGGTGCGCCGCTTGTAGGCCTGATAGTCCGGCTGATCGCCCCACTTCGCGTCCGACCGCTTCTCGAGCATCGGGATGCCGCTGATTTTCGTCAGCAGCAGCATGACAAACACCGGGGAGATCATCGTTACCCACTGCAGGCCGCGCAGCACCGGAGCGGCGATGATGGCGACACCGATCCACAATACGATCTCGCCGAAGTAGTTGGGATGCCGGGACCAACTCCAGAGGCCCGATTGGATGAAGCGATTCCGGTTGGATGGATCGGAGCGGAACCGTCGTTTCTGCGCATCGGCAAATGCCTCGATCCCCAATCCGGCGAGCCAGATACCCGCACCGATCCAGGCGTAGATCCCGAGGGGCCTCCGCAGCGTTGTAGTGATCGCGGCAAGCGCTGCGGCGAGCGTGAACGAGATCCACAGGCCTTGCAGGGTCCACGTTAGCAGGAAGCGAGGGAGCGACTGCTTGATTTCGTCGAACCGCTTATCCTTCCCGACCTTCCGAACGCGGCTGAACAGGAACGCCCCCAGCCGGACCGCCCAGACGCTGACCATCGCCAGCAGCAAGAACGACCGTGCATCGGCTTGTTCCGTGAGCGCGACGGCGATCGCAGTCACAGAGATGTAGGTGGCGCTGCCGGTGAGGTCGAAGAACCGCTCGGTTCGCCGCACGAATGCCGGAACAAGAGCGGACCACTGAACAAAGAATGCAATCGCGACGGCGATCGCGAACACCGGGGCACCGGCGATCGTGGTTCCGCTCCAGCTCCCGGCCCACGAGAGACAAGCTGCGATAAGGAGCACCAGCGGCATCGCGACCAGTGCGTTTCGATCAGGTCGGGTCATCGTCACATCCTTCGTGCGAGTTCGGGCTCGGGTCCACTCCCGAACGAGACTAGGCGCAGAAGAGCCCATACGTCAACTCCTCCCGACAACTTCCACCCGCGGGTGTTCCGACCCGCAAGCCCGTGGGAGCCATCAAATCTCGCCGCATCCGGCTGGCTTCCATTCCACCGCAATCATCACGAACCACGAACCATCTCGCAGCTTGGGCCCAGTCCTCGTCCTCCTTTTGGTCAGGCGAGGGCTTCCGTCTCGACCTGTCAAACACCGGCCCTTGCGCTTTGGGCCGAAGCTGTTGGCTGGGAATCTCTCCGCAGGTTGATGGCCGGTTCGCCGGAACGACGCAGGCAAATGTGATGCACATCACCAGTTGAGGCCGAGAGCACGTTCGGCGAGCACAGGAAGCAGGCGAGGCGCTGACGGCGCGTGCCATGTTGTGTACGATAATCGTGGAATCTTGTTGGTGGGGCTGGAACCTGGAGAGCAAGGGGAAAGGAGTCTTGATGCGGATCGCTCTTGTGCAGCAGATCGCGACGGCGGACAAGTCGGAGAATCTCGCTCGCGGCATCGCGGCGGCGCGAGAGGCGGCAGCTCAGGGGGCACAGCTGGTCTGCTTCGCCGAGCTGGCGTTTGAGCCGTTCTATCCGCAGCGCCCGTCCGACGGCGGCCACCTCGAGCTCGCTGAACCGATTCCGGGCCCCACGACGGACGCTCTCCGCGCGTTGGCCCAAGAGCTTCACATCGTCATCATCCCCAACCTCTACGAGCGCGATGGGGATGCCGCTTACGATACCAGCCCGGTAATCGATGCCGACGGACGGCTGCTTGGGGCCCAGCGGATGGTGCACATCCCCGACTATGAAGGGTTCCATGAGAAGACCTACTACACCCCCGGTAACCTCGGTGCACCGGTCTTTTCGACGAAGGCGGGCCGGATCGGTGTCGCGATCTGTTACGACCGGCACTACCCGGAAACGATGCGTGCCTTTGCGTTGGGTGGAGCGGATCTTGTCCTGGTTCCGCAGGCCGGTGCCGTCGGCGAATGGCCGGAAGGGTTGTACGAGGCGGAGATGCGCGTGGCCGCGTTCCACAACGGCGTGTTTGTCGCTCTCTGTAACCGTGTGGGGCAGGAAAATGTGCTGCGGTTTGCCGGAGAGTCGTTCGTCTGCGATCCGCGCGGCGAGGTTATCGCCCGCGCGCCCGCATCCGAGGATCACTTGCTGCTCTGCGACATCGATCTGAAGGAGACCGACGGATCGCCCGCGCGAACCCTCTTCTTCCCAGACCGGCGCCCCGAGCTGTATGCACCGTGGCTCAAGATCCAAAACGCCCCCGAGCGGCTTGATCAGCCCGATCGGGATGCCAAGGTGAGTTTGCGGGAGATCACCGACGACACGGTGCGATCGATCCTGGATCTCAGCCGAAAGATGATGCCCGGTCAGGAGAA
>CAZKPU010000174.1:0-3098 GCA_964554715.1 uncultured Thermotogae bacterium | reverse complement strand
CCGTTCCGCATCGGCGATTTCGTTGAAGCGGCGGGAGTTACGGGAACCGTGCGCGACATCCAGCTCTTCACCACCATCCTCGCGACTCCGGACAATGTGAAGGTCATCGTTCCCAACGGCAAGATCTACGGAGAGACGATCCGCAACTACGCCGGGTACCGGACGAGACGGCTCGATGTGGGTGTGGGGATCGGCTACGGCACATCCATCGAGAAGGCTTCATCCGTTGCGATGGCCTTGATGCAAAACGATGCCCGTGTGCTTGAAGAGCCTCTTCCCCAGGTTCTTGTCGGCGAGCTTGCTGATTCGAGTGTGAATCTGACACTGCGAATGTGGGTTGCAGGCAGTGACTACTGGGATGCTCGGTTCGATCTGCTGCGTTCCGTCAAACAGGCGTTCGATCGCGAGGGGATCGAGATTCCGTTCCCTCAGACGGTTGTGCATCTAGAGAAGGTTCCCGGCGGAGAGTGAGAAGTCTCGGGACACATGCCCGACAAAGCCAAGAGGCCGTCCGCTCCTTGGGTGGCGAGGGGGATCAGGAACCCTCAAGGAAGCGATCGATGCGTTCGTCCATTCGCTGCAGATACGTTGGGGCAAACGCCTGATCCTCGGGATCCTCCGAGACCGCCACATAGTTCGCCAGCAGGATGCCGCGCCCGATGATCAGCGCCTCCAGTTCTTCGGTCGGCACGTCCGGCCACGCTGCAACCGTCTCATAGCCCGTCCGAAACGCCTTGAGGAGTTCGGGGTACGTCTCAAGGTATCGATAGTAGTAGAGGGTTGTTGCGATGTCCTGGATCGGGAACCCCCAAAGCATGTCCTCGAAATCAAGCGCGTAGAGCTTGTTGCGAGTGACGTGAACGTTCCAGACATGAAGATCGTTGTGGATCACGCGCGGAAGTTCCGGTGTTGCGAACAACCGATCGATGATGTCTTGCACCAGCTGTCTTGCCTTCCCGAATCGCTTCCATCGATCGGGCGGAAAGAGGAAGGAGAAACGCCGGTCCTCCAGAGCGATCGGCTCGATGTTCGGAAATCGGGGGTTGGCGTAGGGAAAGACGTTGTTGTAGGTGCGGATGCGAAACGTCCCGTCGGGTTGGAAGCCCTCGGCGTGCTGATGGAGGCGAGCCATCAAAGCGCCGTGCCGCAAAACATTGGCGGTCGTTCTGCAATCATCGAGCATCCGGCCGGGCACCCACTGAAACAGAGCGGCGTGACGCTCGCCGGGAACCGATGGATGCGAAACGGTCACCGAGAAGCGGCCGCTCTGTGTGGCCACGGGCTTGGGGATCCCGATATCCGTTTGATCGGCGAGTACGCAAAGCCATTGCATCTCGGAGTCGATCTCCTCCGGACCGTGACAGCTCTTCGGGGACACGATGCGAAGGACATACCGCCTTCGATCCGTGGCTGTCACCCGGAAGATCGTGTTGGATGCTTCCGTGATCTGGTTGAGCGTTGCTTCTGTGATTCCGTACTCCGCCAGGATTTGGTGGGCCATGGGACGCATCCGCCGTCCGCGGCCGAGAGGCGAAAGCTGTTCAAACGGTTTCATCGATCCTCCTCAAGAGCCTGATTCGTCTTGCTGCTACGGTGTCTCGAGATGCGGGACCAGTCTCTTCACAGCAAGCGTCAGAGCTGGAATGAGGAGGAGTCTACCCGAGGTTTACGTCTCCTGCTCGGACCGTCCGGTTTGTACAGGCGGTTCGAGAATGTCACTCGGAGTCGTCTGAGCCTCCGATAGATCGGGGATCGGCGGAACTCCGACGCACCGATCCGGATCGGGATGCGGTGTTGCGCCAAACGTGGCTGAAGCCGCAGTCGCTTCGCCCGTGGAGACGGCTATCTTCGGTTTCTCAGTCGGAATCTGACGTTCCATACGGAAAGACGGCCGGACATCCTCGGCACGGGGATCCGTATGTAGGGCAGGTGATGCAATCGGATCCGCAGGGCGGATATTCTGCGTATCCTGTCGGAGGATCGGCATCAGGGAAGAGATCGAGAAGACCGTCATCGCGCCGGAACAAGACGTCGACCGCTCCCACATACTCGGGATGAGCGACCAGAGTGTTTCCTGCCTGTGAGAAATCCCCGTGATGTTGAGCAACACGCTCGATCGCGAGGACGACCACGTCTGTCTCCCCTATTCCATCGGTCATCAACCGCCAGAGAGGACAGGTTGCGAACCGCGTCCGAAACGCTGTTGCCTCAACGGCTGACGCGAATCGGAGCCTGTATACGCCGGCCATCCATTCAGCGTCTGGCTTCATCGGATTGCGCATGATAACCGCCCCCCTTTGGTGTGAGCTTATCAAGATGATGGAGTGGATCGATGACCGAGACAACTCAGGAGCGACCCAGTCGACGGTTTGCGGCGCAGAGATCGCTACAGGTTCGCCGTCTCTTTCCGCCTCGCGTTTCTACCGTCTGGATCACCCTGCGGAGGGACGAAACAGCAGGCGATGATGCCGCCGGTGCCTAATCTCTGGACATGACGTGAATCGCGAACGAGCGATACGCAGATCCGTCGGAGCCCTCATGAAGGAGGGAAGGTTGGCAACGACCCAAACTTGATGCAGAATCTTTCCGTGGAGGAGTTCCCGGTGAGAGAATCTCTGAACGTGGAATACGAGGTTCGAAGGAGTGCGAGAGCACGAAACGTTCGCTTCCGCTTCTCGTTGGAGGATGGACTGGTTGTGATCGTCCCTCGCGGATTCGATGTACGACGGATCCCCGAACTGATCGCCGAGAAACGAACGTGGATCGAGCGGGTTTCACGACGGATCGAGCAGCAGAGACGCGATCTCGAGGTGGATCCGCCGACCCGGTTGCCGGAACGTGTTGCCATGCAAGCGATCGATCGCTCCTTTCCCGTGCAGTACATGCCATCTTCGGCATCCAGTGCCCAAGTCGAGGAAAGGCCTCACGGAGATCTGGTCGTGTTCGGAGATGTGGAAAACACCAACGCGTGCAGGATTGCGTTGCGGCAATGGACACTCGGCAAGGCGAGGCAGCATCTTGTGCCCTGGCTGCACGCCGAGGCCGACCGCGGGGACTTCCGGTTCGAGAAGACCGCGGTGCGGTCTCAGAAATAGCGC
>CAZKPU010000173.1:0-3164 GCA_964554715.1 uncultured Thermotogae bacterium | reverse complement strand
CACTGGGTAACCAGTCTTACCGGGCAGCTTCACTGCATCGACGGTCAGGATGTCCTTACAACGACCTTCCTGCTCACGAAGAACACACCGCCGGAGGCTCGATGGGAAGATACGGTGGTGAACACGATGGTCTTTCGTCGAATCGCCTCCGCCCCCCCTACCGGACCCACCTCGTAGGAACAGAGCGGGACAACACCTCACCTACAATTTGAAGATCCACACCACGCGCCCTTCGGATTCGACGATTTCCAGTTCGTGCTCGACGGATTGGCTCATCAATGAAACCCATACATGAGCGGCGCAGATTCCGATATCGATCTCGGAGTGCTTCCATACACGGTGCTCGTATCCGACCGGCTGGGCGATCTCGATCGCGAAACGATCCCACACATCCGTCACGCGAAACGTCCAGGGCTGGGCATTGAGCGCCGATGGCGCTTTGCACGCCAAGTCGAGCGTTGCTCGGATGCTCGCCGGAAACTCGACAAGGGAATCCGGAGCGAGGTTCCTCTCCACCGAGTTCTTCCTGCCGCTGAAAATGCTGCTCGTAATGCGATCCGAGATGCCGGAGACGTTTTCGGTCACATATCCGAGAGGTGTGATTGCATGGATCGCTCTCGGCGCATCTTCCTCAGTGGATCCGAACACGGCTTGGTAGGTGTCCAAACGCCGGAACTGGGCCACCCAGCAGCTTCCAAGACCAAGCTCGGTCGCTTGGAGCACGAGCAGCTCTCCAAGGAAGCCGACATGCGATTCTGAAAGAGTCGTCTGTGGTGCCGTGAAGGCGGCAAATGCCGAAGCTCCCACAAAGCTGAACGGCCTCAATCCTTCGGGCACGGCTCGGATGAGCATCCGCACTTCGTGCTGGAATGGGACCTCGCGTTCGATATCGGAAGCAAACACCTCCAATGCATCATGATCCTCGCGACGAAGCGGCCGATCGAGGAACTTGCGTCTTGATTGCCGCACGCTGATCGCTTCTGTCAAGCGCTCCCAATCCATCCTCATCGATCCCTCCTCCAGGTGGTCACCGCTCAAGCGACTCCAGGCTACTGACAAGCCGCTGGCAACACAACTGAGCCTGGTCCTCATCTTCGAGTCCGCACGACATGGTTGATTGGCCGAAGCTCATCCGTATAATGCCACACAACATGATTCCCTTGCTTCGGATCATCCGCAGGCAGAGCTTGGGTCGTGTCCGTCACGCACCCGGCGAAAGGAGGCAAGACGATGATCAGCATCAACTCTGAGAATGGTTTGTGGCTCCTTGAGGTTTGGTTCGCTTAGGAAATCCACTCGGCACGGAAGAACATTTCGGTGCCTTCGGTCTGATATCCACCGCTTCCTCTTCACGGAAAGCAGATGTCGTATGCGCCGGAGGAAGCTTGCTCCCTTCCCTCTCGGAACGACCTTTACCTGATTCCAAGGTCAGCCACCGGACTTTTGCGGCCGCGATTGCTTATCCATCCGGACGGTACCGGGAGATCGCGGATCCGACAAAGACCTCGTTGGACGGCAAACATCACCTTTCAACACTCAGGGCTCACAAACCCACGGACGAATTCTGCGCTATTCGACACCACGGAGAGGAGAAACGTTGATGAAAGAACACTCGAACAGACAGGAATCCTGGACGGTTCGTCCGGGTAGGATCGAGGATGCAAAGGCTGTTACAGCCCTCTTCAACGCGCGATCACAAGCGTTCTTCGGCCAGAATCAAGCGGAAGAGCACAAGATCAGGGCGGGATGGAGACAGCCCGATGTCAACCTGGAGCGTGACACGCGTACGTACTTCGATCTTGCCGGGACTCTGATCGGCTGGGCCGCTGTCATGGATCCGGGGGCACCGCACATCAAGCCGTTCGCGGGAGTCTGCACGATTCCCACTAGCTCAGACAATGCTCCCCTATGGGATGCGATGCTCGTCTGGGCCGAGGGCCAAGCGCGCACGTACGTTCCGCTAGCGCCAGAAGATGCCCGCATCACCCTTGGCGCACACGCGTTGATCCAGGATACCGACCGATGGGAAGCGTACGAGCGCCATGGATTCGAGCGGGTCCGCGTCATGCAACGGATGAGAATTGACTTCGATTCGTCGTATGTGGCACATGCAGCGGAATGGCCGCAAGGGATCTCGCTACGGCCGTTTGTGTTGGAACGCGATCTCGAGAAGGTCGTCGCCGCAGATCAAGAGGCATTCCGCGATCATTGGGGACACGTAGATCGGCCGTTCGAGGAGGAACTCCGCCAGTGGAAGGAATGGATCCAGTGTGAGGGCGATGACTTCGATCCCACGCTGTGGTTCGTGGCTCTCGACGAAGCGAATGGAGAGATTGCCGGCTACGCATTCTGCGATCCACACGTTGCCGGAGATCGAACTCGCGGCTACATCGACGGCTTGGCTGTGCGTGCCCCATGGCGCAAGCGGGGGTTGGGAAGAGCTCTGCTCCATCATGCGTTCGCGGAATTGCATCACCGTGGCTGCATCGCCGTGGAGCTGGATATGGACTCCGAGAACTTGACCGGGGCGTCTCGCCTGTATGAGCGGGCGGGAATGGTTCCGTTCAGCCAGGACTACGCGTATGAGAAGGAGCTCCGCGGTGGAAAGGACTTGATCACCCGATCCCTGTGACCCTGAACAAAGGGCCAGATCCAGTCCTTGCACCTGACAAGAGGAAACGTGTGGGGAGCTTCGCGGAGTGAAGCGTGCGAGGAGCTTCGCGGAGTGAAGCGTGCGGGGAGCTTCGCGGAGTGAAGCGTGCGAGGAGCTTCGCGGAGTGAAGCGTGCGAGGAGCTTCGCGGAGTGAAGCGTGTGGAGGTACCGATGTCCAAGCCACGCCAAAGGAACAAGTCAGCGCAGTAGATTTGTGGGCCGCGCTTGAGAAGAACTCGATCGGGGAAACAACAGCTCGGCATCGACAGTTCATCTGCTCTCGAAGAGCGATCCCGATTCGACGCGCCAGAAGATTCGGAACCGGAACCGACGTCAAGCTGACCATGTCAAGTCCGCCATGCGAAACAGACGACGCCAAGAGCAAGTTTGAGAGGAGAGCGATGAACGATCAACCCAAGGGCTGGACATTCCGTCCGGCAACCGTTAGGGATATCCACGCAGCCGCCGAGTTGTTCAACGCTCGTAGCCGGCACTTCTACGGCGAAGATCA
>CAZKPU010000172.1:0-3182 GCA_964554715.1 uncultured Thermotogae bacterium | reverse complement strand
CGATCGATGGAAACCGGTTCATCCACCGGATCACAAGACCTGCAGACCGCACCGCAATCTGTACCGCTCGCTCGACGTGGGTGCGCCGCGATCGTCCCCGCAGCTCCGGCTGGCAGGTGAAATCATAGAAGGCGAGGTTCCCGTCGGTCACTCCTTGTCCCGCTCGTCGTCCATCAGCTGCTTGATCTTGCGCTCTTCCCATCTGCTTCCGCGGCCGCCGGGCCCGAGGACTCTGAACGCGTGGAGCACGATGGCGATACCCCATCCAAGTGCCGGCCAGTACACCCACCAGTTCCCGTGATCCAGGTAGTCCACGATGAACAGCACGATCATCACCGCGACATAGGTGGCCAGGCTTCGATAGAAGGTCTTGAGCGCTCGTACACGCTTTCGCGCACGCTCATAGCTTTCATCTCGGGTCATCATGGCTCCTTTCCTATCTGTGATATCCACGCCCCTTTCGCAAGATGGACGAACTCTCGCTCCCGGTTTCGGCCTGCAATCCTGCTAGCCACCGGGAGGCTGGGGGCTCTCTTCGGCCGCATTCCGAAGAAGAAGCGCAGGACGTTGGAGTTCCTGACGAACGCATCGTATAGGATCAACGTCGCGGCAAACGAGGTGACGATGACGATCATCACCTTGGGGAGGATTCCCAGATTCCACCGAATGACGAACCACGCGATTCCCAAGATGACGGTTTGGTGGAACAGGTAGAACGGAAGCACCGCTTCGTTGGCGTAGTTCAGCAGCTTGCTTGGGCGGTTCAACCGCTTGCCTGCGATGCCCATCAAGAAGACGACAAAGCCCCAGATGCCGATACTCAAGATGGCCTCGTACAGTACGAACACCATCGAAAACGGTTCGTAGAACATCCGGTATCCCTGTGTAAGGATCAGGAACCCCTGTGCACCGAAGCTCACAACGCCGACCGCAAGACCGATCCATGTGTTGCGCTTGATGGCTTCCGTAAAGCGATCATCGCCCATCAGCAGATAGCCGATCAGGTACAGAACCGCGTAGAACGCGAAGAAAGCCCACGAATGCTGCCCAAGGATCGTCCCCATCAGCGCAATCCGGATTGCCGCGATCGGGAGGATCAGCAAGAAGATCCCTCCACGGTGGCTGCACCATCCGGCCAGCCTGCTGACCAACCGCCTCCCCGACTCACTGCGGAAGTAGAGCAGTAGCGGAAGCACAACGACCGAAACCAGAAACAGGAACTGCAGAAACCACAGATGTCCGCTGAAGAAGGTCGTCAACCCCGGCCAGCCGGGCTCGAAGCGCACCGAACCGAGATCGGCGGCGATGATCGCACCGAAGGTGCCGCGATAGCCCCGGGTGAACGCGTCGAAGTAGATCTGCGGAAGAGCGATCGCGAAGATGCCCACGGTGTACAACGGGACAAGCAGCCGCTTCACCCGTTCGACAAGGAACCTCCCGCCGCTCCGGCGTTTCAGTGCGAACCACGCGCCGGCTCCGGAGAGCACGAAGAACAGCGGAATCGCCCAAATGTCGATCAATCCGCGCAGGATGAGCACCAGCATGCTCTGGTCGGCGTTCCGGAGATGCCAATCGGTGCCCATGTCGAACAGGTGCAGCGAGTGAAGCAGGAAGATGGCGCCCATGGCGATAACCCTTAGCCAGTCGATGTCATACCTTCGCGTCCCTTGAGTCATCTCGGACCTCCTCAACGCTCAGAGTAGGAGGGTTGCGTTGCGTTCGGCAAACCAGGCGATTCAGCGCTCCCAAAACGAGTGCCACCCTCACTTCCTCTCAGGCCGGGGTGCCATCGCCGGCATCAGACATCATGGATGTGGGCGGTGCGAGTAGAAGGAGTTGCGGCGTACGACATGGCTCGGGTTCGAATCGGGATTGCCTGCGGCGGTCCCATCTGCACGGCTATCCCAGAGCTACGATCAGGCTACACACGAGCATCCCGACCGTCGTCGGCAACCAAAGGATCCGCTCCCAACGGCTCTTCGTCGTCGCGTTTGCCGCAATCCCCACGACGGAATAGCCAACGACGATCCAGATGGCGACTCTCGATGCCGGGAGCAGGGACGGCACCAGGACGCCAGCGCGGACGAGGACCGCCAAGGCAAATCCAGCCAGCAGAAGGGCGGAGACGCCCGCGACAATGCGCATGAATCGGGGCAACCTGCCGGGGTACTTCCCGCCCCACGTCAGATGACCCCAAGGCACGCCGAGAAGCAGAGCCATTTGAAAGCAGATCACCACCAGCGCCAGCACAGCGAAGATGATTGCTGGGGTCATCGGCGTTGGTCACCTCTCCTCAGCCTGCCAGCCGGCGAATGTCTCCGGGCGAACAGGCAATACCCCATCCAAGATCGTATTGCGCTCCGGCCCTTCCGCTGACGAGCCCTCGGAAGAGAACCTGATCCGAGCGTGATGGCCGGAGCGTCGCTGCCAACTCTACATGTGCTAGCCTTCCTTGTGGCAGAACCACCAGTCGAAGCACTCGTGCTCTTCCAGGCGCTTCTTCGCTCCTTCGACATCGGTAGCCGGCGGAACAATCACATGGTCGTTGACCAGTTCGTTCCGAGGCCAGCCAGCGGGGATCGCTACACCCTTCTCATCGGCGAGTTTGAACCCCTTCACCATCCGCACGATCTCATCCATGTTCCGCCCGAGCTCCTGCGGGTAGTAGAGCACCGCGCGCAGGATCCCCTTGGGATCCACAATGAACACGGCTCGAACCGTGTTGGTACCTTTGCCGGGGTGAACGAGTCCCAGTTGGTTGGCGACAGCTTCCGTGCCGGCGATGATCGGGAACTGAATCTCCACATGGAGTTTCTCTTGGATCCATTCGACCCACTTGATGTGCGAGAACACCTGGTCGATGCTCATACCGATCAGCCGGCAGCCAAGCTGCTCGAACTGATCGAAGCGCTTCTGGAACGCAACGAATTCGGTCGTGCAGACGGGCGTGAAGTCGGCTGGATGGCTGAACAACACGAACCAATCTCCTTTGTAGTCACCCGGTAGCGACACCTTGCCATGCGTCGTCTGAACGTTCATCTCGGGAAACGCGTCGCCAAGCAACGGGAACTTGCCTTCCATGTTGAACCTCCTTGATGAAAACGCACTTTCTCTTCCTCAGTATACCCGCCGACTATTCCATCGTTTGCTCATCTGCGGTCCGCTACGGACGCGAGTGTAAC
>CAZKPU010000171.1:0-3195 GCA_964554715.1 uncultured Thermotogae bacterium | reverse complement strand
ATCACCGCTCCGTAGGCGAACGACCGTAACACGCTGGGCATGACAGGCCGGAGGCGAAGGTTGCCTCCGGCCTGGTCCTTGGGGAGTTTGCAGGCCATCGGCTTCGGAATGAAGCGTTCGTTGCGACAGCGGGAAGAAACCAACCCGCTATCCCGTGAGAGCACACGGCGTCGAAACACGAGAGAACAAGGAGAAAAAAAGACATAGAACTGGAAGTGAGACAGAGGTCCATAGGAAGAGAGAGAAAAAAGGACAAGAGAGGTGTATTCGGGAGTATGGCGCGTTCAACGCTGTTGCTGAGGGAAGTGTGTGTGTAGGGGAAAGACCAGATAATAGGATAGGGCTATGTCTAGTATTGACAGAAAAACAGAGATAGGGTAGGTAAGGAACGGTGAAATAAGGCAGATGGGGGGGAGGGAAGTAAGACTCTGAAACAGAGTAAACCTGCCGAAAGGCAGGGACACAAAGCCAACGGGACCTGATCCAGGCTAACGGTCAGCCGAGCTGCCAGAGTCCGATGTAAGGAGGGCTGTGGTGGGTCGGCTTTCTTCTTGCGGTTTCTCTGCGGTGCCGGCACTCCGTTGCTCAAGCGAACGCTATGTGGTGAAGCTCAAGGAGGCGACATGCGGCGGTGCATGGTCTTAGGCTTGATTCTACTAATGTTGGTCACGGCGACCTTGGTGGTGCACGCAGCGACAGCAACGTGGACGGTGGGCCCGGGAGCCGGATACGATTACTCCACGATTCAAGCGGCGATTGACGCTGCGAGTCCCGGAGACACGATTGAGGTCGCAGCAGGGACATACAACGAGAACGTGCTGGTCTGGAAGTCGCTGACGCTTGTTGGCGCACAGGCCGGCGTGGATCCGCGACCGAGCGTTGGAGGGCGCACAGGTCCTGAGACAGTTGTCGATGCCGGCGAGGCCTCCAGCTACGTCATGCGGATTTCCGCCGCGGACGTCACCATCGACGGATTCACCATTACCGGCGGAACCGGTGACATGGTCGAGGAAAGTGGATCTGCCGACAACTTGCACGTTGCGAACAACATCCTCTACGACGATCTGACAACATCTGGCGATGAGGCGATTCAGATCAAGTACTCCACGGGCGTGACGATCGAGTACAACTACGCCTATAACATCGTTCAGGACGCGTTCAATCTGTCGGCTTCGTCCAATGGCTTCGTACAGTACAACGAAGCGCACGACATCTACAGCGAAAACGCTGCGATCTACTGCTACGACGTTGACAATGTCAGCATCATCGGGAACCTCGTTTACGACGTTCCCAACAACGACGGCATCAAGCTCGGTGACTCCGGCGACGGAAGCACGGGAGGAAGTGTCAGTGGAAACGTGGTTCATGACTGTGCCGAAGACGGCATCACCGTCTATGCAAGCGCGGTCGATATCCTGGACAACGAGATCTACGCGTGCTCGAGCGAGAACGGAGCCCTCTATCTCTACCTGTCGGACGGGTCGCTGGTTGAAGGGAACATCATCCACGACAACACAGCGATCGGGCTGTTGGTTCGACAGAGTGGCGGTGTGGTTGTCGTAGGCAACAAGATCTACAACAACGACGATTGGGACGACTTGAAGTACCCGGACTCGGCTGGAGTGTGGATCACAAGCGACTCGCCCGGTACCGTTTTTCTTGGAAACGAAATCCACGGCAATGCCGTTTTGAACGCCTATTGGGGGGGTGTCGGAACGTTCGATGCCTCATGCAATTGGTGGGGAACCGATGATCCCGCTGCAGTGGCCGCGTGGCTCGACACGACGAACATGGACTTCTCGCCGATGCTTTCGTCAGGCGATGATGGTGACCCAGGTACACCTGGATGGCAGCCCGATCTCACCGCAGTCACCGTCCACCAACAGGGGCAGCAGATCGGAGGAGGCGGACGCATCCAGGAGGGGATCGACCTGTCATCCAGTCTCACCGTCAACATCGCGGCGGGAACGTACAACGAGGACGTGAACATTACGAAGAGCGTGGTCCTTTCGGGCGCGGGAAACGGAAGCGATCCGGCATCGAACACGATCCTCGGTCCGTATGCTGCCAACCAACCGATCATCCAGATTCGCGCCGGAGGAGCATCCGTCGTAGATCGACTTATCGTTCGCGACTTGCGGCTGACCGGAGCGACCGGCGGTGGAAACCCTGGAAGCGGGATCGAGATGGATCTTGGATCGGGCAGCTTCATCTCATTCCTGAACATCGCATCCGTTGCCAATGGTGGGAGCGGGATCACCACCGATTTCTTCGGTGCGATCGAAAGCCTTGAGTTGATCGACTGTGCGCTTACGGACAACGGCGGAAGCGGATTCAACTTCAACAGCACGCACTCCGTCGACGGACTGCTTCTGCAGAACTGCGTCATGGAGAGGAATGCCGTTCTTGGAGCATACCTCGAAGGACCTCTCAACGATCTGCAGGTTGTCGGCGGGCAGTACAGCAACAACGTGGACGCTGGAATCTATGTGCTCCGATTGAACTCGGGGTTCGCATCGCCCTCGCCGACACGGTTCACGGATGTCACTGCAACCGGGAACCAACGCGGATTCTACGTCTATGTCTACGGAGGGCCGGAGCTGACATTCGATCGTGTCCTAGCGGCCGATAACAGTGGCTACAAGGGTGGATTGACGGTGATTGGCCAGGGGACGACTCCGTTGGATCTTCTCCATGTCACCGAGAGCAGCTTCCTTGACAACGAAGTGGGCATCACGCTTAGGCCGGAGGCGGTTGGGTTCTCTCAAGTGCTCATCGATACAAGTGTGATCAGCGGAAATCACGATGGCATCCGGGTGCATGCCGGGGATAGCCATTCCATGATCCGCTACTGCTCACTGACCGGGAACAACTCAGCAGAGACCCCGTTGTACGGCGCCCTCTACCTCTACAATGGCGCGGACCAGGTGGATGCCGCGCTCAATTGGTGGGGTTCGGCGGACGGTCCCTGGGTGGATCTCGACAAGGACAACGTCCCAGAGTACGACGGCGGCGGCGACCGGATCTACGGCAACGCGGTCTTCAGCCCATGGCTGGGGATCGATCCGGATGCGGATCCGGGGGCAGTCGGTGTGCAGCTCATCAGCCCGATGTTGATCGTGGTCGATGACGTCGGGACTCCGCCGGCGGATGGATACTTGGATGCAGCGATTGCAGGTTCGAACGATCTTGTTG
>CAZKPU010000170.1:0-3195 GCA_964554715.1 uncultured Thermotogae bacterium | reverse complement strand
TAACAAGGTAGCCGTAGGAGAACCTGCGGCTGGATCACCTCCTTTCTAGGGAGTATTACCAGGACCAAGCGAAGCAAGCAGTAGCAGTGACAAGAACCACACTATCCTTTTTCTCTTTCTCTCCATTTCATCTGCTCAGGTCACTCCATCCTTTTCCTGTTTCCATTCGGTCTCGATCCCGATTTCGAGGGGACGTACGTTACCTTTCGGAACCGAAAACGCCCCCCCGGTGGGATACGCCGTTCCTCGTGGATGTGATGTTCGCGACGTACCGTTGTCGTACGACCGCTGGAGGGAGATTGGATGAAGGGCACAGTGAATCAGGACATCACGTTTGAACTGCTAGTGTGCGAGATCGCGGATACGATGCAAGTGGAGCGAGGCGATACAATCTATCAGCCGGGCTCGGTAAGCAGTACGGTCTATGTTGTGAAAGAGGGCCGGATCAAGCTTGCGTATCTCGATGAGAGCGGCAAGAAGTTGACGTTGGCGATGGTCAGCGCCGGCGGGATCTTTGGCGAGATGTGTCTTGTCGGCGAGAAACACCGTCGTCATCTGGCCACGGCGATTGAGGATTCGATGCTGTACTGTGTTCCGACCCAGACGCTTTCCCACGTGATGGGGGAGGATCCGCAGGCGCTGCGGCTGCTGCTCGGGCACTTCGCGGACCGGCTGCGGGAGTTTGAGGAAACGCTTGAGGATCTTGCGTTCCGCGACATCCAGGCGCGGTTGTCGAGGCAACTTCTCAAGCTGTCGGATGAGTACGGGGTCAAGACCGACGAAGGGATCCTTATCGGGTTCCAGCTTACGCACAAGGAGCTGGCCGACATGATCGGGTCGGCGCGAGAGAACACGACGCTTGCGCTGAATCGGTTCGCCCGCGAGGGCATCCTGGACAAGAGCCGCTATCGGATTGTGATCAAGAACGAGAAAGGCCTGAGAGCGAAGATGGTGGCACAGAACTAACGTACGAAAACGGCCGGACCGAGCCCTCTAGGATCCGAGCCGGACTGCTGACGTGCGATGCCAAGGAGACGCGCCCGATGGATTCCCAGGGGATCCATCGGGCGCATGACTTTGCCTCGAGTGATCGAGCCCTTGGATCCAAGGGCGATGAAACATTGAATGATCGCCGCAACGGGGTAGGATTGCGTGCAAACAACGTAGCGGACATCCGATCGGCGCAAGCAGCCCGAACACGCTGTGGGTGCAGAGCGGGTCGACCGGCGACATGGGATGGATCTTGCGGACGGTCTTGAAGGAATTCGAACACCGCTGATCAAGGAACGAGAGAGTGAAGATGACAAACGAATTGAGAAGGATCGGCATTATCACAAGCGGCGGAGACTGCGGCGGCCTCAATGCGGTGATCAAGGGAACGGCGCTGGCCGGACTGCGCCACGGAATCCGGTGCTTCGTGATTCCAAACGGCTACGCAGGGCTTTACAACCTCGTCGACTTCGAGGATCTGGTTGAGTTGACCGTTGAGCGGCTGACGCATGTGGAAGCGACGATCGCCGGATCGGACGCCGGTCACTCGCGGGTGAAGCTGAAGAAGATCGATGCAGAGGATAAGTATGAGCGGATTGAGGCGGGGTTGGCGAAATTCGGGATCGATGCATTGGTGATCAGCGGCGGAGACGACACCGGAAGTGTGATTCTCGACCTTGCCGAACACGGGATTCGATGTGTGCATGCGCCGAAGACGATGGACCTTGATCTTCAGACCTACTCTGTTGGAGCAGACTCCACCGTCAGCCGCATCGCGACGTTCGCACGCGATCTGAAGACGACCGGGCAGACGCACAACCGAGTCATCGTCATGGAAGTGTTCGGACGCAACGCCGGACACACTGCTCTACGTGGAGGAATCGCGGCCGAAGCCGATGCCATCCTCGTGCCGGAAATCCCCACCGACTTCGACATCGTCTATCGGCACCTCAAGAAGCGGTTCTTCGAGCGGATTCAACGGAGCGATGTTCGTGCAGGAACGTATCTGGTCGTGGTGGCCGAAGGGCTCACGGACTCCACCGGTGCCGAAATTGTCGATGAGACGGCCGGTGTGGATGCGTTTGGGCACAAGAAGCTGGCCGGCGCCGGGAAGTACGTGCGGAATGAGCTGCAGAAGAGACTCTCCGGAGACCCCGATGTGAGAAAGATGATGAAGGAGTTCGGGATGTTCGTGGACGGGTTGTACGAGATCCCGGAGATCCGAACCATCACCCCGGGGCATCTTGTCCGCTGCGGGCAGACCTCGGCCTACGATGTCAATTTCGGCATCGAAGCGGGGGCGGCAGCCGTTGAGCTTCTCGTTGAGGGCGTCGATGGCGTGACCGTCGCAAGTGTTGTAGGGAATACGGTTCATTACATGGACACGGCAGAGGCGATCAAGCAGCGGCACGTGGACCCGGCGTTGGTGGCGTTCCATGAGAACCTCGGCGTGTGTTTCGGGCGAGTGCCTCAGGACGTCAAACCGAAGTTCGTGAAACTCGACAGTCCGCCGAACCGCCACCTCTAGCAGGGCAAAACGCATGCAAGATACGCCTTGTCTTTCACGTCAAGCGTGAGGACATCTCCAACCGTCTCCGTCAGGGAGCGTATCCCGGGCGGAGGAATTGCTACGGAAAGCTTCTCGGGCCGGCGTCGCGAGTCGCCGGTTCGGTTTTCTGTTTTCACTGAGAAGACATCGGCGTAGATCGCCGCATCCACTTGACGTTCGAGTGTCGGTGGCGCTGGCAAGTTCGCCGGAAGCTTCACACGGATGACGCAACCTTGGGCATGGTTCTCCATCAGCATCGCAGATCCTTGCGGAAGATCGCCGGACGGGTTCCGGCGCAACGGATGGAACGTGAAGGAGATGATGATGAAGCGCAACAGAATCGTAGGCGTATCGTTGATGGTGTTGGCTCTCGGCGTTCTCGGTACGGGATTGGCGGTTGCTCAGGACACGGAACCGGAGGAGGTCGTCACCTCTACCGTCCCCGCTTTGACGTTTCTTGAGAAGGTGGCCGCGAATCTCGGCGTCACCGTCGAAGACCTCGAGGCCGCGTATGCGTCGGCGCGACTCCAACAGATCGATGAGGCCGTTGCCAGCGGACTGCTGACGGAAGAGGAGGCCGAGAACCTGAAGCTGCGGTTGGAGTCGCAGACCGCGATGCAAGAACTCATTGATGACGCAGTCGCTTCCGGGGAGAT
>CAZKPU010000169.1:0-3293 GCA_964554715.1 uncultured Thermotogae bacterium | reverse complement strand
CATGCTCAAGAAGACCTCGAAGATGCGGTTCATCATCGAGTCGATCCATCCGCCGAAGTATCCGGCAACAACACCATACACAACACCCACAGCAACGGAAACGAACGACGTCACGAGTCCGATCAGAAGGGCCCACTTGGTGCCGGCGATCAGCCCGCTCCAGATATCGCGTTTGCTGGCGTCCGTCCCCATCCATCCGGCAACGCCGCCGGCAATGATCACGTGCGCGTCATCCACACTGGCAGTGCTCGATCCTAGAGCAACCGTCAACCGGCAGACATACGTTCCTTCAAGCGGCTCCGTAGCCCGCAGCATCCCAGGACCCGCCACGGCAAACAGTGTTGCAACAGCATCGATCGTTTCCGGATTCTCGACCGCAATCACATCCGGGTCGGCAAACGGAATCGCAAGTCGGAACACCTTGTCCTGCAGGTTCTGCGCGATTGACAAACGCAAGTCGCGTGTCCCTGAGCTAGAAGTTGATCTCTGGTAGCTCAATGTCTCCCCGTCTGGCCGGATGAGATCCATCTGCACGGATGCGTTGCCGGTGAGCGTCGTCACCACTTGGAGATCGGACGGAGGCCGCTGATAATGGAAGTCGTAGTTGAACTCCATCGTGATCATCCGCACCGACCCGACCTGCGACTCGGTTACGCTGCTCGGTTCAAGGACCTCTGCCACGGCATAGTCCTTGGCGGTGAACCAATTGACCCAAACGGGCTTCGCGTTCCGTGGCGAGTCGAGCCAGTAGGTCATATCACGCCAGCGCTCGTTCGCGTCCCGATACGGCATCAGCAACGGCTCGAGCAGCACGATCAGCACGAACACGGCGAACAACACCAACCCGACAATCCCGAACTTGACGCGCTTGAATTCGTTCCAGAAGGCACGCAGTTGAGACATGTCCTTTCGCTTCATGCCTTCCCTCCTACTTTCACGCGCGGGTCAAGAAGCCCATAGATCAGATCGAGTAGCGCCAGACCGGCGATATACAGCCCGGTTGTCAGGGCGAGGTTCCCCATCAACACGGGAACATCGTTCTGCTGAACGGCGACCCAATAGAGATTCCCCATCCCCGGCCAACTGAAGATTCCCTCGAAGATCAGCGCACCCCCGAACGACGCAAGCAAGGCAAGAAGCGACATCGTCACAATCGGCGGCGCCGAACTGCGCAATGTGTGTCCGTACAACACCCTTCGTTCCGTAATTCCTCGCGCCCGAGCGGACATGATGAAGTCTTCTTGCAGCGTTCCCAAGACGATATTCCGTGTGATGTACGCTCGTCCCCAGAACCGCAGCAACACCAGCGCAATGACGGGCAAGGCCATGTGATACAGCAGGTCGACGAAATTCGCGAACCCGCCCGTGGGCGCCGGCGTGGAGTGCATCGAGCCCGATGGGAAGATCGGGAAGGTGAATGCGAAGATCATGATCATCAGCATCCCCAACCACCAGCTCGGCAGTCCATAGAGCACCATCGTCACGATCGACGTCGTCCGGTCCATCAGCCCGCCGGCTTTTCTCGCCTTCCGTAGGCCGAGCCACACACCGACCAACACGTCGATCACGACCGCCGTCATGAATAGGATAAGCGTTCTTGGAATCCGCTCCTTGATCACCAACCAAACATCGTTTTCTCCTGCACTTGAACGGATCTGTGTCGATTGCCCAAGGTTGAAGGTCAGCGTGTTCAGCGTCCGCCAGAAGATGCGGCTGACGATCGGCTCATCCAAGTGATACTGCTGGATCAGCTGGGTTCGTCGATCCTCCCGCCATCTCTGCATGTCCTCTTCCGTCATCTGGCTCGCCTGCTGGACGCCACGGACCTCTGCGTTGACCTGCTCGGTGATCTGAGCAATCTGAGTCGTCTCGGCGACGGTATTGAACAACGCTGAGAAGATGAAAATGACAATCGCGTACATCACAACCGCGTACAGGATGCGCCGTACTGCATACCTCCAGTACATCGCCGCCTCCCTCTTTCGCCTCGCCCTGTTGGATGAAGAAGCAGGCGGTGCTTCCGCGGTACGCGGGCACCGCCTGCTGATTGATTCCGTCTAGCCTATAGCGTCACTACTGCAGAAGCAGTGTCACGGAACTGGCTGCCGGCAGACCGCCTTCGGGCGTGGCGATTCCCACGACCGTGTAGGCACCCGCAGCAAGCCCAGTGGTGTCAGCGCCAGGAATGACGACTTCGAACACACCAGGCGTGGTCAGGCTCGCGGTGTAGGTCATCTCACCAGCATCGGTGATAAGGATGACTTCGACCACGGAGATCGTACCCGGCTCGAACACGTTGTACGGATAGGTCGCTTCGCTGACTTCGACCGTGACCGTCACGTCGTCACCGGCGGTGGCGACAAGCGGTAGACCGACGTTGTCGATGCGCGCGGTGTTGGTCTCGAGCAGGTCGAGCCAGTACTGGCCGTTGAACGGGTATCCCGGATCGCGGTTGGCCGCCAGCGTGATCTGGTTGTTCGCCGGATCGAAGCTGTCGATATAGAACCCACCGTTCGAGATGTAGGCGTGGCCGTGTGCGTTGATGAACGCAAGCGAGTTCTCATAGAAACCGACGAGATCGTCAGCCGTGAGACCCATGTCGTCCATGTACCCGACAAGGTACGCAGGGACATGCTTGCGAGCGATCATTTCTTCGAGCTTGGCGACGATGTCTGCCACCGCCGAAACACGGAGAACGTCGCACTCGCTGACACCTTCAAGCTGGGTGAACCCGTAGGTCGTACCCGACTCGCTGCCTTCCGCGACAAGCAGAGCCAGTGCTTCGATAACGGTCCATTCCACGCCCTGGCCGTGGTTCGCACCGCGGACATAGAGGCTCGGAGCACCGGAAAGACCGACTCGGTCCTTGTCCGGCGGGAAGTTGTAATCGAAGAACGTGGTGATCTCGTTGTTCGCGAAGTCGTAGATCGTCCCGTGAGCATACGCGAACCCGGAGGCCCATGCGGAGCTGTACGGTCCGTCGTAGAACAGGTCGCCGGCACCGTCTTCGGTCGCCCAATCGGTGATGAATCCGTCGGCGTAGATGTAGTCCCAGATACCCATCGGGTTTCCATCATGCCAGTTGCACGGCACCAAATTGTACGTGGCCTGACTGATGGCCATCTCGCCACCGGTCGAAACCCACGTGCCCGTCGCGGAGTCGTATTCCACGGCTTCCGCCGGGGCGACGATCTCACCAACGACATTGCCGTCGGCGTCGAGCGCAATCTGCGTGTCGACGTCTTTCCACGTCAGCAGGATCGGGAAGTCCTTACCCGAACCAGGCATCTGCG
>CAZKPU010000168.1:0-3483 GCA_964554715.1 uncultured Thermotogae bacterium | reverse complement strand
GCTCGATGCGGGATCGATCATCCCTGCCGATCTACGCTTGCTGGAAGCGGCGCGGCTCCGCATCGACGAGTCGTCGCTCACCGGGGAATCGGTTCCGGTGGAAAAGGATGCCGAAGCGGTTCTCGGTCCGTCCGCCGGCATAGGCGATCGAATCAACTGTGCCTACTCCGGAACGACCGTCACCTACGGACGGGGCCGCGGGATCGTGACCGCCACCGGTACCGGATCCGAGCTGGGAAAGATCGCCGCCGCCATCGAACAGCCTGAAGAGGCCACCCCGCTTCAGCGGAAGCTCGAGGAGTTCGGCCGTGTCATGGGGATCGGCGTGCTTGTCGTATGCGCGTTGGTGTTTGTCGTTGGCATCGTGCGAAGCCCACAGCTCACGACGTTGCTCGGCGGCGGGTTCGGAGCGTTCTTCTCCGCGGGGCGTGAGCTGATCGTCGGTCTGTTTGTCGTCGCCGTCAGCCTGGCTGTCGCGGCGGTGCCGGAAGGTCTCCCGGCGGTGGTGACGATGAGCCTGGCGCTCGGCACTCGCAAGATGCTGCAACGAAACGCCCTTGTTCGCCGACTCGCCTCGGTGGAGACGCTCGGCGCAGCAACGATCATCTGCACCGACAAAACGGGAACGCTAACCCAGAAACGGATGTGTGGACCTTGGCCGGGGCGTACCAGATCGAAGAAAGACAAGATCGCGAACTCGAAGGTACTGTGTATCACCAGCAAACCCCCATAGAAGTGAGCGCTCACCCGGCGTTGCGGGCGGCACTGCTCGCCGGATTCGCGTGCAACGATGCGGAATGGAGTCAGTCGGACGGCGATGACCCGAAACTGATCGGAGATCCCACCGAAACCGCGCTCGTTGTCGCAGCAAAGCGTGCCGGACTCACGGCAGAGGACTCGGAGCGGCAACGGATCGGCGAGATCCCCTTTGACTCCTCGCGCAAGCGGATGACCACCGTCCATCGCGCCGCCGATCTTCGTATCCTCCCGGAAGACAACGGCACAATCGCTGTTGTCAAGGGAGCGCCGGACAGTGTTCTCCCGTTGTGTACAAGAGTGTTGACCTCCTCCGAGCCGAATCCGTTGAGTTAGCCGCAACGAGAAGAGATCCTGCAAGCGAATCAAGCGCTGGGCGAAGCCGGGAAGCGCGTGTTGGCGATGGCCGCACGAACGCTCACGGAGTCCGAAGGCTACGGGAGCGATGTCGCGGCAGAGGCCATCGAAGCCGGCCTCACGTTCCTCGGACTGGTTGCGATGCAGGATCCTCCCCGGTCCGAGGTCGCCGCAGCCGTCGAACGCGCCAAGAGCGCCGGCCTTCGTAGCGTGATGATCACCGGGGACCACATCACGACCGCCGCTGCGATCGGCGGTTCCATCGGCATCCTCCGTCCCGAAGGCACGGTCGTCGAAGGCAGCGAACTCGAGCAGATGAGCGATGAGGAGCTTCGTGACCGCGTGGATGCCATCGATGTGTTCGCTCGGGTGTCCCCCCATCACAAAGTGAGGATCGTTGAAGCCCTCCAGGCAAACGACCATGTGGTGGCGATGACCGGTGACGGAGTCAACGACGCCCCCGCTCTGAAGGCGGCCGACATCGGGATCGCAATGGGGATCACCGGTACCGACGTCGCCAAGCAAACCGCCGACATGGTTCTGACCGACGACAACTACGCATCGATCGTCGCTGCCGTGGAGCAAGGCCGAATCATCTACGCCAACATCCGCAAGACGATCAGCTACCTGCTGTCGTGCAACGTGGCCGAAATCGCCATCTTGTTCTTGGCGACGCTGTTCGGCTGGCCACCTCCGCTGACGGCGATTCAGCTCCTGTGGTTGAATCTGGCCACCGACGGTGCCCCCGCACTAGCGCTGGCGATGGAGCCGGGCGAACCGGGAATCATGAGCCGTGCGCCACGATCTCCGAAAGAGCGCATCCTCAACCGGCGGTCGTCTATCTCGATTCTGTTCCAGGCCGGATTGCTGACCGCTGTCGTGCTCGCGGCGTTCGGGATCGCCCGAAGCGGTTCGTCGCGCTTCGCAGCCGGCACGCTGGCGTTCGCCACGTTGGCGCTTGCCGAGCTGGTTCGCGCCTACGCTGCACGGTCGGAGAAGGTGCCTCTTGCCAAGCTCGGGTGGAACGCCAACCGCTGGATGCACCGCGCCGTGCTCTCTTCGCTCGCCCTCGTCGCCATCGTTCTCTTCATCCCGCCGCTACAGACTGCTTTCGGAACGATGCCCCCTTCCGCACCGATGTGGGGGATGGTCCTGCCGCTCGCCCTCCTGCCTACCGTTGCCATCGAAATCCGAAAGAGGTTTGCGGCAAGGAGAACTCCGTAGCGGCGCCCACTCCTGGGCGACGTGCTGTCCTTTCGGGGTCTGACGTTGATTCTCTCGGGTATGGGGTCAGACCTTGATTCCTAGGATGCTCTCAAACAAGGGGGCGCTCGTATGAGCACCCTAAGAATCAACGTCAGACCCCATGCCCTTCCGAACTACGGACCGTGGACTTCTCTTTCGAAACGCTATAAACCCTATGAACTCAACGAACGCAACGAACGAGCTTCGCTTTGCCGGACCATGAACCACGGACTGCGGACCTCGTCCTTCAGAACGCTACAGACCCAATGAACCCTATGGACTCAACGAACGCAATGAACGCTTCTCGCCTTCCCACAGGCTACTCGCTACTTGCTAGCCGCCGGAGGCGGCGCTACTGCCTGAACTCGATCTCGATGTACCGCCCCGGATCGGCGTCAAACGAGGCTTGCGCTCCGGACGGATCGGCGATCCTCTCGGTGGGCGCCTGCTCGGTGTGAAGCGCGGTGATCCAATCCTTGTACTCCACCAGGTCCAACCCGCTCCATCCGCTGTCGCCGGCATCGATCCGATAGAACGTGGTCAACCCCTCCACCCGGTCGTACGGGATGTCGTGGGCGTAGATCTGATCGATCCGTGTCCGCTCGGGATTGCTCCCGTACGTCTGCCGGATGAACGCATGGAGGTACGTAATCATCGATCCGGAGGAGTCGAGTGTGATGGTGATCTGCACGTACGGCTCCGCATCGATGGCTGTTGTCGCCGTATAGGTGGTGGTTGACGAATTGAACACCAACGGTGACATCGATGGAATCGTCGCCACGATCGGCTGTGAAGCCGTTGTGTGATTGAACTGTTCCACATCGGCCGTGAACCCGTAGCTGACGATCATCTCCACAAACGTCACTCCGCCGATTCCACCGCCACCACCCGGATCATTGAACCAGCCCGAGATGATGTCAATCAGAGTGCACCCCGACAAAAACACAATCGAAACAAGAACAGCCGCCACCAACACCTTGCGCATACTGCCTCCCTTCAAGGGCAATCTAGCAGGCAAGGGCGGAATCCGGCAAGTCATCTCCGTCCTTGCTCGCTTGCGGCATGTGGAATAACCAGCCTGTGGCTTGTTGCCTGTAGCGCGTAGGAGCGGGGGACATGTACCTG
>CAZKPU010000167.1:0-3531 GCA_964554715.1 uncultured Thermotogae bacterium | reverse complement strand
CTTGCGGGCTTGCCGCTTTTCGAGAGCGGTTCCTTGCCAATTCGGTCATCCCTCCAGATGGCCAAATGGTAGGCGGGGCCTGCTGCGGATTCAAGGGCCGCCTGCAACCGCCGCCTCACCTATGCTAGGCTCCCCCAGACCCGGATGCAACGAGAACCACAATCACCACGATGGCCGCAACCGCCAACAGAACCCACCACGAAGACGCCTCCGCCGGTTCCTCGATGGTGTCTGCGGCATCCGCTCCACCGAAGATCGGCGAGGTGAGGTCGATAATGGTTTCGTCGTCGTCCGTGGATGCGCTGTCGGGCGTTGCCGCGGCGGCGTTACCGGCCGCTTCACCTCCGGATGAGATGAGAACATCGGGCATCTGAAGGAACGCGTCCCCCAGCCACTCTCGCGGAACCGTATGCAGCGTGTTCCCATGAAGCGCCATCGCCCGGATGGCGGCTGTGACAAGGGTGAAGCTGCCCTGGTCCGTGGCGATCGTCAGCTCCGCGGGGATCCCCTTGATCGAGCTCCACGGCGCGATGAACACGCGGTCGGGTGTCTCGATCACAACCCGGGGAAAATCCAGCGTAATCTGGCGGATCTCGGAAACCGCAATGTCGAGCGTGCCCGGGGGCCCCACATGGGGCGGCACCTCCGCCACAAGGCGGGAGGTTGGTTCCAATCCCGCAAGCTCGCCCTGAAGGACTCGGCCGCTCGTCATGACAACCGTCGCCGGAACCGTGTCGGCGACGACGGTGCCGATTCCCCATCCGCTGATGCAACACACCACGACAAGGCCGCACAACCGGCGTAGATTCTTCCGTCTACGGAACATCATTGCAGCGGGTCACCTCCATGCTTGCGCTTAGGCCGCCTTCGCTTCCCATAAGGAGCGCAGTGGCCATAGCGCTGTCACGGCCGGGTTTCCTGATCCATCCCCAAGCAACGCTGTACGATCCCTGACCGTAGATCTACCCCATCGTCAGCCTTTGACGCGGTGGAGTCAAGCGCCGGGGTTCCCTTGCAGAAAGGACAGACGCGCCATCGACCGGATTAGGGGGGGGATCGACTGCGGTGACTGTTGCGGCTGAGAAGAGCCGCGTAGGGGCCTACTGAACAGAAATATCGGTCGATAAGCAGCTTGGTCGGGAGCCTCCGACCAAGCGGGAATCGGCGTGGATCGATCGCTTCGGAGCGTGTCCGGCGACAAGCTCTTGACTTTGATGCGCGTTGAGGATTAGAATCCATGCATAGGGGGGGTCGCAACAAGAAATGAGGGGGATAGGTGAAACAACGCGGACGCCTTCTACCGGGTGGTACGTAGCAGTTGCTGGATCCGAAGACCAACCTTCAGCAAAGGCCGGACACCTGTCCCCCCAATGATGGACGCGATGGCCGGCACGACGGTGCCGGCCTCCCTCTTTGTGGAAGATTTCCCGAGCTACGGTGGCTGTAACGAATTGTGTGTCCCGTAGCCAAGAGGAAGGGAGTCAACACCATGTCGGATTGCATGGCCGTGCCTGGCTCGGCTGTTTCGACTGTTGTGTGCAGTCGACCCACGATGCAAACCCGGTTTTGCCCAGTTCCGAACGGACTTGACAGCGTTCCCAGCGTTGTGCTAAGATGCCCGGAACTTGGGAGGAACCGCTCGGGATGGTTGGGCGATCCTTTTCCTTTTGATCTTTGCGAGACCACCAACGACGCATCGCGTGTGTATCTGCCTTCTACAGGCCGATCGAAGCTGCGATGGGACGATAGTATCGGTGATCTGCATAGGACCGGCCGAAAAGCTGGCTCTGTGGTGGTGTGTGATTTGAAAGTGAGATGTGCTTCATGATGAGGGAGGTGGTAGGGAAATCTAAGGCCCTTCATGAATGCAGCAAAGGAGGTCAACGAGTTTGGAATCTAGATTTGGTCAACGTCAAAGAAACCGAAACCTACCCGAAGGAGGTACGACCTTGAAGAAACGATTCGCCGTTGGAGCGCTCGTCGCGATGTTTGCGGTGTCGCTCTTCGCCCTGGCTGCCTGGGCAACTGACGCGGAGATGTACTTCTCCAGCGACAAGAACGGGCAGAACCGGGTGACCACGATTCAAGAAGGCGATGAGATCTGGATCGTCGTTTACGATCCGGATGAGAATATTGATTGTGACGTGCGGGACAAAGTTTGGACCGACGTCAAAGTGATGGACCCGAAGACCGGTGCCTATCTCGAGTGGATCAGCTACCTGGATGATCAGGGCGATGCTGCTCAGCAGTTGGTAGACTCCGAGAGCTACGTTCCCTATAAGGGTCACTTGCCGGGTAACGGCGGATGGCTTGATGGGAACTACCTTGAGGAAACCGGCGCCGACACGGGCCTGTTCGTGAGTAACCGATCGTTCCAGATCGGGACGCGCGAGGACTACAACGTCGACCTGGCGAACACCCACATCGACGGTCCCGACTTCTTCGACTTCGATGACTACTCTACCGATGTCTATGGGGCGTGGATCTACGATGCCGATCAACTCGGTCTGAGGGATAGCCTTGCTTCGACTGCCATTGACGGACATGTCGAGAACATGGACACGCTCGTCGGTCTGTATCAGGACCAAAACGACGAGACCGATGTCGCCCTCGGCCTGCTGAAGATCGATGACCACGAAGCGACCATCAGCTGGGATCAGGAGATCTACAAGGACGCCAACGGCTCGGCAACGATCACCGTCGTCGACCCGGACGAAAACCTCAACTGCAACGAAGTTGAGTACGTCCCGGTGTTCATTCTGGTCAACCCCGGCTCCTGGAACGGTATCCAGACCGATACGATCAACTCGTTCTGCGCCCTCAAGCGCACGGGTGGCGTACTCGATCAGGGTGGCGCAACGGTCAATGACCCGATGGCGTGGTACAACATCTACGAGAACCAGTACACGACAGATGGACGCTACTACGTGCAGTACAACAACGTAGACTTCAACTTCGATACGGTTGACCTCGATGGAATCACCGCTGTGTCGTTCTTCGCCCAGGAAACCGGCGTGAACACCGGCGTGTTCCAGCTGAACATCAACCAGATCCTCGACGACTTCGGATTCAACAGCCTGCGAGTGCGCGACGTGCTCGTGGCCTACTATCTGGACCCGAACGACGAGGACGACTTCAAGCTGGCCACCGCTTACATCGAAGAGTGGAACCACTCGATCACCAGCTTCACCGACGCAGACCGTAACGACCAGGGCGAATACTGGCTCGGCCGTGACCCGATCTACGTCCAGGTGATCGATGCCAACGCCAACGTGGATCCGTGCTGCCCCGAGCAGGTCGTGGTCCATCTTTGCGACGTGCATGAGTCCGACGATGCCGAATGGATCATCCTCGACGAGACCAGCTCCAACAGCCCGGTGTTCATCACCATGTCGGGCATGGTGCTCGACCCCGTGTGGGATGCGCTCGGTGTCGGCCTTGCCGGCGACTGGGGCGGATTCCAGCTCGTGCTGGATAACTGGAAGTTCGAGGCCTACAACGAAGACGATGTCTACGTCCGCTACAACGACG
>CAZKPU010000166.1:0-3703 GCA_964554715.1 uncultured Thermotogae bacterium | reverse complement strand
CGAAGGGATCTCATTGAGGATCACCGTCGCTCTCCCGGAATCCTGGATGTGTGGGAGCACGGGTAGGTTGCCTTGAGCTGTGAGAGCATGCAGGGAGAAGCCGAGCGTGCAGTTTCATGAGCAGGTGTCGGAGCGTATCCCGTTCCCGCGCCGTCAGAGCGGTGGCGATTTCCTCATCAACCTCAAGAAAGGTTGCCTGCGCTTCATCATGGAGTGCTGCGGCCTTCTCGGTGAGAGACACACGAACGACTCGCTCGTCATGCTCGTCTCGCTGACGCTCGATCCAGCCGTCACGCTCCATCCGCTTGAGGATGTTGGTGATCGTTGCTGGACGGACATGCTTTGCGTCCGCGATTTCTCCCTGTGTGACTCCGTTGTGATGCCAGAGATGCATCAATACGAAGCCCTGGCCTCGGTGGAGACCGATCTTCTCCATCTTCACCCGAAGGCGATCGGCGCAGAAACGGCCGACGACGGATACCAGTTGGGCCAGCGGCATCTGCTGGGGAGGGTGAAGCGGCTCCTGGGTCATTAGATAGCTCCCTAATTGTTATCTGAGCTAAAGGTTAGCTGGCTATCTATCATCCGTCAAGTCCATCCGAGTCGGGATGGTTCCCGCGAGCAAAGCCAACGCCTCCGAAACGGATCTACGTCGGGGAACGACGCTACAGTGCCGTGACGCAGTCCCCTCAACCTGAGGCTCTACGGAACAACCATCCGGTAGAGTGTTCCGGCGGCCGGTCCGCCGGTGTCGGTGTTCCAGAGGTACTCACCGACGAACTCAAGGCCGTACGGTGCGTTCCCCGGTGCATCCACCGTGGCCTGGATCGATCCCGTGGCGGCAAGAAGCTTGACGATCTCGTCACCGAGGGTGACCCACAGCATGCCGTTATGCCACGCGATTCCGGTCGGGAGGTCGGTGACGATGGCTTGAGGCGAACGGCGATCCCAGGCAAGCAGATCGTTGGCGCCGACCCCGGGGATCTGAAGGGCTGCCACCACCGCCCCGGTAGACGGAAGCAGCTGGTAGATCAGCCCGGTGGCAAGGTCTGTGGTCCAGAGGTATCCGCCGCCGTAGGCGAGGCCGTTCGGTGTGTAGGCGGGGGTCTCGAGGATGGCTTGGATGTGCGACGGATCGGTCCGGGGAACATACGGATTGATCTTGTAGATCTTCCCGTCGGACAAGGATGCCACCCACAGAGCTCCCTCCCCCCAGGCAAGGCCGGCCGGCGTGCCTGCAGGGTCGCCCGGGCCGATGATGATCGCGTTCGGGACCGTCGGCGTTGCCGGCGCTGCGAAGGAGCCGAGTACCGCGCCGTCCGTCAGGCGAACCTTGTAGATCATCTGTGTCGTGAAATCGCCGACCCATAAGAATGCGCCGTCGAACGCGATTCCTGCGGGGTCGCTGCCGGGTGCGGGAAGCGAGATGGCTGCTCCCTCGACTGTGATGTCGAGGGATGTGGCTGTCACAGCGCCGTCATCATCCATTACCGTGAGCGAAGCGGTCCAGTACCCCGGCACGGTGTAGGTATGGGACAGAGGCACGGTCACGTCGGTTCCGACCACAGGCTGCGATCCGTCGCCGAAATCGAGCGTGAACGACACGATGGAGCCGAGCGGGACGGGAACGATGGCTTGCGGGCCTGCGTCGGATGCATCCGCCGGATCATACGAGGAGGACAAGTCGAATTGCACGGTCAGAGGGGCCGGTCCGCGGATGGGGAACGCCGCCAGTGCCGCACTTGGCAGCGCGTTGGCAACCTGGATCGACACGGTCGTTGATGAAGAGAAGCCGTCGGCATCGTAGACCGTCAGTGTGACCAGATACAATCCGTCGTCCGAGAAAACGTGGGTCGGAGAAGCCTGCGTGGAGGTGTTGGCAGGTCCGCTGGCGGGATCTCCGAACTCCCAATGTCGAGCGACGATCCCGCCGGTTGATGATGTGCTGCTGAAAGACACGCTGAACGGAGCGACGCCGGTGGTCGCCGGAGAGACGGTCATCACCGCCTGGAGCGGGAAGAAAAGGTCGCATCCCGCCAACACCGCAGCCAACGAAACCATCGTCGCCAGCAACAGACCGGCGTTTCTCCATCGACGCCGGATTGCGGTGATGCGGCCGTTGCTTTCAAGTTTGCGTTTCATCGTATCCTCATCCTCCCTTGAGACGACCTGTATGGCATCCGAGATCCGGACGCGGCCGACGGCGATGGAAACACCCATCCCGGCGTTCAACAGCACGCCTTGCCCGCCAACCGATCCACGCCTGCTTGCAGATCTCTTAAGTCGCCTCCTATCTACAACCCCAACCGGTGCTGTGTTTCATCGGGCGCCGGCTCTCACTCCTCGCATCGCAGTACCCACACACGGCTAGATCAGCGGGACGACCGGGAAGACGGGGATGAGCACCAGCCACGACCGGTAATTCTGGGGCGTTGTGTGCCCGACGCGGTTCGATAGGTCATAGTTGGTGGTCATCGACAACGAAGAAACGCCTCCTGTGGCTGCGAGTCCCGCTTGGTACAGCAACATGCTGGTCGTCGGCACGCTGTACGCGGACGCCCAGCTCGTGATATCGCCCCACCGATCGGAGGACCCGACGATCAATTCAGCTGCCCGGAGCACCGAACTCGTCCACTCGCTTCCCGTATCTTCCGGATTGTAGTCGCTTGTGCCTCCGGAGTGATCCCAATCCGGGGTTGCTCCTTCAGTGGCCGAGCAGGCGGTTAGAACAACACGGACGTTGTCGAGCGTGTTCAGATCATCGACAACACTTCCACTGTGACAAGATCCGAGAAGGAAGTTGAACAGTGTTGAAGGATGTTCGGCCATCTTGTTGCGGAACTGCTGTGCGGTGAACCACTGGCCGCCGAGCCGCACACCGTCTGTTCCACCGTGGGCGATGATGTAGATCGTGATCGGATTGAGTTGATCCGCCACCATCGAATCGATTTCGGCCAAGACGTTGGCTGCCTGACTCTGCACCAGCCCCTCCACCTCCGAAAAGGCGCTCTTGTAGGCGTTGAAGAACGCAATCCCGTTGAGATAGGTGGCGTTGGCATCACTGAACAAGTTCTCGTGCGGCATCAGCCCCTGGACAACGATGAACCCCTCACCACGCTTGCGTACCACGAGGTCGAAGTCGAACTGCATGAGCTGCCCTGTGGTCTCCGCAAGGGTGACGTTGGCGGCGATGATGTTCTGTGGATCGGGTGTGTCATCGGCGATTTCGTCCGGCACCTCGCCGTTGATCCGTGGCCACCATCGTGCATCGAGAACCTGATGCCCGCCTCCCTCGGTGACCAAGATGTACTTTACGGGGTGTTCGTAGTACGAACCCGGGGCAAGGTCGAGGAAGAAGAAGTACGTTTGCTCGCCAACCGTGACCGCCTTGGGTGCAGCTTGCCCGGCAACGCCCTGCGAAGTCGGAGGTGCATCCTCCTCGATCTCCGTCCCCGGAGGGAGAGGCTCGGCCAAGCGAAGACAGACATAGTCCGCGCCCAGTGGAACAGCATCGGGCAGCACCGATGTGGTCACAACGTCAATCGCTTCCTGCATTCCGTCCTCGGGCTGGAGAAACGGAAACCAAGCGCACGATGACACACCGAGCAGAACGGCTCCCAGTGCAACGATACCCAACAGTCTCCGGAACGTCATCGTCATTCCGATCGCCTCCTTGGTCATGACTCACGATCAGACTAGCCAT
>CAZKPU010000165.1:0-3732 GCA_964554715.1 uncultured Thermotogae bacterium | reverse complement strand
GTGCGATCGTTATCGAGAATCATTGAAAATCATCAACATGCGAACGAATGGACGACATCACAAAAATGGGTTTATGGAACGCTTGTGATCTGCACCGTCTTCAGCTTGCTCCCCTCTCCACTTTCATCGCTCAAGAATGCCAGTGTGGTCTTGTCGAAAGACAACGTGGGTGCGGATTCGTCGCCACGCCCTGTGATCACTTGCAGCGGATCTTTTGAATCACCTACCAGCAGGTAGAGCTTCGTTCCGATCTCTTCTTCCAAGCCGATGACGAGACAGAGACCGTCCCAGCTGACAGCAAGCGTTTGCGGATCGAGATCCGGGGAAGAGAAGATGAGTTCTTCGTTCCTGATGTCGTTTGCGGCTCGGATCAGCTGGAACTCCTGATCCTGCTGAGCGATGTACACCGGAGCCGTTGGGTAAAGATGATCCCGGATCGCTGGCTGCGCCGCAGCAGTCACCGTGGCTCCTTCCTGCACCTCACCCAATGTTTCCCATGCAACCTGCGCCACAGGCAACCAGAACGGATACTCCATGGCACCAGCACCGATTGAGAGAACAACCACGACAAGCAGGATCCCGCCAAGCACACCATTGATCTTGATGCGTCTCATTTCGCCCCCCTTGTTGCGCAGGCCATGGAGAAGCACGCCTTGATGTGAGTTTCGAACAGGTCTCGATCTTCCTTGTGCGACAGCCTCGCTCCGTAGACGTCCTGCACGCATCGAACGACATCCGCCGCCGCTAGATCCGGATGATCGCCTCCGTCACCGTTTCTCAGTCGCTTCATCACTGCCTGCAGGTCGCGCAGCGTGTACACATACCGTTCAGCACGCTGGCGTCCCAGCTCGCGGTGTTCCGCGCTGGCGGCGATCGCCTGGTGGAACGTCACCAGCCGCCGCGCCGCGTCCTCATCCACTCCGTACTTGCCCGCGACGATCTGCGTCAGCTCCGCACTCGATGGCTTGTCGAACCACTTCACCACAAACCGGTTCACAAACGCCGGCGACATCGCGTTTCGGCCCGCGTAGTCGGTGGGGTTCATCGTCACAAACAGGCGGAAGTCCGGATGAGGATGGATCGGCTCGCCATCCTTGCTGCCGCACTCCTGCAACTCCATCTGCCCATCCGGGTCAAGAAGTTGGTTCAGCCGCTCCAGAACTCCCGGACCGGCAAGGTTTGCCTCGTCGAGCACCACCCAATCGCCTTCCTTCATCGCCTGGACCAACAGCCCGTCCTTCCACACCAACGATCCGTCTTCCGTGGGCACGTACCCACCGACCAGCTCACTGACCTCGGCCATGTCCTTGAGGTTGATGCGGACGTAGTTGTGGTTCGTCAGCGATGCGAGGAAGCGCACCAACGCCGTCTTTCCCACCCCCGTCTCCCCCACCAGCGCCGCCGCGTGATTCATACGGACCGCCGAGAGAAGACTGCAGAGATGAGAGACCATTCCCGGTGTAAGGACCAACTGTGCTTCATCCAGGTTCGGAACACGAGGGCCACCGATCCCTTGACGCCCAGCGACAAGAGGTTCGAGGAGCCTTGGATCAGCCGATCTGCAATCTCCGTCGAGATAGAAGCCAATGCGGTCCGCATTTCGAGCAACGATCGCTTCGCCCCCAAACAGCTCGCCGCTGCGTTCGATGGCCGTGATGAGAAGCCGCGCGACTTGCACACCAAGTTGTGCACTCCCCTCTACAAGCCCAAACACCTGTTCGAACCTCCCGTACAACTCAGGCCAGCGGTTCAGCAGATCGTCTACGAGGCCCACAGCAATCGCTGTCTGCGCCTCATCGGTCAGTACGCGCCGCACGGCATCCATCAGACCGTCCGCGCTGGTCGCGTCAAGAGGCCCCGTCCAGAGCATGATCAAGGCAGAGAGGATCGAAGGCCTTACCCGGTTGCTCCGTTCCGCGCGAAGCTGCCTCAGCAGGCACCGTATCACCTGCTCGTCGGTAGAGCCGATCGCACGGATTGCCTCCACAGCCGCCTTCCGAACCTCTGGCTCTTTGTCCTCTTCCACCGCCGAGGCAAGCGCCGCAATTGCTGCTCGCGCGGTTGGGCCAATCTTCCCCAGCGACCGCGCAGCCATCCCGCGCACGCCAGTGCTGTCGCTCTGGCGAAGCTGCTGCACGAGTTCCTTGATCACATCCGCATCCTCGGCCGTCGCAACCTCTGCGAGTACCTCTGCCGCACCTTGCTGCCTCGCAGGATCGCCGGTGCGCAACATACACAGCAGCCGCTCAGCCACCTCGCCATCCTCGGCGCTCAGGGACGCTAGCCCGCGGCGGATCCCGCCATTCACCAGCCGCGCCCGCGCTGCGCCCCGGCGAAGTGCATCCATGAGTGCGGCAAGCGCCGTTGGATGCCCCCCCCCGATGCAACCGACTGCCTCCGCCCAACGTCCGATTTCGTGAGCCGATGTGGATCGCCGGACTACTCCGATTGCATGCACTACCACGGCTGTGTGCTTGACTCCGGCCTTCACGAGCGCCCATCCTAGAGCGTCTTTGACGTACATCGTCTTCTCGATCCGCAGCCGACGCACCATCTTCTCAATCACAGATCGGTCTCCATCGCAGAGGCTGATAACCGCCATCCCAGCGCGCAAACGAACGCGTTCTTCCGGATCGCGTTCCGCGCGCCACAGGAGTACGGGGATAGCCTCTGCGTACCCATCTCCAATGCTCTCTAGCGCCATCGCGGCCCGCTCGCGGGCTGCCGCATCTGTATCATCCTCCAGTTGCGCCAGCAATTCGTTGATCAAACGCTGATCCACAGCGCCGAGCGCTATGATCGTCTGCGTCACTTGGACACGTATCAGGATCTCCTCGTCATGTCTGAGAGCAGTGATAAGCGAATCGCGAACCTGTTTGTCTGCAAGCAACCGCCGCTCCGCCGCGGCAATCCGCAGTTGGTCTGCAGCCTTCTTCCGGATCTCAAAAGGTCTTTCGCTTCCAAGGCAATCCGCGACTGCATGTGCCACATCCGGTCGATCCGCACCGAGATCGACAAGATCGACAAGGGCCACGCCTGTCTTCTCCTCACCTGTCTCCCTTGCGTGTTTGAGTTGCGCAAGCAGCCGGCCAAGGTCCACGGCCTCTTCCAGGGGGGATGCACTCAGTGCCCGCAGCGCATCCTTCCAGAAGTAGGGATCTTCGTCGTTGGCAGCGATCTGCCGCAGAGTTCGCACAGCGCGTTCCGACATGAGTCCGATCCGCGTGATCGCCAACAGGCAAGCATGCCTCGCTTCGCGTTCCTGCTCGGTATCCAACTGGGAAAGCAGAACCTCTGTGATATCGTCATCAGCCATGCCGAGACGGCCCAAGGCACTCGCTGAATGAGCACGGATGCGCGGGTCGTCATCTCGCAGCGCCTTCACCAGCGCTTTGGCGCAGAGCCTCCTCAGCTTTAGTGGAACGCCATCCAGTCGGCTCACGGCGTCGCATCCCGCCATCCACACCTTTGTGTTTGTCGACGCAAGGCACCTACCGACAAACTGCTGTCTCCAACCGTCAACTCCCTTCATCAGCTCCCGGAGCAACTCGCAAGTTGTGGGTCGGATGTCGGCCGCGAGGTTGCGGCCTTCCAGGATCTCCGCAAGGTCGAGTTGCTCCTTGCCCACCGTGCAGCGGCTCAGCGTGTCGAAGCACAACTTCCGTGCTTCCCTCGTTTCCAGCCGGTCGTAGTACACGTACATCGCCCCGCGTCCGAACGCGGTCGTGAGGG
>CAZKPU010000164.1:0-3736 GCA_964554715.1 uncultured Thermotogae bacterium | reverse complement strand
GAAGGCCATACTTATAATTATTGTAACAAATCCCATCTCGGTATTGATTTCGAGGTCAATAATGCTTAAATATGAAAGCATGCCGGCTACAAGAAACACAATATAGAGTACAATACTTGTGAGAAGGATTTTGTTTTCAAACCCGTGATTTTTAAAATTTTTTACAGCAAGGTAGAGGCAGTAAAAAATAAAAAGCAGAATATTAATCAGGAGTACCGGTACAATATATTTCCAGTAAAGGCCGTAATACGGAAACCAGAAGTTGCTGTCATGCCAGACGCCGATAAAAATTACCGTCAGAAGAACCGCGAAGAGAGTGGACATTAGTATCCCTGTTCTCTGTATCCATCGCACCCTGTAGTTGTAAAAACGGTGAAAAAAATCCATAAGGCATACAGGATATATCGCCTGGACAAAGGTGTTGATATAGAGGTTGATCCTCATCGTCGGCTGGGGATATTTCACGTAGCCCGTGCGCGCGTGGGTGATGCGGTCCTTCAGAAGCCGCACGACCTTTGCGCTTGCCGGGAACAGCAGAATCATCGCCATCAGCGCAACCGTCGACAGCATTTGGATCCCCGTGCGAGCGGACGCCAGCATCGGGAACCCGACCAAGGCCAATGCAAGGCCTCCGATGAGCTCGACAATCCCGTCCTGATACCAGTAGCCGCGGGTTCGTTGTTGGGTTTTCGTGATCTCGTTCATGACAGGTTCCCTTCCTCCGTTACGATCCATCGAGCCGGCAGCAGTTTATAACATAAACCAGTTCATGCCAAGCCCATCGGCAAACGCTCCAGGGGTCTGGGGTCAGGTCTTCATTCTTGGTGTTTCCAGTTCCTAATCCCGCGACGCGGCGTAGCGTCCTGGGGACAGACCTCGATCGTCTGAAACCTTCTTGGCAGTTCACAGCCATGAACGGGAGACACATCCCCGATTGGGTGGGATGAGAACCAGGCCGTGTGCGTCTTCACTACGGCGTCGTGTACGCGAGCAACGCCTCGACTATCGGTAGGATAAGACATGGGTCCTTGCTGCGTTCCAGTTGCGCTTGTAGCCTAAACAGGCAGCGTGGGCAGATGGGGTCTTGAATGATCCGATGCCGCACTCGCGGCTGATCCGAACAGAACTGCGCCACGAGGAGTCGTGTTATGGGCGACAAGATGGGCAAGAAGGGCAAAGCCAAGCAGAGCAGGCAGAAGGCTGCCAAGAAGGCAAAGGCCGCGAAGAAGAAGCAAGACAAGCAAACAACTCGAGATTCCTAGGTCTCTCCGGGTTCAGCCCACGCTCTAGGAGTCTTCTACTCAGTCGAATGGGTACCTCTTGGGGCGTGTGCGGCTGCGCTTGCGATTGGCTTCCGTACTCCCGGTGTACGCATGAGGCGGAGGAGACCGTAGCTTTCGCTCTGATCGGTGATCGGTGGCACAAGCCAGGGCGAGGTCACGGCTTGCGGCATAGGCTTCGCGGCTGCGTGGGAACGAGAACAGTCCGACGGGATTGCGCGGGTCGGCGCTGCGATAAGCGCTGATCCCGTGTTTGAGCGGCGCTACGTACAATTTCTCCCCACACGCTTCCAGCGTATACACACTCGTGGCGGCGGGCGCGGTTACGCGCTCGGGTGATCGTTGTCGTTGCGCCGGCGCATACGGCGGGGTAGTCTTCGGATCGAGCTCACGATGGTTCTCCTTAATGTCATCCTTCCAGTCGTTCTTGTCGCCGGCACGGGTTTCCTGTTTGCCCGGCTGACACATGTTGATGAGAAGCCGCTGACGCAGCTCTCGTTCTACGTGCTGACGCCGGCGCTCATCTTCCATTCGATGCTCAACCGCTCGGTATCGATGACCGACCTTGGGGCCGTGGCGCTGTTCGTGTTGATCATGCATGGACTGCTGTTGCTGATCGGGGCCGTTGGCGTGCGGCGAACGGGATGGGACGAAAACACAAGGGCGTCGGCGCTCCTGTCGCTGACGATGAACAACTGCGGCAACTACGGCCTGGCCATTCTCCTGTTCGCATTCGGCGACGCCGGATTCACGCTGGGTGTCCTGTACATGGTCTCCCATCTGCTGTATCAGGTGATCGGTGGCGTGGGGATCGCCAGTTGGCACAGGAGCATGAAGAAACGACAGCTCGTGCTGACGATTCTCAAGGTTCCGTGGTTGTATGCGTTGGCGCTGGCGCTCATCGTGCGGCTGTTGGGTTGGGAGCTTCCCGAGACCTTGGCCCGGCCGATTGAGCTTGTGGCCGGAGCAACGATCCCCGTCCAGCTTCTGCTGCTCGGAATGGCCTTGTCGCGAGTTCGCGTTGGCAATCTGTTACGGCAGGCTGTTCCCATCTCGCTTGCCAAGCTCATCATTCCGCCGTTGTTGGCGTGGGGGCTGACTGCGATCCTTGGTTTCGACGGATTGCTGCGTTCCGTGGTGATCCTGCAGGCAAGCGCGCCGACCGCCGTCAACGCCTTGGTCTTGTCGCTCCAGTTCGGACGGCGCAGCGAACTCACGGCTTCGGTCGTCCTGATGACCACGATCGGCGCACTCGGGGTCACAAGTCTCTTGCTGTGGCTGCTTGCATAGCTTGCTTGCGAGTTCTCCGCACTGTTCGCTTCCGATCGTGATTAGAATGGAGCAAGACTCAGGGAGGGACGATGCCACTGACACACGAGAACGTGATGGAGCTGAGGCGGGAGTTTCCCGCGTTGGGGCAGACGTTCGACGGCCGGCCGATCGCGTTCTTCGACGGCCCGGGCGGGACACAGGTGCACGGAACGGTGATCGATGCGGTCGCTCGCTACTACACCGAAGCCAACAGTAATTCGCACGGTGCGTTCGAGTTCTCGCGCCGGACCGACGAAACGGTGTCGGCGGCGAGGACTGCCATGGCCGATCTTGTCCACGCCAGCCGTCCGGACGAGATCGTCTTCGGCGCGAGCATGACCGCGTTGACGTTCAACCTGAGCCGGGCGATCGGCAGGACGCTGTCCGCCGGAGACGAGATCATCGTTACCCGTCTCGATCACGACGCCAACGTTGCGCCGTGGGTCGCGCTGGAGGAACGGGGCGTTGTGATTCGCAGGATCGACTTCGATCCCACAGACTGCACCCTGGACATGGACGGCATGCGTGCGACGATCGGGCCGAAGACGAAGGTCGTCGCCGTAGGAGCGGCGTCCAACGCCGTGGGTACGATCAACGATATCGCACAGATCGCCCGTTGGGCTCACGACGTTGGCGCATGGATCTATGTCGACGCCGTCCAGTACGCCCCGCATGCCGCGATCGACGTTCAGGCGCTTGGGATCGACTTCCTGGCTTGCTCGGCATACAAGTTCTTCGGCCCGCACCTAGGCGTGCTGTGGGGGCGCTATCTGTTGCTTGATGAGCTGGACGCGTACAAGGTCATCCCGGCCGACGATGCACCGCCCGACAAGTTCGAGACAGGCACCCCGAACTTCGAAGGGATGGCCGGGGCGACGGCGGCCGTTGACTATATCGCCTCCGTCGGACGGCGATTCGGCGAAGCCGGTGCGAGCGCATCCCGGCGAACGGCGGTCGTGGCGGGAATGGCGGTCATCCGTCGGTACGAGATGGAGCTTGCTGAGCGCCTCATGGGCGGTCTGCAATCGGTTCGTGGCGTCCGCATCTACGGGATCACCGATCATGCCCGTTTTGACGAGCGGATGCCCGTTGTCTCGTTCACGCTGGAAGGGCAGGCTCCCGCGGACATCGCCCGGCAACTTGGC
>CAZKPU010000163.1:2105-3759 GCA_964554715.1 uncultured Thermotogae bacterium | reverse complement strand
AGCTGCGCGCTGAGGTCGACCAGAACTCGGCCCCTGGTCGCCGGGAAACAGAGGGAGGAGAAACCGATGTTGCGACGCTTGATGGTTGCTGCCGTTGTGGTCATCCTGGTCGTTCTCACCACAGCAGCAAGCTTGGCTCAGACATGGCCTGAGTGTTTGACCGGCTGCACCGCCAAGGATGTGGAGGTCCTGGGCGCGTATCTTGCCGAAGCGGCAAGCGGATGTGATGTTCACCTGCTGATCCAGGCAAAACGGCAGAACAGCTACTGCGTGGTCTTCAGCTTGACCGTCGAATACACGGACACCGGAGGCACACCACAGGCGGAGTCGGTCGTACTCACGGAAGACTACCTGGCCGGAGGCATCCACGACCTGACCATCGCCAACGTCGATTGCTTGGACGGCACGGGAGTCTCGGTCGCCGACATCTACATCGCGTGGTCGCCCAACAACCAAACCTGCGAGGGAGACTGCACGGACTACACACCGGGATCCAAGTGCAACGGCACCACGCCCGACATCCCGGCCATTACGGGCGGCGACATTCTTGTCATCAAGGACGCCACGCCAGACTATCCGGCCTCGTTTGGTTTCTCCTCCGCGGCGTTGTCTCCATCCGCATTCACACTGATCGATGATGGCTCTGCCAGCAACAGCCAGACGTTCAACGATGTCGCAAACGGCACCTATATCATCTACGAGAATTCTCTTCCCGCCGGATGGAGCCTGGACAACATCTCCGTGGCCGGGACAGCAGATGTCACGTTCGGCTCGGGATCCAACTACACGTTCTCAAGCTTCAATCCCAACCGCGGCGGCGGCGGGGACGATGGTGTGCAGGTCGTCATCGATGAAGCATCGGATTTCGCCGTCATCACATTCGAAAACTCCATCGACTCCGGAACGATCTCGGTGACGAAGTACGAAGATCTCAACCGAAACGGTGTGCGGGATACCTCTCCATCGCTCGAGCCGGCGCTTGCCGGATGGACGATCGAGGTGTACCAGGGAAGCGGATGCGGCGGATCGAACACGTTGGTTGCCTCGGGCACCACCGCCGCGGACGGCACGATCACCTTCGAGCTTCCTGTTGGTACCTACTACGTCACCGAGCAGCTCCCGTCCGGCTGGACCAACACGCAGCCAGGCTCCGATCCGCCGTGTGTTTCCGTGACGATCACGGAAGGATCTCAGAGCCCTGTCGTGTTCGGGAACGCCGAGCAGCCAGGCTCGATCTCCGTTCACAAGTACAATGACATCAATGGAAACGGGTCCAACGAAACGGAGCCGTCACTCGCAGGATGGACGATCTCGTTGCACTCCGACTCCGGCTGCCAGACAACTGCCATCGCTTCGGGCACGACCGACTCCTCCGGGAACGTCACCTTCAGCAGCCTAACGCCAGGCACCTACTACGTCAGCGAAACGCTTCAGGCCGGCTGGCAGAACACCGACCCGGGATCCGGATCGACCGCTCCCTGCGTCCAGGTCACGCTCACGCCCGGTGGCTCGCCATCGGTCGACCTCGGCAACCAACAGATCCCCGGCTCGATCTCCGTTCACAAGTACAATGACATCAATGGAAACGGGTCCGACGATACGGAGCCGTCACTCGCAGGATGGACGATCTCGTTGCACTCCGACTCCGGCTGCC
>CAZKPU010000163.1:0-2005 GCA_964554715.1 uncultured Thermotogae bacterium | reverse complement strand
CCTCAATGGAAACGGATCCGACAATGCGGAGCCGTCACTCGCAGGATGGACGATCAACCTGCATACCGCATCCGGCTGTTTGGACACGCCGATCGCATCCGCCGTCACCGACGCCTCCGGGAACGTCACCTTTAGCAGCCTCGCTCCGGGAGCCTACTATGTGGGAGAGGTCCTTCAGGCCGGTTGGGAGAATACCGATCCCGGAACGTCCCCGCCGTGCGTTGAGGTGACGCTGACTGCAGACGGAAGTCCGTCGGTCAGCCTCGGGAACCGCCAGCTTCCCGGAGCGATCACGATCCAGAAGGTGACACTCACGTCCACCGCCGAACAATTCACGTTCAACCACGATGATATCGGCGGACAGACGACGTTCGATTTGGGCAACGGCGGTACGGAAGTTTTCGGCTCCGTGACGCCGGGAACCTACGTATTCACCGAGCAAGCGCTGGCGGGTTGGTCGATCCTCAGCATCGACCAATCGAGCGGCGATGCATCGGTCCGCTTCGGCAGCTCCGGCTCGTTCCACGACACGTACCAAGCCGGTGACAACCAGGTGGAGATCACCGTCGGGGCAAACCAGTCGGCTCTGGTTGTCTTCACCAACGAGCAGACCCAGCAGGAGGAGTTCGGTTCGATTACGGTGACCAAGGACGTAGTTCCCGACGACGCCTCGACGTGGACGATCACGCTTGACGGAGGCGATCCGCAGACCCTCGGCGATGGTGGCTCGTACACGTATACCCTTCTCGATCCCGGAGATTACACCGTGGCCGAAAGCGGTCCTCCGGGGTACGACCCGTTTGTCGATGCAGGAAGCGACGGCAACGCCGCCGCCACAAGCATCGTCATCAACATCGGTCCCAGCGACGCAAAGACCGTTTCGTTCACCAACACGCTGCAGGGACAACAGAACGGGGACGGGGGCGGAGGAGGCGGGGGCGGAGCCTCCAGCGGATGCTACAACAACAACCCGATCCCCAACGCGGGTGCGGATCAGGTCGGTTGTGTCGGGCAGCGCATCTGCCTTGACGGTTCGGCTTCGTACGACCCCGATGAGGATCTGCCGCTGAACTTCCCCGGTTCTGCGGATGTCTCTCCGATGTATCGGCATCAGCCAAGAGAGACGCTGCGGTTCGGCTGGACGTTTGCCATCCATCACTACGAGAACGGCCGAGCCGTGTTGGATATCCCTCGTGGCAGCCGAGTGTTGGAGACGATCGAAGGGTTCGATACGGAGTTTCCCTGCTTCACCCCCGATCTGCCGGGAAGATACACGCTTGTATTGACGGTGACCGATGACTACGGGGCATCCCTGATGGATCGTGTCACGGTCATCGTGGAAGAGTGCGACCATCTCGAAACAAGGCTCTTTCTTACTGGGTGGCAGCTTGTCTCCGTCCCGCTCCAGCCCGCTGAGACGGCATTCCAGCCGATGTCCGGGTTCCAACCGGCGTCGGCCCCCTTCCAGCTCTTCCGATATTCCGGCGAGTACATCCAAGCGGACTCGTTTGCGCTGGGCGTGGGGTATTGGATGTACGTCGCAGAGCCGTTTGAGCTTAGCATCACCGGCCTTCCCCTGGACGGGAGCTTCGCGATCCGCCTGCAAAGAAGCGGTTGGCATCTGATCGGAACACCGTTTGCCGCCGCCTGGGACCAGACAAGCGTCGAGCACGACCGCCTCACATGGTCGTTAACCGAAGCGGCTTCTCGCAGTGTCATCGAGGACCTCTGTATCGGGGCGGCCGCAGATGGAAGCTACACCCAAGTAGACGTTCTGCTGCCGTGGAACGGCTATTGGGTCTACGCTCACGAGCCCGATGTGGTCCTCCACTTCCGGGAACTCACCTCAACGCCGCCGATGCTCTTCTGGACGGCTCCGCCCGCAGCAATGATTCCCCCGGGGCCACCCCAGCTTGCGGCAGGAGACGCACAGGTCGCCATCTCTCCCAACCCATCCCACCATCAACCAATCGTATTCCGTGTGGACGGCCTACTGATCGTTGAT
>CAZKPU010000162.1:0-3783 GCA_964554715.1 uncultured Thermotogae bacterium | reverse complement strand
GCTGGCGGCACTGATCGTCCCGTGGTTTGCCGGAGGTGTCGCCACCTCGACCGCTTCCTGGGTGGTCGGAAGCGAGGTCGAAGTTGCCGATAGTTCGTTCTCGCTGTTTTCGGGTAGGCTCGCTCTGGACGACCTGACGGTGCGGGATCCGGAGCGACCCGAGTTCAACGTGCTGGAGATCCCGCGCCTGATGCTGGATGTGGCGATGCCCCAACTCGTGAGCCAGCGCGTGGTATTCAACGCTCTTGTCATCGATGATGCAGCTCTGCATGTAGAAAGAGAAGAAGACGGATCCCTGAACATCGACAACTTCCAGAGCGGATGGGATGCGAAAGCCTATCTCGCGTGGGCGGCCGAGCACGCCGATGATGTGGATTGGGTGGAGCTCCTAGGTCGCTTCCTCGACGCGCTGTCGAGACCCCGAACTCTTCCTTCCCGTGAGGATCCCCTCGCACGTTTCGCAGGCGGACGAAGCTTTGAGCCGTTCCGCCCGGCGTTCGCCATCGAGAGGCTGGAAATCGGACGCGTTGCCCTAAGCTTCGAGGATCGTCGCAGCACCGATGGGGGGCTTCCGTCGGTCACACTGCTGGAAGTGGAATTGGAGAACGTTGCCCTTCCTTCGGCTTTGAATCGGAACCCGGTCGGGCTTCGGCTTCATGGGCAATTCGACCACGACCCTTCGAGCGGGTTCTCGCTGGAAGCCGTGTTCACGCAAGAGGAGGACATCACCCGCCGTCGGAAGACGTACACGATTGCCGTTGATCACGTAGATCTTGTGCCTCTTGCCAACGCGTATGCCACAACGCTGGCCGTAACGATCGACTCGGGGAAGGCGTCGTTGGAAGCGCAGCTGATTTCCGATGAGACCGGAACGAGCGGCTCCGCTCAACTCGTTCTCGAAGACCTGCATGTATCCCTGCCGAACGGATCCACCCTGTTCGGTCTTCCCGAGGATCTTGCCGTGCAGATGATCGACGGACTCAACCGCTATGCGGCAGAGGTTCCGATCGTCATCGGGTTCGCCGTCGCCGATGATCCGGACTCGGTTTTGCCGAAGCCGGATTGGGAGGCTCCGCTGATGGAGATCGCCCGCGAAGGGTTGCTGATGATCGGCCAGAGGGAAGCGCTCGCTGCCGCCGAGCGGCTCGGCTTGGAGATCGACGCACTGGGTGGACTTCCGGAAGCCGCGCTGTCGGGAGAGTACGAGCAGCTCCGGAACGCGGCCCAAGAAGCCGCCACGGATCTCATCGAGCAATCCGTGCGGGAAGCATTCGGAATCGAGGTCCCGCAGGTCCGGGATGAAACGTCACCCCCCGGAGAGGGATCCGTCGAAGGGGAAGCAGAAGAAGACTCCATCCTTCCCTGGATCGACCGTCTGCTGGAAGAGGTTACCGCACCAGATGACTGAGTCGCCCGTTCGCAGGTCATCCGGGAGAGAAACGCGGCCTGCCGTCGTGGCAGGCCGCACGATCTTTCTCTTGCGTATGCTGTCTTCGCTGTTTAGGGAGTCGGACTCCACCCCACGGCCCCAGCCAAGGCCGTCTCCGCTAGCACGAGTCCGGAGCCGGTGGCATCTGCCCCCCACGTGAACTCCACCAGACCAAGCGACGGATCGATCACCCACGCAGAGCCCGGGGCGATCACAAGTGCGGTGTCTTCAAGAATGCCCTCGACCTCGGATGCATATCCGCCAAGCGTCGGATTCGCTTGGAGCATGAGGGCAACGAGTCCCGTCACATGTGGCGCGGCCATGCTCGTCCCACCCAAGTAGTAGTACTGGCCGGGCTGTCCCTGCGACCAGATCGGCGGCGAAGCCGCGCCGGATCCGAGGTAGGGTCCGACAATCCAGCTACCCGGAGCGAGAACGTCGAGATCCTGCCCGGAAAGCTCGCGGCTGCTGAAGTCACAAACGTACGCATCCGACGCCAGTGTTGGATCGGCCACGTCCCACTTCCACCAGGGAGGCGCATCCTCTTCCGTCTCCCATTCGTGGATCCACCCGACAGCTCCTACGCTGATCACCGGTTCGTACGCCCCGGGATAGCCCATTCCGGCAAGGCCCTCATTGCCTGCAGACGCCACAACGACCACGCCCTGCGAAATGGCGTAATCGATGGCAGCTTTTTCCAGGTCGGAGAGATCGGGTCCGCCAAGGCTCATGTTGATCACCGCGGGGGACGCACCCAGCGCACCGCTTTCTTTGAGGTATCCGACGTATTCGATCCCCGCGGCGATCCCGCCCGACCAGCCGGATCCCGTGTTGCTCAGGACTTTGACAGGGATCACGGTCGCAGCGGGAGCAACGCCGTTCACGTCATAGTCTCCGTTGACGGTGTGCACGGTATACCCGAGGATGGTGCTCGTCACGTGCGTTCCGTGTGACTCTGTGTCGTGCTCCCATAGGTGAACCGGGCTGGTGACAGCGGAGTTCTCGTTCGCACCGCTCTGGAACACCCTCGCCAGGTCAACGGCGATCCGCTCTTCGGGGAAGTACTCCCGCCAATTCATCACCAGACCCGTGTCAAGAACGGCCACGTAGACCCCTGTGCCGTCGTATCCCACCTGCCGAATCGGCTCCGCATCCAGTTCCGTGACATTGATCATGTCCAGATCCCACGTGCTGATGCCATCGGCGGCGATGTCATGCGCCGTCCGGATCGCCTGATACCCGACATCACGCACAAACGGCAGCCCGGCGAGTTCGGCGAGCTTCGAGCCGCGAACGACCATCGCCACGCCGCCTGCATAGCGAAGCTCGTGAGTGATCTGCCCGTACGCGGCAAGCTCGGCAACCATCGCATCGGTCAGTTCGCCCTCGATGACAACTTCGATCTGCTCCATCGGGTCGGCAGCCATCGGATCGAGCGCCGCATCCCTCGGGCCGAACCACGTACAACCCGAAAGAACCATCCCCAACGCAACCGCCAGAGCAACAAACGTCGCCACTCGCCGTACAACTTGCTTCTTCATGCGTCCTCCTTCCCTGCATACCTCTTCCTATACAACGCAATAACCAAGCTCAGCATAGGACAGATGGTTCCTATCCGTCAATCCTATACCAAGCAAGCGGGACGCCCGTTCGGACGTCCCGCCTGCTTCAACCTCGCTCCCGCTTTCTCGTCTTACGGCCTGTTGATGGCCTCAACCGGCCGCATCCATCGGACTACTTGTTCTTCCCTTTGCCGTTTGCCACGCTATCCTCGTCGTCGTTCGGCTTCGGGTTGCCGGGCGGTTGAGGATCGACACCGTTTCCGAGTCCGTTGTTGCCTTTCTCCTTGTCGGAAGGGCCTTCGCCTTCCGGCTCATCGGGCTCAATCGCCTCCGCCAGCGCGACCTCTTGGATCTGCTCGATCAGGAAGTTCAGATGAAGGAAGATCTCCTCTTCCAGCCCGCTCTCGATCGAGCCGATCGTCGTCGCCGCCCAAAGGTGAAGCTCGAGATCCTGGCCGAATTCGAAGCCGGTCTTGTCCTCCAACGCCGGGCTGTAGATCGCTCCGTCGGAGGCACGAAGAATCTCGTAGCCCTCTTCCTCGCTCCGGCGAACTCGTTCCGTCACCATGAAATGCCCGGCAACGTCCTCGTACAGCAGTTCACCGTTGACGTAGATATCCAGCAACCCCCAACCCAGAAGCGAGCCGAACATCTGCGGCATCACGGCGGTCATGATCCCCGTGTCCCCATGAACCTGAAGCCCTGCGGCAACACCGCCACTCACGGACGATTCGGTGGCCAAGAACCGCTCCATCACCACGCGGATCTCTCCTTCAAGAGAGGTCTGCTCGC
>CAZKPU010000161.1:0-3900 GCA_964554715.1 uncultured Thermotogae bacterium | reverse complement strand
TCGGGACGTGGCGCAGCCTGGTAGCGTGCTTGCATGGGGCGCAAGAGGTCCCCGGTTCAAATCCGGGCGTCCCGACCAGAGCAAGAGAAGCCCCATCAACGATGTTGGTGGGGCTCTTTGTTCCCGTGGTTCTCCTTGGGCTACGGTCCACGCAACGTCAACGAGTCAAACGCCTGGCCGTCGGGCACCGCATGAAGCACCAGCCTCGGGTTGCCCAACGCATCGGCCCCTTCCTCGTACACTGTGCCAACGGGGATTGCCTCCATCCGCAGTGCATCGTCGGCGATCGTCAAGCGCAACACATGGAGCGATCCGAACCGTTGAACCACCAACGCCGGGCTCTGCCAAGCACAGCTGTCCAGCAGGTACCCGCCGCCGCCCCCGGTCACCACGTAGTGAATCCCGCGGGCATAGCTGTGCTCGTAGTAGCCGACCCCTCCCGAGATCACAATACGGACGTTTCCCGCGCGGAAGATACCCTCCAGCAAGGAACGGAGCGTTTCGTTCTGTCCGTCCGGCAGGCACGATGCGATGATCGGCTCGGCAAGCAGAACCACGTTGAACAATCCGTTGCTCTGCGCCAAGTCGGACTCCAGCCATCGCAGCTGCTCATCGACAATCCCGGCATCCGCCGGCCAGCTGCCGTCCCCCGTCAGCACCGACGCATCGATCGCTGTGAGATGCACCGGGCCGATATCGAGAGACCACCATTGCTCGTCGAACGTTCCACCGCCCGTGGGTAGTGCGAAGAAGTCATAGTACAGGTCGTTGAGCGCCTCTACGTCGCCGCGCACCGCTGCATACGCAAACGACGATGTCGCAGACGCCGCTGCGACATCGTCCAGGAGCCCCCCGTAGGCATCCTCTGTGGCTTCGTGCACAACCCCGCCCACATTGACAAGCCACTCCGCGTTGCGCGTCGCTGCCAACGATGCAATACGCTGGATCAGCCAGCGATGCCATTCGCCGCCGCCGAGCGTATTCCCGTATACAAGGATCTGACCCGAACGCACGTCCGGGTTAGTCGTGGTGAAGCTGCGCACATCGGAGGAGTAGACAGCATCTCCTTCGTAGATCGTGACCTGATAGCGGTACGTCGTGGCGGGAAGCAGTCCGTCGAGCCGGACTTCGGCCAACCCTCCGTACTCGCCGAACGAGAGCGTCTGCTGCCACAGGCCGGTGGCATCGTAGTACTGCGCTTCTCCATACACAAGATCCGCTTCCGCAGACCGCGATGTGCTCCAAGAGACGGTCGCTGCCGTCGTTTCCAGCGCCCAAGCGATCGGCCCCCACTCCCACGGCGAATCGAGCTGCGTCCAGGCCGGTAGCGACATCCATGCGGACAGACCCACAGCAAGGCCGAAGGTCACGACGCGTCGGAACATCCGCCGTCGTCTTGCCCCAGGCGTCTCCTTCAAGACCCAATCGTCCTTTGCCGGAATCGGTTGCGCGGTGTTCTCCATGCTCATCGTCCCCCTCTGATCAACCACTCCCCATCGTTGGCTTCAGGCTCCCCCTTCATGGCCGTCACCTAAGCATTGTGCCCGTCTCCTACGGATCCGTCAATTCCCCCAGTCTTGACCAGAGATCGTGCACCGGCGGCTTCGTTGCCGTAGAATCGCTTCCGGAAACGGACGCTCCGGGAGGAAACCGATGAAACGTCGATTGATTCTTGCTTTGATAGCCGCCTTTACGCTTATCGCTTCGGTTACAGGTTGTTTTGTTGCATCGGGACCTCGTGCCGTAATCTCCGTCTCGAAGGACAGCGGGTATCCGCCGCTGGTGATTCAGTTCAGCGGCACCGACTCATCGAGCCCCGACGGGATCATCACCGACTATCATTGGGACTTTGGCGACGGGGAAACCGCCGACGCCTCAAACGCCAGCCACACCTATACGGACAACGGCGTGTACCGCGTGAAGCTCACCGTCACAGATTCGAACGGCGCTGTCGACACAGAAGCGATAAACGTCGAGGCACTGAATCGAGTCCCGGTTCCTTCGTTCACCAACCCCTACAAGATCCCCACCAACCAGGCGGCCACGTTCAATGCGTCCGCTTCCTACGACCCCGACGGGACGATCGTCGAGTACCGCTGGGACTTCGGGGATGGAACCACCGGCGTGGGCGAGGTCGTTCAACATGTCTATACAACCGCGCAGGGCAGCGGATACAAGGCTGCGATCGTTCTAACCGTCACCGACGATGACGGCGCATCCAATTCCAAGACGGTGTACGCGGACATCATCGGCTGCGATAGTTGCGGGTAATCGCGAGACTGCAGCCCTTGGCTTGTGGCGCGTGAGAACGGCTCCCGATAGCCAGAAAGGGAGTAGCGTCGGGATAGCAATATCGGCGCTCGATGTTGCGCCCCCTTTGTGGCCGACGTTAATCGTGAACGGACGTAGCGTCGGGACAGCAAGATCGACGATCTTGTGCTTCGTGGGCGACGCTGTTCGGGTCCTTTCGGGGTCTGACGTTGATTCTTAGGGTGCTCATCCGTCCCTACCTTGAGGATCCTAAGAATCAAGGTCTGACCCCGTGCTTCCGCGAGTCTCTCGTCCGTGAAACGGCCGTCGGCCATGAGGAGCGGAATGCAACACAGATGAGCATTCCGCATCAGGCCGACGCTACAGTGTCCTCCTGGTCGTGGCTTGCCCGTTTCCCACACGCCACAGGCTACGAGCTACGCGCTGCGAGGGCAGTGGCCCGCGCCTACGGCTGCGTCACGGTCACGTTGCGGCTGATCGAGTCGGTCAGCCCTTGATCATCGATCAGCATCAGCGTGGCGACGTAGCTTCGGCTGGGAAGCGCCGAGCTGTAGGTGTGCGTGATCGGCGCCTCGAAGTCGAGTGTCGCCGATTCGCCGTCGCCGAAGGTCCACACCCAGTATTCGATCTCGTGTCCCGGCGCAGCGGTGGATCCAACCGGATCGAGCGTAACGTCAAACAGAGAGGGGATCGACGGCAGATCCAGCGACTCGTACACCACCTCGATCTCTTCGATGGCAAACTGCGCCGTCGGACCGTCGGTGGCGACGTCATCGCTCACGTACACGGTGACCACGCCGGTGGTGCTTGATGCCTCACCGTCTTCGTCGTACACCGTGAGGATCACGACGAAGTTCGTGGTGATGCGTGCGCTGAACGTGTGGGTGATCGTCTCGCCCGAGCCGGTGGATGTGTCGCCAAAGTCCCACGAGTAGATCTCGATGTCTCCGTCCACGTCACTCGAGAGTCCGGCGTCGAACTCGACGATCAGCGGGTTGTCGCCGTACGTGGGATCGAAAGTGAACCGTGCCGTCGGCGGGTTGTTGTTGGGATCGGCAACGCCATACACGTTAATGCTCTGCTGGCGAGTACCGGTGGCTCCGGCATCATCGACCACGACCAGCGTCACGATGTAGCTGGTGTCGGTCGTCGGCGCGAACACGTGCGTCGTCTCAGGCTCGGTCGTTGCTTCCACCGCCGAGCCGTCCCCGAAATCCCACTGGTACTCGACGATCTCTCCGTTGGGGTCCGCCGAACCCGATGCGTCGAACCGCACCAGCAGCGGCGAGTCCCCGAAAAGCGGGCTGGTCGAAAAGTTCGCCACCGGATCGGCGTTGAGCAGAAAGCATCCGGCCAGCCCGGCGACCGCGATCAGTCCGTACACCACCACCAGAAGTTTTCGCATGATCCCTTTGAGTCTACCGACAGCTCCCCACCTTCGCCAACCGTCACCGGGCTTGTCGGAAGCGGACGGTGATCCACGTTACACAACGGACAGGCGACCCCGCCGGATGGCCGGGTCGCCTGTGTTCATAGGCCCAAAGCTAGGTCTGATCGGCACTGCTTATGGAGCGGGAACGATGCGGATCGTCCTTTCAGCGCTATCGCTTGCTCCAAGGAAATCCGTCG
>CAZKPU010000160.1:0-3916 GCA_964554715.1 uncultured Thermotogae bacterium | reverse complement strand
CCTGCAGGGCACCGGGACCGTCACCATCACGGATTGCGTTCTGCGTGACGGAGGGAACGGCGTCTACGGAAGCGGCGGCATCGTCCGGATCGGGAGCACCGATATCCTGGAGATGTCAACGTATGGAATGTCGTTTCAAACGACTCCGCCGGTCCTTCTTGACGAGAACGTCGTCATCGAGAACTGCAACTATGGCATGAGACTATACTCCATCGAAGATCTGAACTTTTCCGACGCCGTGTTGGTGTCCGGCGCCGGTACCAGAGGTGTGCTGGTCGACCGATGCCCCGATCCTACGATAGATAACCTCACCGTGACCGGCTGCACCGGTATCTACGGAGCCATCCACTTCGATCGTTGCGGGGAGGTCACCCTGGGCGCCGGCAACGTCATCGGCGGCGAGGGCCAGGAGAACTCGTGGCCGATTACCATCAGCATGGGGTCGTATCCGACGGCCGACTGCATCATCCCGACCACGGGCAATACGAACAACGACATCAGGGTCTACAACGGGACGAGCACCCGCAGCGGAATCTGGCGCAAGTTCGCGAACCTGGACTACGTCGTGGACGGCTTATCTCAGATCATCGGGGCGGGAACATCTCTGACCATCGAGCCGGGAGTCAACGTGCGGTTCGGGAACTACTATGCCGACCTGGAAGTGCAGGGAGAACTCTTTGCTGATGGATTGCCTGGACAGGAGATCGTTTTCACCTCACATGGCGAGAATAGCTGGGACGGTCTGAAGTGCACGGATGCCGGATCGATCGCGTTGGCCCACTGTCTCATTGAGCAGGCTTCTGACGGAATCCTGCTGGAGGATACGGGCACCGTTCACCTGATGAACACCGTCGTGCGGGATTGCGAGTACGGTATTCAGACCAGTGACGGCACGGTCCAGATCGGTTCCACGACGATTTCGGACTGTGATTACGGGATGCGTTGCGACCGCACGGCCCCGGTCTTCCTGGACGAACACGTGATCGTCGAGAATTGCGGCACTGGCGTCGATGTGCGCTATGTCGACGGCCTGATCTTCGACTCTCCGCTCACGGTGCGTGGATGCACGGAAGCCGGAGTCTCTCTGTACGAATGCGACACGCCGACCATCGACAACCTGGTGTTGACCGGAAACTTGGCCGATGAAGGGGCCATCTATGTTAGAGGTTGCGGGGATTTCCTCCTTGGCGCGGGCAATGTGATCGGCGGTCCCGGGCAGGAGAACTCGTGGCCTCTCGCGATCTCGCGCGGAGCCTATCCCGCCGCGGATTGCGTGATCCCCGTGACCGGCAACGTCAATATCGGAATCCTGATTACCGGTAGCGGGGGCGACCAAAGTGGAACCTGGCGGCTGTTTCCGGGGCTCGATTACCATCTGCAAGGGATGATAATCGGCGCCAACACCACGGTGACCATCGAGCCGGGGGTGAGTGTTCGGGGTAGAGCCTCCAACTCGTCGTTGACGGTGTACGGCACTTTGAATGCCACCGGCACGCCGGAACAACCGATCCGTTTCACCGGCCAGGACGGGGCGGAATGGGGCGGCCTTGTCTTCTACCACGATGGCTCCGCCGAGTTTGTGGATTGTCGTATCGAAGATGCGAACTGGGCGATTCGTCAAGCCGGTAATGGCCCAGTCAGTCTCACCCATTGCACTGTGACCAACGGGAACACCGGCATCTTTGCGAACGCCGGCACGGTCACTCTCACCGACTGCACCGTCAGCAACGGCAGTCACGGCGTCAACATCACCAACGGGACCGTCACGCTGCAGCGCACGCGCATCACGGGAAATAGCGTGTACGGCATATTTCTGGACGGCACCGGTACGGTCGTCTTCGGCGAAAGCGTCGACCAGTGGAACGAAATACTGGACAACGGCGGCAGCGGAAACGGCCGCGCTTTGCGCAATTATCGGAACGACCTGGCCGCCCCTTACGTCTGGTGGGGCACGACCGATCCCGAAGAGATCGCCGCAGCCATCTACGACGGCAACGATAATTCGTCTTACGGCCTGGTCGATTTCACCCCATACCTGAATGCCGATCATGAAGTCGTGGGCGTCTCGGCCGTCGACCCGGGCGATCCCGTGGTCGCGCTCCCCGAGAAGTTCGCCCTGGCCCAGGCCGCGCCCAATCCCTTCAACCCCATGACGCTGATTCGATTCGATACGACCAAGCCATCCCAGGTGCGGCTGACCATCCTCGACATTGCGGGGCGAGTGGTCGCCACGTTGGTGAACGAGCAAATGGCGGCCGGGAAGTACGAACGGACGTGGCGTGGCTGCGATGACCGCGGCCGGGCCATGCCGTCGGGCGTGTACTTCAGCCGCATCGAGTCGGACGAAGGGGTGATGACGCGGAAGCTGACGCTGGTTCGTTGAGGGTCGGATGAAGCAGGATAGTCGACCACGTTTTTTGGAGGGCATTATGAATACAGCAGCGTACCGAATCCTTTGGGTCATCGTTTTTACACTCTTTCTTGGTGCCGGAACGGCCGGCGCGACCGATCACAGCGGGACGCTGCTGGAAGACGACTATTGGACCGCGGCCGGCAACCCGCATGTCATCACCGGCACGGTGACCGTGCCCGACAGCGTCTACCTGAGGATCGGTCCGGGGGTGGAGGTGCTCACGGTCGGGACCACCCTACTGCGGATCGAAGGACATCTGATCGTCGATGGGGATCCCGGCAACGAGGTGCTGTTCACCAACGGAGGTAGCTACGCGCATGGCGCGCTTCATTTCCCGGCGGGAGGCTCAGGCTCTCTGGAATACTGCGTAATCGAGGATGTGGGTACGGGGATCCAGATGGGGGCCACGGTCGAACCGGTCACGCTGTTCGGGGTCACGGTTCGCGATTGTAGTACCGGCATTCAGAATTTGGGTGGCAATCTGCGCCTTCAGAGCGTGACCCTCCGCGACAATCGTCAGTATGGACTCCGTTGCGACGATGTGGCGCCGCAGTTTCTCGATGAACACGTGGTGATCACCGACAATCCGGTCGGGATCTTTTTCAACGACATTCCGAATCTGAACCTGACGACTCCGCTGACGGTGAGCAACTCGACGTCGCGCGGCATCTGGTTGAAGAACTGCTCCCTGCCCACCATCGACAACGTCACTCTCACCGGCAACGCTAGCTACGGCGCCCTCTCCTTCGAGAACTGCGGCGATTTCCTGCTGGGCCCGGGCAACGTGATCGGCGGTGCCGGGCTGGAGAACGCCTGGCCGGTGACCATCAAGCTGGGGTCGTATCCGGCGGAGGGGTGCGTCATCCCGGCATCGGGCAATGAGAACAACGACGTGCGGGTCGATGGGGGTATCAGCTCGGTGAACGGGACGTGGCGGCAGTTGCCGGGGGTGGACTACGTGCTGCGTTCGCCGGTCACGGTATCCGAGGGCGGAACCTTGACCATTGAGCCGGGGGTGACGATTCGGGACGAGAGTGCGTATGGTTCCGCGATCACGATCCAGGGTACGTTGACCGCCAATGGCTTACCGGGGCAGGAGATTCTATTCTCGGCAGGCCATGGAGTCACCTTCGAGAACGGTGGAACCGGCACCCTTTCACATTCGATCTTCGAACAGGCGGGCAACTGCATACTGACCGCCACGAACGCCACCGGCACCGTCACCATCACCGACACGGAGATGCGCGACAGCAACACCGGGCTGCTAGTATATGGTGGAAACGTTCGACTGGGCAGCACGTCGATCAACGTTTCGGGCTACGGCATCCGCTGCGAGGATGTCGTCCCGGTGTTTCTCGACGATCAGGTCACCATCACCGGTGGTTCGTGCGGAATCTACATCTCCGATGTGCCGAACCTCGAGTTGACCACACCGGTCGGGATCACGGGCGCATCGCAGGCCGGTGTCTACCTGATCAACTGTCTTGATCCGCTGATCGACAA
>CAZKPU010000159.1:0-3940 GCA_964554715.1 uncultured Thermotogae bacterium | reverse complement strand
TGCGAGACGACGCTGACGGGCCAGATCGACATCGGCACCGCAGGTGTGCTGCTTGGGGAGATGCGGAGCGGTTTCCGGATCGACGCCAACGTTCGGGTGCTTCCGGGCAAAGACGCATCGCTGTCGGCGCTTCATTGGAACGACATCTACGGCACGGTGGAGAACGCCGGGATTGGGACGCTGGATGCCACGTACAACTTCTGGGGCGCCGGCGGTCCGGTGACGCAGACGATCGGATCGGTGGATGTGTATCCGGAGCTGCCACTCTCGTCTTGCACGATCATCGGCTACATCGACGACTACGGGATGACGGTGGCGGAAGCGCTGGCGTTCGGCGGGTTGATGGCGGACGGCTACTCGGAAGGGTTTGCCAAGACGGTGATGGAGATTGTGGCGCGGTGCGGGGTGACGAACGAGCAGGCACTGGCGTTGATCTTCGAATACAACCACGGCCGGGTGAAGTCGGCGCTGCGGCGGACGAGGACGTGTGAGGAGTTCTACGAGCTGCTGGAAGGGTACGCGATGCCGGCGGGAGCTGGTGGAGCGGCGCCGGAGTCGGTGGTGGTCGGCGAGTCGCTGAACGTGGGGCTGGTGATCGTAGATCCGCTGACGGGAGAGGCGGTGACGGACGCGTTGGTGACGGTGACGGTATGCCGTGAAGGCGTGGAACCGGTGGAGTTCGCGTACTTCGGCGTGCTACCGTACGACGCGGAGGCGGGGATGTACGTGAATGCGATCGACACGACGGGCTGGGAACCGGGGACGTACCGGATCTACGTGGGAACGGATCGGATGAGCTGGAGTGAAGACGTCGTCCAGGTCACCGCTCCGTAGGCCAAGGAGGACTCGAGAAGCAGGAAAGACGAAAGAGGTTCCCGGCGCTTCAAGCGTTCCCATCAGGGTGCGGAGCAACGGAAGATGCTTGGGAGTGCTCGGCGGCGTTGCATCATGCCGAGTGCCGGGAACCCGACATCTATCACGGACCGGAGGCTGCCAAGGCCTCCGGTCCGTCCTTTGTGACGCTGCCATGCTTCCTGCTCGGCTCCGCTGGGAGGCAAGACAGAGATGATGTCGATTCGCGCTCAGCTCAATCCGATTGCGGTTTCCGAGCCGATTCCGGTCACTCGAAGGCCAAGCCGATCGATTCCACATGCCGTTCACATTTGCGACACATTCCGTTCATGCCCGCAGGCTACGCTGTGGAAAGCTCAGACGAAAGAAGATGGGTTAGGGGGTGTGAACATGGGGAGAAAAGAAATCCTTGACAAACTGTCGGTCTACGTTCCGCGGAAAAGGCTGGAACAGCGTCCGGTGGAGCGACTCCTTGCGCTCAGCGAGAAACGCGATCGCTCGGTGAACTACCTTGTGGTCGAGGCGATCCTTCAGTATCTGGCTTCCGAAGAGAACAAGAACTGAAGTCTCCGCATCGGCGCGACGGGTAGATGACGTTCGGCGATGGGCCGAGCCTGTGGTGCCGATGAACGCTTTCCCTCCAGCTGTTCAGCGTCAAGAACCGCGAGGGGATTCCCTGGCATATGACGGAAAGCCGGCGACTACAACGCAACGACGATGGCTCCGCGCTTGACGAACGGTTGCAGGCTGGCATGTCCCGACGCGGTGTCCAGCAGATCGATCCCTTGCTGCCGAACAGCTTCCTCGACGCCTGCATCGACGGCGCATGCCCGGCACACGCCGGCGATCAGTCTCTTCTCTTTGAGTCTGTTGTACAGCGGGTGCTGCGGATGCAACGGGTCGGCAAGCAGGGGAAGCCACGCCGGCGATCGACCCTCGAATACCAAGCACACGTTGGATCCCGCGTTCGATAGGTCGAGTGCCCACAGAAAGGCATGCACCCCTCGGCAAGACTCGTCCGGGCCGGAGAGAAGAACGAACACAACCTCATCGGCACATAGGACGCCCTGCCGAGACGGTTGGCCAAGAGTGCTCGGAACGAAGCGGTCGTGCTTTGCCTTGCAGATTGGACAGACTTCTGGCGGGTGAGCTCGCACGCAGAGGTATCCGCACACCGAACAGCGCCACAGGGTGTCTTTGCCGGATGACGACGCGTCAGCGCTCTTGGAAGTCCTCTCGTGCAGAGGCGGCCGCCGTTCCGGAACAGGCTGCAATTCGGCGGATCCGTTGGCGATCGCCAGAGAAACGTACAGTCCGCAATAGCAGGCACTCCACTCCAGCAGATCCTCATCGCGATAGTCGCAAGGACAGACAATATCCCGGTCGCGATCGATCGAACCGTCTGCCAGCCGGCATGGGCAGGCCCAGTATCCGTAGCGAGCTTCATTGACGAGTAAGCTCTCCACCAGCGCTTCCACGAGAGCGTCATCCGGATTCAGCCGGTACCCCGAGGCCTCCGCTTCGCTGCGAATCCTGGCGGCGGTGTCGCGCACCTGGTCTCTGGGGATGTCGGAAGCGTTCATGCAAGCGCCTCTTTCAGGTCTTCCGGCTTGTGACCGATGACGCACGACCGATCGTCGATGACAACAGTTGGGTACGATTCGCGCGGATTCCAGGTTCGGAGCAACTCGAGATACGTTTCCTTGTCTTGCCCCTGAAGAAGATCGAAATACACGTAGCGAAAGCCGATACCTTCGGCCTCCAGCAACTCACGGGTTCTCCGGCACCAGATGCAAGTCGACAGCCCAAGCAGGAGCACGTCGTGTCGTTGATCCTTGCCGGGAACAGATCCGATTGCGTCCACGATGGCCTCCTTCCTCTTCACTCAGTCGGGGCACTCCTTCTGGGATGCAACAGGCTACCAGCGTATGGATCGGACGGGCAACTCCCAGAAAAGCAAGCGAGAGGAAAGCGTCTCACTCATCGCGCTTTCCTCTCGTGCCAAGGAGGCTGAAGAAGACCCCTGTACTCGCACACCAAATGTACCGGCGGGATCGTACATGCAAGAGTTCAGTTGGGAGGGTCATCGGTGATGATCATACCTGCCAGGTGGGTCATGTGTCCGTCACGTGGACGAGAACAGCGTCCGCTGATGCTGAGTGGGTAGTGTTCATTTCCGGCCTGAACAGCCGATCCATACAATGATGGCGAGGTGGTGCACATGAGGCGAAGACAGGGAAGACACGTCGGATATCCGATCGCCTTGGCGGTTCTTGCCGCTGTCGTGACCCTTTCGGGATGCACGCAGTTCCGAACGATCGATTCATCTGCCGACGGACGGCTGATCCAGCTTGAGACGGGCGATACGCTTGTGGTTCGCCTTCGAGGGAACCCGAGTACGGGAGCAAGCTGGGCGTTCATCGAGCCACCGAATCCGATGGTGTTGGAGCAAGTCGGCGAGATGTCGTTCGTTGCTGATGAAGAGGATGTCTGCGGCTCTCCGGGGACGTTCACTCTTCGATTCCGGGCGGCTAAGTCGGGAACGACGCAACTCAACCTCGAATACGGGCGAGCTTGGGAGGATGAGATCCTGGAAGCGTTCTCAGCGATTGTCTACGTTCGCTGAAGCCTGCAGGCAGCGAACGAAACTCGTCGAACAGGCTTCCTACGATGTTGCGGAAGGTTTCTCGTATGAGTGAGTGGGCTCAATCCGACGGCGTTGCGCTTTCTTGGAGGGGGCCGTTTTCGATGCCTCTTGTTGCTTCGCGCAGCACCCAAAGCGCACTCCACGGAGGGTCAAGCTCCGTATCGAACCGCTGCCATGTGCGAGGATCGTTCTCCGTGTCGCGGAGAACGGGTGTCTGGTCGACGGGAACTCCGTCGGGCGCAAGCAAGCGGATCGCCGCATTCCCCTCATTGGCCAACGCGAGTTGGTCGAAAGAGTAGACGTAGTAACTGTTGGGGAGCACGGACACCGAGCCGGAATCGATGAACACGATGGTTTGATGGTATGTGTCGGTGATCGACCAACCGGCGAGACCAACAGCGCCATCCGTTGGATCAACGATCTCGACCCATTCGCGGCCGC
>CAZKPU010000158.1:0-4003 GCA_964554715.1 uncultured Thermotogae bacterium | reverse complement strand
GATCGCGTGACAACGCCCAGTCCTTCAGGTTGGCGAGAAAGTCCCCCAGCCGCCCCTCGCCAACGTGGGCGGGGTACCAGTTGATCGTACGGTTCTGTTCGATCATCTCCTGCTTGACGGCCGTCGTGCGGATATACCAGGAGTCCATCGCGTAGTAGAGGAGCGGCGTGTCGCATCTCCAGCAGAACGGATAGTCGTGTTCGTAGCTCGCCTGACGGTAGAGGACGTCCCGTTGCCGCAGGTCGTCGATGATCTTCGGATCGGCGTCCTTGACGAATTCACCGGGGCAGATCGGAGATTCGTCGATGAACGTTCCCGCAAGCGTGACCGGCTGCACGAACGGCAGATCGAACTCTTGCCCCAGTTGGTAGTCGTCTTCACCGAACGCCGAGGCGATGTGAACGATCCCTGTTCCGTCTTCCATGTTGACAAACCCCGCCGGATAGGCACGGTACGCGGTCGGTGCATCGGTCAAGACATACGGAGGCTGGTAGCGAAGTCCGACCAGTTCCTCGCCGCGGACCTCGCGGACCACGCGGAACTCGCCATCGAGCGCTTTCTCCGCCAGCTCCTTGGCAACGATCAGTCGCTCGCCTTGCTGCTCCACTTCCACATACAACGAGCTGCTGGAAACCGCTACCGCCACATTGGCCGGCAGGGTCCACGGTGTCGTCGTCCACGCAAGCAGGGAGGTCCGAACGCCGGTTTCGAGCTTGAGTTGCGCATCCTCATCGGAGACGATCGGCATGCGGATCGTCACGGACGGGTCCTGCACCAAGCGGTACCCCTGCGCCACTTCATGCGACGAGAGCCCGGTCCCGCACCGTGGGCAGTACGGCAACGTCTTGTGGCCCTGGTAGAGAAGTCCGCGATCGAACATCGTCTTCAACTCCCACCAGACGGTTTCGATGTAGTTGTCGGTATAGGTGACGTATGCGTTCTCCAGATCGATCCAGAATCCCATCCGCTCGATCATCCGCTCCCAGTCAGCCTTGTACTTCCACACGGAGGCCTTGCAGCGTTCGACAAACTTCTCGACGCCGTACGCTTCGATCTCCGGCTTGCTGTCGACGCCGATCTCCTTTTCGACTTCAAGCTCTACCGGAAGTCCGTGCGTGTCCCATCCGCCCTTCCTTCCCACATAGAACCCCTGCATCGTTTTGTAGCGCGGGAACAGGTCCTTGTAGACCCTCGGCATGAGGTGGCCGAAATGGGGACGCCCGTTGGCGGTCGGCGGTCCCTCGAAGAACACGTACCGCGGCCCGTCCTTGGTCGCCTCGAGCGACTGGGCGAACACATCGTGCTCGCGCCAGAACGCAAGGATCTCTTCTTCTCGCTTGATCGGGTTTCGTTCCAGCTTCTCGTATCGCTCCATCTCTCGCTCCTGCTCCTTCTTCTGGTCCGGCCGGTTCCATCGACAGTCAACAAGACCGTTCCCGTCATCAATGTCACATGGATATGGGGTTTGATTGCGGTTTGGATTACGCCCCTAGCGGGGCACGGGAATATAGATCAGAAGAGGAAGGGTACGCTTCAGTTTCGTGTTCATAGTCCGATCACGCGAAGATGTTACTCGATCCCTTGATCAACGGTCAACCGCGAGCCTCTCCAAACTTCCCTGGTCAACGCCGCTCTTGGGAACCCCACAAAGCCGATAACAGACACGCGCCCCCCCGCAACACGTCGCATCCGTCCGGTCGATAGGGCAGCTCTGCACTCGTAACTCCGACGTCGCCCGGTACACTGAAACATCGATCACCATGAGGAGCGTTGTCATCGTACGAGGATTGCTGCTGGGACTGACTCTGCTGACGATCGCGCTGTCCGCTTGCCTGGGGCCTTCAGCCCCCGAGGCGGCGCTCACAGCGGCGATCACCAGCGGGCCCGCTCCGTTGGACATCGGGTTCAATCTGTCGTATTCGGTCGTCGCCGATGGAGAGCCGTTTGAAGCTGTCCTCGATTTCGGCGACGGCAGCGCCCCTGTTTCCCCGACGTCCCTGTATACGATCGTCCACCATACCTACGAAGCCGGTGGCGTTCACGAAGCGGTGCTCACCCTCATCGACGCAGATGGACGAACCGACGACGCGACACTGACGATTACCGTATCCGAAGACGGTCCGCCCGTTGGCGTGAGTCCGGGGATGACGGCTCCCGATTTCACCGCACACACGACCGACGGCGGTGAGGTGACGCTCAGCGATCTCCGCGGCTCGGTGGTGGTTCTCGATTTCTGGGGAGCGTGGTGCACGCCGTGCAAGAAGTCGCTCCCTCATCTCGACAACCTCGTCGAAGCCTACGGCGCCGACGGATTGACCGTGGTCCTTGTGAGCACGGATGAGACCGAGCAGGAGTCGATCGACTTCCTCTCCGGTGAAGGGTTCGACCGGTTCATCAGCGTGTGGGAGCCGGGCGAGAAGCGAAACAGTCCGATCACCATCCTCTACGAGATGGACGATCAACCGATCCCCCGCAGTTTCATCCTTGACCGCCGTGGCGTGATCCGCTACGTGGGACATCCGACCGACGTCGGAGCCAGGCAGATCGAACCCCTGCTGTAACGGCCGCACGGACACCTGAACCGCCTGTTTGCGGGCCGGCTTCTCATCTCGCAATATCGCATCCTTACCTGGACTTCCACTTCAACGAAAGGACGGTGTCATGAGGCAGCAGCTTGCCAGTCTTCTATCGGAATCCCGTCAAGGCTACACGGATATCCGGTTCGAGCAGAACCGCAAGACCCGCATCCGGTTCGAGGGTCCTCGACTCACGGAGATCGCCGACTACAGGACCAGCGGAGGGCATCTGCGCGCCTATGAAGACGGCGGCAAGGCGCTCGCGTCGTTCACCGATCCTCAAGAGGTGGCGGGCCTTCTCGCTTCCGCCGTATCGTCGGCTCGTCTCGCGGCGAAACACCGCGGCGAGCCGCTTCAACTCGCCCCGGCACCGAGATTGGAGGGAACCTTCCCTGTATCGCCGACCGCGGATCCGAGAACGGTGTCCCTTGAGGAGAAGCAATCGTTGCTTCGACACTACAACGATCTGATTCTCGCCGATCCCCATGTCGCAACAACGGTCTCCCAATACGAAGAATTCTATTCCCATCGCACCTTCGTCAACTCTGAGGGAACCTCGATCGAGTACGAGTTGCTGATCGTGAACATCGCCGGTTTCATCGTCACCCGGCGAGACGGCGTTGTTCAGCAGGTCCGGTACGCGTTCGGCGGCAATGACGAGTTCTCGAAGCTTGCCGGTCGCGATGACGAACTGCGCAAGCAAGTATCGATGGCCACGGCACTTCTTGATGCCGAGCCGGCGGAGGCCGGTCTGTACCCTGTGGTGCTCGACCCCAGTGAGGCCGGGGTGTTCATCCACGAGGCGTTCGGTCATCTCTCGGAGGCGGACGGGATCCAGCACAACCCGGCGTTCCGCAACCGGCTGACGCGAGGCACGAAGCTCGGCCTTCCGATCCTCGGTGTCACCGATGATCCGGCGCTTCTCGATCGCCCCGGCGGTTACGTCGTCGATGATGAAGGGGTGCGCGGCCGGCGGACAGAGCTCATCCGGGAAGGCATCCTCACCGGCAGGCTTCATTCTCGCGAGACAGCGGCGGCGTTCGGTGAGCCGCTCTCCGGCAACATGCGCGCCGTCGATTCGCTCCACACGCCGATCGTCCGCATGTCGAACATCTTCATCGAGCCCGGAACGTCTTCGTTCGACGACATGATCTCCTCGATCGAGAACGGTTACTACTTGGTCGGTGCCAAGGGTGGGCAAACCACGGGAGATCAGTTCACGTTCGGAGCGCAGTGGGGTTACCGTATCCACAACGGCCGCCTGGGTGAAATGGTGCGGGATATCAACATGAGCGGCGAGCTGTTCAGCACGCTTCAAGCGATCTCGATGGTCGGAAGCGACCTCTCGTTCGCCGAACGGGGAGGGTGCGGCAAGGGGATGCGGATGCAACTGAACGACAAGTCAGGCAAAGGCGCACCGCATATGA
>CAZKPU010000157.1:0-4069 GCA_964554715.1 uncultured Thermotogae bacterium | reverse complement strand
ACCAACAGCGGAGATGCCTGGCTCCGCGCCGGATCGAGCAGCGTGCGCTCCTGAGACAAGAGAGGCGTCCGCAGATCCACTGCCCGGATCGAAGATGCCGATGAAACGGGCTCGAGGATCTCACCTTCCAGAAGACCCTCGATCGCCTGTGTGACACCGGCCGGTGCCGAGCCGCCGAACTCGGCCTTGACCTTGAGGCCGTTGTACTGCGCGGGGTTGTGGCTGGCGGTGAACATAATCCCCGCAGCCGCACGCCGCTCGACCACCGCGTAGGAGATCGCCGGAGTGGGGACCGGTGCATCCGCAACGACAACAGGGATTCCGGCATCATGCAGCAATCGTGCGAAGTGCCACGCGAACTCCTTGGAGAGGAACCGAAGGTCGTAGCCGACCACGACTCCGTTGGACGCGGGGCGGTATTCCGTTCGCCAATCCGTGTAGACCGCCTGTTCCTTGCGCTGCGGCGAAACCAAGTACTTGGCGATCGCCCCCGCTGCACGTCCGACGTTGGCGAATGTGAACTCCCGCGCAATGACGCCGCGCCATCCGTCAGTGCCGAACTTTATGCCGCCTGCGTCGCTTCTTCTGTCGTCGGCTGCCACTTCGCTCTCCCATGCGTGCACGTGATATCGTGTTGATCCGTTCGACGTTCGCGGGAAGCTCCAGATCGCCTCGGGCGAGGATCTTGCGCAGAAGATCAAACGGGATCGATGCCTCGATCCAGATGGAGTCAATGTCGACCACACCGTTCTTGACAGGTACTCGGGCGATCGCTTGCTCCACCGTTTTCTTGTACCGGCCGAACATCTCCTTCTCGCCCGGTTGAGCCGTCATCATCGGTTCGCCGCCCATCCACCCACGCCCCTTCCCGACAGGTTCTTACGAACGTGCGATGATACCACAGCTTCGCAAGCCTGTAAAGCATGAAACGTTGTCCAGACCTGCATTCAAGCCGTTCCTGCCGATTACTCCGAAGCCCTGCGCCCGGCTCCGCCGCGAAGGTCACCGCCGTGGAGCACCGTTTTCTGACCAGCCCTGGCCTATGGTACAATGCGCGAAACCGAGGGGGTTTGATGAACCATCTGAAGAGGTTTCTTCTCCTGCCGGCGGCGGTCGTTTCTTGCCTGGTATTCGCTCTCCTGACAACCATCGCGGGCACGCTCCATCCCGACCTTGTCAACGTGCTCTCACTGACCGAGACATACGGCACGATCGCTCCGTCCGGCCTTGAAGGATCTCTCGCCGGGCTCCACCTTCTCGAGCAGACAGCCATCTACGGCTTCACCGGGCAGGTCCACCTCCCGCTTTCGGAGGTTCTCGACGGACTGCTCGGGCGCTCCCTGCGCATCGGCGTTCTCGTCAAAGCGGTCGACGCGGACTCGTTGACGGCCGATCGAGGTTCGTTCCTTGACATCCCGATCCAATTCGCTGCCGGAACCGTCGCCGGAATGCGCGTCTCGACGGATGAGCTGTCGCGTCTGGCCGCATCGAGCGACGTGGCCTATGTGGAGCCGGTGTGGAAGGCGCGTCCGGCGCTCGATGACAGCATGATCGCCATTCACGCGAACACGTTACGATTCGCGTCGCCGGCGTTGACGGGCGAAGGAGTACTGATCGGGGTGGTCGACACCGGCGTCGACTACACCCATCTCGATTTCCGGATCGATCGAGACGGCGACGGATTCGAGGAAGGTTCCCGCATCGTCTCTATCTGGGATCAGACGGAAGGGTTGTTCGGCGTGCACTACGATCAAGCCGATATCGAACGCGATCTGCGCCTTGGGTTCGGCTCCGATGAAGGGATCGTCCGGGAGTCGGACACCGATGGGCACGGAACGCACGTACTGGGAGTCGCGGCAGGCGACGGGTCTTCCTCGACGGCCGGTCTGGTCGGAGTGGCGCCGGAAGCGGATCTGATCGTTGTGAAGACGCCGTTCTATACGTCCGACATCCTCGCCGGAGTGGAGTTCATCCTCGATGAAGCCGCTGCTCGCGGGCAGCCTGTGGTTGTGAACCTCAGCCTCGGCGGACACTCCGGTCCGCACGACGGCACCAGCCTGTTCGAGCAGGCGCTCTCGGAGTTGGCGGTGGAATCGGGAGCCGCGATCGTCGTCTCCGCCGGGAACGAAGGAGACGAGACGATCCACGTATCACAGAGATTGAGCATCGGAGGCTCTCAAACGTTCTCGCTTGTTCCGTCATCGGTCTCGGCCGAAGTGGAACTGTGGTATCCCGGGAGTTCCTCGTTTGCGATCCAGGTCGTTGCCCCCAGCGGGGAGACGCTGTATGTCCCGGCGGGAGCGACAGGTTCGCTCATCACACCTCACGGCAGCCTCTACGTGGACAACGCATCGTTCGGACCGAGTTCGCTCAACGGGGATGCGGAGATCGTCGTTCGCCTCAGTGCGCTGAGCGGCGCTGCATGGACGATGACCGTGTCGAGCCCAGCCGGCGGCGGCACCTTCCACGGATGGATCACGTCGGGCAGCGCCGAGTTTGTCGGCGGCGATTCCACGTATACGATCGCCGAGCCAGGGAACGCCTTCGACGTCATCACGGTGGGCGCGTTCAACAGCAAGAGCCAGTGGACGTCTTCCAGCGGAGCCGTCGATTACAGCGCCGAGTTCCCGGTGGGCGCGTTCTCGTCGTTCAGCAGCCTGGGGCCTACGCGGGATGGACGTGCCAAGCCCGACCTCTCCGCACCGGGTGCGTGGGTCATGTCGTGCGCGTCCAGCGACGCGTGGGCTTCTCCCACACTGCTCCACCCCGACGGTCAGCACGTTGCTTCCGCCGGAACGAGCTTCGCGGCGCCGCACGTCGCCGGCGTTGTGGCCTTGATGCTGCAGCTATCGCCCACGCTCTCGAAAGATGCAATCCTCGATGCGCTGCAGGACACCGCACGAAGCGACGTCTTCACGGGTTCGGTCCCCAATCTCCGTTGGGGTTCCGGGAAGCTGGACGCTCGGGAAGCGACCCTCGCGGTCGTTCCCGACGATCCCGATCCCGGTCCCGATCCCTCCCCCGTAGACCGGCCGCAGATCCGGATCCTCACCAACCCCGCATCGACCACCGCGGAGTTCTCGGTCGCCGTTCCCGTCGGAACAACATCGGCAACGCTCAAGATCTACTCCCTTCTCGGCTCGCCCGTCTTCTCGGCCGAGATCGAGATCGGCGACGATCCCACCGGCGCTTACTACTCGTGGAATCTGACCGGATCAAGCGGCCGTGCCGCCGCCAACGGCCTGTATCTGTGCTTGCTGGTTACCCCGAACGGAACGTCCGAGACCCTGAGGTTGGTGATCGACCGATGACAAAGACCTGGTTCCTGTTTACCACTCTCTTGCTGGTCGTTTTCCCCGTAGCAGGCGCCGTTGAAGCGGCCGACTTGCTCCTCCCCGAGCAGACCGCCGCGGTGCTCGATCTCCCCAGCGACGCTCGATCAGCCGGCATCGCAGGTGCCGATCTGTCGACATCTCCGCAGGCATCGCTGTGGGTCTCCGCGCACCCTGCTTTCGCCGCCTGGCAACCCGCGCTGGCTGTTTCATCTTCGGTGTACCTTGGATTTGCCGGCATCACCGCGGCCAGCGCCGGGGTCGCCGCGCCGGGGTTCCAGGCAACCTTCCTCCAGCTCGACAGCGGCATCATCCAGGGTGAGGATGAGCCGTTTCGGTTCCTGGTGCAGGCAGCGAGGTTGGATGTCGCCATGCACATCGACACGTTCTCGATCGGGGTCCGAGCCAAAGGATATGCGGCCCGCCAACCCAGCTTCGGATTGGGCGCGGCCCTGGATGTTGGAGTGGCGCTGAGAACGCCCAGTTTTGCGTTCGCCGGCCTGGTCGAGAATGCTTTATCGCTTCCCATCACCTACGCCGGCGGCCACGTAGAACGCTGGTCTCCGAGGGTCTGCCTGCTGTCGGCGATCTCGATCCCGCTGACATCCGGTGTGTCCTGGGGGACATCGGGCAAGATCGTATTGGATGCAGACGGCTTCTCTGCCGTCGCCGCGGGCACGGAAGCCTGGCTCGGGCCGGTCGGATTGCGAGCAGGGTACGACGGCGAGGCGGTCTCG
>CAZKPU010000156.1:0-4174 GCA_964554715.1 uncultured Thermotogae bacterium | reverse complement strand
CTAGTCGGCGAGCCGTGGGCTTCGACGATGCGCCACATCGCCAAGGAAAGCCGATGCTTCGTGCTGGGAGTCTGCCAGGCCTTCCACAAGGACGACATCCCCGACGCGCTCGAGTTCAAGAGCGCCTACCTCGACGAGGTCGAAGGCTGGATCAATCCCGGCCGCAGCCTGATCGTGGATCCCGACGGAAAAGTGGTGGCCGGCCCTCTCGAACAAGAGGAGGGGATCCTGTACGCGGACGTGGAAAGCCACCAGCTCGTCGGGCCCCGCTGGCAGCTGGACGTCGCGGGGCACTACGCGCGACCGGACATCTTCGAGCTTCGCGTCCATCGCGGAGCCAGACCGTTCCTGGTGAACGAGGAACAAGCAGAGGAGGACGAGCAGGAAGGGACCGTGTGATTTCCGGATCGGGCCGGCGGCCGGGTCCGTCGCCTGCGGTATATGCGAACGACATCGGATTCAAGAACGAATGGAGAAACGTAATGATGAAGCACATCGGATTCGCGGTTCTGGCAGTGTTGTTTTTGGCCGGCGTCGCCGGAGCCCGGGAAACGGCTCGGATCAGCGTCGAAGCGATGCCCCCGTCGGTCGTCGCGACCGCGCCGCAGGCCGGCGACACGGACGTAGATCCCGCGCTCGAAGCCATCACGGTGACCTTCAGCAAGGACATGCAGACCGAGAACATGTGGTCGGTCTGCGCGATTTCGGAAGAGACCTTCCCCGAGACGGGAGAGGGCGTCCATTACCTGGACGACAATCGCACCTGCGTCGTGCCGGTGACGCTCGAACCGGAAAAGAGCTACGCCCTGTGGTTCAACACGGGCAAGTACGACAGCTTCCGCGACACCGCGGACAACCCGGCCGTGCCGTACCTGCTGGTGTTCAGGACGGGGGAGGCGCGGTAGCGTTGACACTGATCAGAAGCGGCACCCTACCTCAACGTTCGATATCGAGTGGGGTAGGATCCGGAAAGGCGCCCAATTCTGTCTTATTGCATGAAATGAAAACGATACAGCATATCCTGCCATGCTATACTTCGAAATGATCGAGTCGTCATCGTGAATCCATCTGCTCGCTTCGGGGGTCGTCATGCGTCGAATTGTCTTTTTGATCATCTTGGCCGCTTTGACATCGGGAGTCTGTTACGCACAGGGCTTCGATCTCGAGTACGAGTACCCGGCAGACAGCTATCTGTCGTTCGATTACAGCTTGCAGGATCTTGGCGATCTCGACGGAGACGGATTTGCCGAGATCGTGATAAGCGATGTCTCGGGTTGGCCGGATAGCGGAACGATCGTGGTTCTCGACAATAATTACACGGAGATCTGGTCGTATACCCGATCCGGGCTGGAGGGTGATCTCTCGTGCAAGGGATTCGCGGACATGGACGGAGACGGTGATCGGGAATTGCTCGTCGGACACTACGTTTCAGGCTCCATGTATGCCACCGATGTTGTCGATTATCCGAGCGGCTCGATTATGGCTACGCTGACACATGAATCCGGCACCGAAATATTCGATTTCGATAATGACGGCAAATCGGAAATCGCGGTCTCTAGTTCAGGATGCCTGCAGATCTGGGGGCTGGATTCCGCGACCGGCCTCGAGGTTCCGGATATTCCACTCACCGGTGGCGCCTTGGACCAGAATTCCCCCAACCCCTTCAATCCCCGCACCGTGATCAAATATCACGTCCAGAGCGCCGCAAAAGTGGAACTCGATATCGTCGATCTGGGGGGGCGCCTGGTTCGGACGCTTGTCAGCGACTCGCAACCGGCCGGCGACTACGAGGTTGCCTGGGACGGCGTCGATGACGGCGGCAGGATGCAGGCGAGCGGCACCTATCTCTACGTGCTGCATGTCGGAGATTACTCCACGAGCCGCAAGTTGATGTTGATGAAGTAGCATATTCTGCAGGAGTGGTTGTCATGAACGGTCGCGCCGTGGTTCTGGCACTGGGTTGCTTTTGCGCTTCCATCTTCGCGCCCGAGGGTGTCCATGGCGAAGACGCCGGTTCCATCGGAGATCATGCCGGGCTGGACATCGAGTTGCCGCTGGAATTCGTGAAGGGCCAAGCCATCTCCGCCGGAGACGGTCACTGTCTGGCTTTGGTGAACGGCGGGGCGATCGTGGCCTGGGGCCGCAACGATGACGGGCAGTGCGTCGTCCCCGCCCCGAACAGCGGATTCGCGGCGGTAGCCGCGGGCTCTGACTTCCGTTTCGGGCCCCGGTCCGACGGGTCGATCGCGGCCTGGGGATGGCAGTGCTACGGCGTTCGCGACATCCCGTCTCCCAACTCGGATTTCGTTGCGATCGCCGCCGGGCAGAGTCACGGCCTTGGCCTGAAGTCCGACGGGACGATCGTGGCTTGGGGTGATAATAACGAACTCCAATGCGACGTTCCGTCGCCCAATTCGGATTTCGTAGTGATCGCCGCAGGAGGGAATCACAGTCTCGGATTGAGGTCGGACGGGACGATCGCGGCTTGGGGCATGAACGACAATCACCAGTGCGACGTTCCATCGCCCAATGCGGATTACATAGCGGTCGCCGCAGGAAGTTATCACAGTCTCGGATTGAAGTCCGACGGGACGATCGTGGCCTGGGGGGACTATTGGTGGTCCCAGCAGGATGTCCCGTCCCCGAATGCCGATTTCGTTCAGATCGCTGCTGGCGGCTATCACAGCCTGGGCCTGAAAGCGGACGGTTCGGTCGTGGGATGGGGGTCCTGCGATGACGGCCAGTGTTGCCCTCCTGCTCCGAACGAGGATTTCACGGCGATCGCCGCCGGCGAGTATCACAGCCTCGGTCTCAAGTCGAGCGGAACGAAAGTGGCCTGGGGGTGGGATGACCAGGGGCAGGTTTCCGCCGTGGGGGATCCCGTCGCCGGGCTCGTTCCCGCCAGTGCCGGGATTCTAGAGCTGGCTCCCAACCCCCTCAATCCATCGACCACGATCTCGTTCGAGAATGCGGAGCCGGGCCGGGTCAGGTTGTCGGTTCTCGATGCCAAAGGACGCCTGGTGGCGATCGTCCTCGACGAGGTCATGGCCCGGGGGACGATGTCGGCGCAATGGCGCGGCCGGGACAGGTCCGGGCTGCACGTCCCCTCGGGGGTCTATTTTCTGCGCCTCGAGACCGGCGGGGAAGTGTGCACGAAAAAGATGATGATCGTCAAATGAGCCGAAGCGATCCGAGGACGGCGGCGATCCCGGCCATGACGATAGCCGGTCCACTGCTGGCGGCGCGGGGAAAAACGGAGGGGTTGATTCCATGAGGTTCTATTCGCTCTCGATCCTGATCATTGCTGCCGTTTCGGTGCTCGGCGGTCCCGCGACGGCCCAGTGGATCCCGGACGGGATGGTGGTTTGTGCGGCCGAGGGGGCGCAATACGACCCGCAGATCGTTTCCGACGGAGAAGGCGGATCGATCATCGTCTGGAAAGATGAGAGGTATGCTGAGGGGTATGGCTTTGTCTTCGCCCAACGGGCGGATATCTCCGGTGCGACGCTCTGGGCCGAGGACGGCGTTCTCGTGTCTTCGGTTGTGGGCTGCGAAGATGTGCGGGCGATTGCTGACGGAGCCGGTGGCGTCATCCTCGTCTGGAGCTGTTGGATCACCTATGACCAACACTGCATCGTGACCCAGCGGATCAACCCCGCCGGCGAGACTCTATGGACGAACGACGGGGTGACAGTCTGTATGGAATCGGGGCAACCGGGGGAGTGCCGCATCGTCGGCGACGGCGCAGGAGGCGCCATCGTTGCTTGGGAGCAATGTGGTGTCGGAAGTGACATCCGCGCCGCCCGTATCTCCGCCGACGGCTCGTTGATGTGGGAGAACGGCGGGATCAACGTATGCGATAACACCTCGGATCAGGAAAAGCCGACAATGATTTCCGACGGCTCCGGCGGGGTGATCATCGCGTGGGAAGATCACCCTGGCGGAGACGAGAACATCTACGCTCAACGGTTGGATGGGACCGGGGCTCTCCTGTGGGCGGACAGCGGTGTACCCGTATGTGTGGCCGGCGGTTGGCAGGACTCCCCGGAAGTTGTTTCCGACGGGAGCGGCGGCGCCATCGTGACGTGGTACACCTACGACTCGCCCACCGGGGACGATGGTGTCTTTGCCCAACGGATCGGGCCGGATGGAGAGTCGCTCTGGACGGCCGGCG
>CAZKPU010000155.1:0-4254 GCA_964554715.1 uncultured Thermotogae bacterium | reverse complement strand
TGAAATTCCAGCCTTGTCGCAAGACAAGAGTGTAGTCCAGTTCGTCATCCGCATCGTGAATCCGGTAGTACTTCACGCCATCCGCCACCTCGTGTCACAGCCAATCTGAAAGTGTACCAGTTCGGGCGCGTATGAGTGTACCGGAACGGGCATCGTGATGTGCCCCGGGGCCGGGTCGGTTGGCGGCGGTGCCTTCTTCTTCGGTTCTACTTCGCTGGATCTTCTTCCGAACTTCCTGGAACAAAACTGTTCTTCCGTTTTCTTCGCTTCTTCTTCCCCTCTGCATCCAAGTCCGAGCCGACGTGGCACGGTGAGCGTGGGGGCAGCGAGAGGCGTCGTCCATGTCGAAGAAGCTTCCACGGTGTGAGCACTGTCATCGCGCGTTCCGTCCGGACCGGTACAACGTCCACGGTCAGAAGTTCTGCACTCGGGACGAGTGCGTGCTGGAGCGCAAGAGGAAACGCCAGCGCGAGTGGCAGGCGCGACGCCGTGCGGAGGACGCTGCGTTCAGGGCCTCCGAGAACGCGCGTTGCGCGGAGGCCAACAGAAAGCGTCGCGCCCGTCCCCGAGAGCGGGAACCGGACCGGGAAGTCTCCCTCACCGACGTGGTGACCGGCCTGCTGTCGCAACTGACCGAGACGAGCGATCCGGTTCGACTCCATGCCTCGTTGCTGGACTACGCCGCCCGGGGCCGGAGGGTGGCGGCTTTCCCATCGACGGGCACCGATCCCCCCTGAGCCCTCTTTTCCGCGCGTTACTCGACACCCGCTTCGAGTAGGGGCGGGGTTGTTACTCGACACTCGCTCCAGCCGCATCCCGTTGTCTTTCCGCGTGTTGCAAAACGTTACTCGACATCCATTGGTTGCGATCTCCCGCCCGACGAATGTGTTCCGGACGGTTCCCGGAGAGTGTGCCGGGAACAACCGATGACAACGAAAGGGGACGTGACGATGGCACACATCGAGAAGACTCCGGTGTGCAGAGATCGGGTGCGCGAGGTTCCGCGCGGGTTCAGCTGGGTCGATCACCGGCTGGTTCGGGAGCACTACGTCGAGAAGTGCTCCCACGGGGCCCTGGCTCTGTATCTGTTCCTGGTGACGGTTTCGGACGCCGAGGGGCTTTCGTGGTGGAGCGAACGCTCTCTCGCGGCGCGGCTGGGAACGGATGTGGACCGGGTGCGGCAGGCGCGGGCGGAACTGCAGGCGGCCGACCTGGTCGCGTACGAGCACCCGGTCTGGCAGGTGCTGGCGCTGAAGGGAGGTGCGTGATGCGGGTGGAACTCTGGCAGCGGATCAACGAACTGCACGGTGAACTCGGAAGCATCCGGGCGGTGGCGCGTCGTCTCGGCGTCCATCGCAAGACGGTTCGCGAGGCGCTGCGCTCGAACCGCCCGCCCCGGCGAACCGGTCCGGGGCGCGGGAGCATCATCGATCCGTATCGCGGGTGGATCCTGTCGAAACTGGAGCAGTACCCCGAACTGACGGCCACGCGGCTGTTCCAGATGCTTCGCGAGCGCAAGTTCAGCGGCGGCTACAGCGTGGTGAAGCAGTGCGTGCGCGAACTGCGGCCGCGAGTGCGACCGGCCCACTTCACGCTGGCGTTCGCGCCGGGCGAATGCGCCCAGGTCGACTGGGGATGCTGGCAGGGCGTCGACGTTCCCGGCGGTCGGCGCCGTCTGTCCTTCTTCGTGATGGTGCTCTGCCACAGTCGGATGCTGTACGCCGAGTTCTTCCACGGCGAGGCGATGGAACACTGGCTGGCGGCGCACCGCAACGCGTTCGAGTTCTTCGGCGCGGTGCCCGCGAAAGTGATGGTCGACAACTGCAGGACGGCGGTCACCCGCGCCGCGGTCGGCGACCGTGCCGCCGTGTTCAACGCCCAGTACCTGGACTTCGCGGGGCACTACGGGTTCAAGCCGGTCGCCTGCGCACCCCGGAAGCCGAATCAGAAGGGACGCGTCGAACACGCCGTCGGCTACATTCGCACCTCGTTCCTGGCGGGGCGGCAACCGGCCTCGATCGAGGCGATGAACCCGGCCCTGTTCGACTGGCGCGACACCGTCGCCAACGTGCGCGAGCACAGCACGACGGGGCGCCGTCCGGTCGATCTGTTCAAGGAGAGCGAACGAGCGGCGATGCACGCCCTTCCGGCAGGCCCCCACGCCTGCGCTGTCTGCAAGACCGTGTCGGCGTCCAGCCGCTTCCGCGTACGGATCGACACCAACCTCTACAGCGTTCCCTCGGCATTCGCCTCGCGGAAGCTGAACCTGCGCCTGACCTCCGACCGCGTCTCGATCCACGACGAGCGGCAGCAACTCGTGGCCGATCACCCGCGCAGCTACGGTCGCAGGCAGTCGGTGGTCGATCCCGAGCACGAACGCGATCTGGTCCTGCGCACGAGATACGCGCGGGAGCAACGGCAACTGGGCCGCTTCCTCGACCTCGGTCCGTCCGCTCAAGCCTACCTGGCCGGACTGCGCGAAAGGCGCCCCAACTGGCGCAGCCACGTCAAACGCATCAACGCGCTCGTCGAGATCCACGGTCGCGACGAAGTGGCCCGTCTGCTCGAGGACGCCCGCGAACACCACGCCTTCTCCAGCGAGTACGTACTCAACATCCTCGAGGCGCGAAAGCGCACGCTTCCCGAACCGGGCGCACTGCACCTGACCCGCCGTCACGACCTGCTCGATCTCGACCTGCCCGAACCCGACCTCGACGTCTACTGAAAGGAACAGCCCAATGACCGATCCGCTCATCGACTGCATGCGACAACTGAAAATGCCCTGGATGCTCGAAAACCACGAGGCCGAGCTCGCCGACGCCGCCCGCGTGAACCGTTCGCACCACGATCTGCTCCTGCGACTGCTCTCCGGTGAACTCGAAGCCTCCAGGGCGCGCAGCATCCAGCGGCGCATCAGTCTCGCCCGACTGCCCGCCCAGCGCACCCTCGACACCTTCGACTGGCAATGGCCCAACTCCATCAACCGCGAGCAGATCAAGCACCTGTTCACGCTCTCGTTCATACGCCGGAAGCAGAACGTCGTCTTCATCGGAGCCGTCGGCCTGGGCAAGACCCACCTCGCCACCGCGCTCGCCCTCGAAGCCTGCCACAGGAATCTGAGCGTGCTGTTCACCTCCGCCGTCGACATCATCAACGTCCTCGCCGAGGCGCGAGCCGAAAACCGCCTCCGCAAGGCCATGCGGCGCTACGTCGCGCCGGCGGTTTTGGTCATCGACGAGCTCGGCTACCTCCCCGTGGATCGCGTCGGCGCGGAGCTTCTCTTCCAGGTGCTCGGCGAACGCTACGAGAAGGGCTCGACCATCATCACCACCAACCGACCCTACAAGCAGTGGGCCAAGACCTTCGCCAACGACGCGACGCTGGCATCGGCCGTTCTCGACCGCGTCATACACCATTGCGAGACGGTCGTCATCAAGGGAAGGAGCTACAGACTCAAGGATCGCATCAGAGAAGAGGAGGACGAGAACGAGAAGGAGAGCTGACCGGAGAAACCGACGGCATCCGAACGTCCGGTGGGCGTTCGGATGCCCGACCCGGCCCCCCGCCATCCCTCTCGGCCCCGGGGCACGCCAAAACGCCAGAAATGGTACACTTTCACGAAGCCGCTCTCAATGGGCGCATGGAGCCAGCTTCACGTTGGATCACGGGCACCTGAACTCTCTGTCACAAGCCCATTGGCTTGAAGGTGAACCCGAAAGAACCTTCCTCTCCGGAATGAAGACCAAGGGCAAGCGTTGCCTACCAGTCTGCACATTCCGCTGTGAGAAGTGTGGGTACCTTGAGTCATACGCAGAGGCAGAACCATAATTGCCGCTCCTGACCGTGCACCGCTGCGCGGCACCCAGCCCCAGATCATAGCGTTCTACGATGAGAGGAATCCGGAGTGGGGTTGACTTCTGGCAGCCTTGTACATACTGTGTAAATATGATTAAGCGCGCATAGATTTCGATCCAGATCACTCCGAGGACGATGAGCGTTTTATCTTGCTCGGGCTTTCCACTGCCGCACGAATACTGGTGGTCTGCCATTGCTATCGAGAGAACGACGAGGTCATTCGGATCATTTCCGCCCGGAAGGCGGTTCCCTTCGAGCGCAAACAATACGGACAATTCCTATGAGAGCACAGTACGATTTCTCCAAGTCCAAGCCAAATCCCTATGTGGGCAAGCTCAAGAAACCTGTCACTATCCGCCTTGGCGTGGATGTGATCAGCTACTTCAAGAACATGTCGGA
>CAZKPU010000154.1:3604-4282 GCA_964554715.1 uncultured Thermotogae bacterium | reverse complement strand
GCCCATTCGCTCCTGCGCCAACAGCTGCTCGACACTCAGCTGGAACAACTGATCGGCTCGCTGCACAAGCCCATTGTCTACAAGTTGATCGATGAGTCTGGGTCCAAGCCCTTCGACATCGAGCCCCCCCTTGGAAACGAAGTGCAGAAGCGACTGCTTGATCCGCGCCGGGCACGAAACATTGACACACCGATGCGCCGCTTGCTCCTGATGCCGTACAACCGGAGATCCGCAGACAGGGCAGCTTTGCGGCATCACAAACACTTGCTCGCTGCCGGTCCGCCGCTCGAAGACAGCAGCCACAACCTGCGGGATGACATCTCCCGCACGCTGAACAACGACCGTATCGCCGATTCGCAAGTCCTTGCGGCGGATCTCATCCTCGTTGTGCAGGGTCGCACTGGTGATCTCCACCCCCCGCACACGGACCGGATCGAGCACCGCCACAGGGGTCAGTGTCCCCGTTCGCCCCACCTGAATGACGATATCCCGCAATGTTGTCAGCTGTTGCTCAGCCGGGAACTTGGCGGCAATCGCCCACCGCGGACTGCGTGAGATCTGCCCCGCCAGCCGGCGCAATGGGAACGCGTCGATTTTGATCACCGCGCCGTCCGCTTCGTACGGAAGGTCATCGCGCATGATCTTCAGGCGGTTGTAGAACGCGATCGCCTCCTCGAT
>CAZKPU010000154.1:1370-3594 GCA_964554715.1 uncultured Thermotogae bacterium | reverse complement strand
TCGCATCATACATGCCTTCGTCCGGCGTCAGCGCGCATGCCTCGAAAAGAGGGTTCGCCGGGAGCCCAAGCTCCGGCCGAAGAGCCAACAGACCGACTTGCGTGTCTATGTCAAGCCCTTCAACCCGGCCGACATCGTAGCAGAATATGCGAAGCGGACGTCCTGCAGTCACGCGAGGATCCAGCTGACGCAACGATCCGGCGGCAAGGTTGCGTGGGTTGGCGAACGGATCAAGTCCGACACGTTCACGCTCTCGATTCAGCCTCTCGAGCGCCGCCGTTTCCACATAAACCTCCCCTCGCACCTCCAGCAACCGAGGGATCCCGTGGTGTCTCGATTGGAGCCGGAGGGGGATTCCCCGTACGGTACGCAGATTGGCGGTCACATCCTCGCCATGAACTCCATCGCCTCTCGTCGATCCGCGGACGAACAACCCGTGTTCGTAGACCAGTTCCACGGACAACCCATCCAGCTTCGGCTCGGCAACGTAGGCAACACGATCCGCTGCAACCAGGGAACGAACACGCCGATCGAATGAACGCAAAGCATCTTCGTCAAATGCGTTGCTCAGGCTGAGCATCGGTACCCCGTGTTCGACGGAATCAAACCCTTCGGAGGGTGCCGCTCCCACTCGCTGTGTCGGCGAGTCCGGGGTGACAAGCTCCGGGTGCGCCGCTTCAAGCTCAATCAGTCGCTGAAACAGCCGATCGTACTCCGAATCCGGGATCTGCGGCGTATCGTAGACGTGATAGAGTACGTTGTGGCGGCGGATTTCCTCCCGCAGTGATTTGATCTCCTGTGATGGGTCTTTGACCATGGCAACGTAAGCGTGACCCGCACGTCTCACGATGTCAACCCTCACGCAGGGGTGGGAGACCATTTCCTCTTCTTGACTCAGATATCCGAACCTACTACCTCTTACATTGTTTTGCGGACCGTCTGCGCCTCCACACACGCAGTAGCAGGGTACGACAGGTCTAGCGCTTTGAACACGTCCGGATGGGGGCATAGGCCTGACGTACCTGCATCGGGTAGCGCAACGTGGCGAAGTGAATCTTGCAGGACAGGAGAGAAATGAAGGTAGGTTCATGGTGGAGGTACGCACTCGGAAGATTGCTTCACTTCTTCCTCGTATACGCCTTGCCGGTCTTCATCTACGCTGCGGTCCTCAACGGTCAGATAGAAGCATCGATTCGCCCGACGCTGATGTGGAGTGCTAACAGGACGGTGCAAGGGCTACTCCAAGCGGGCGACATTGAACCCGAAGAGGCCCAGCATACCAGGATGAAGCCCTGCTGGCGTTGGAGCATGCCTACGGATTCGATCAACCGTTCCTTGTCCGCGTAGCAGGCTGTGGCTGAGAACCGTACGTCTCGACTTCGGACACGCCAGAACCGAGACCGTCACGCATCTTACGGGAACCAATCGAGATACGCTTGTGATGAACATCCTTGCAGAAGCGTTCATTCCGGCGGCGATTCTGTTCGGTGGAGCGTTCCTGTGCCAAGCAGTCCTCGCTTCGCTCCTTGGATTACGTAACGGCGCGAAACCAGGGTCCGCCGTTGATCGAGCAACAACGACAATGTCCATCATCCTTGCCGGAATCCCACCGTTTGTCCTAGCGATGTTCATGGTGAGTGTCTTTGTCTTCCGCATCCCGCTTGTACCGTCCGATCCATGGGTATACACATTGCCCTCAGCGTGGAGCCAACTGCGGCCATGGGCGCGGGAGTTCTTCCCGCACTTCGCATTGCCGTTTGTCACGCTGGTCTTTGCCAACATCTGGGCCACGGCGCATCACGTCAGGAATCTGTCCGTGAGCGCGTTCAGCGAGGATCACTTCCATGCAGCGCGTGCGCGGGCTCACCGAGAGAAAGATCGTGTACCGGATCGGCCGGCGTTTGACCGCGGCGCCTACGCTCACTCTGATTACAACAGGCTTCGCCGCGTCTCTGTGGGGAGGATTTCTCGTGGAGCCGATCTTCCAGTGGCCGGGAATCGGTTGCCTATTCCTGCGCTGCACCAACGCTGCCGATATCCCGATGGTGATGGGGATGCTCGTCGTCGTTACGGGCATCTACCTATTCGGCCTGATGGTGCTCGATCTCACCTATGGCCTGATGGATCCCCGAATCAAAGTCGGAAGTGGGGCGAAGCTGTAGGTGCCCGATCCCGAATGGGTCGGGATTGACGCTCTGCTCCGTCTCAATCCCGAATGGGTCGG
>CAZKPU010000154.1:0-1270 GCA_964554715.1 uncultured Thermotogae bacterium | reverse complement strand
TCCGTCTCAATCCCGAATGGGTCGGGATTGACGCTCTGCTCCGTCTCAATCCCGAATGGGTCGGGAGTCAAGCCATGCTGTAGGAACACACTTGGCCAACACAAGAGTGTGCGGGTCCAGAGATCGGGCTGCCTGTGGTAAAGCGTATCTTGACCGCTCCGTCTTCGTCGGCGGCACCCTTGTTTCGCTGCCTTAGCCCTGCTAGACTGTATTTGTTCCTGCAGAAAGCGCTCGCTTGGGTGTGGTGTGCGGCAGTGTCGCTTCGCTGCAAACGGCCGAAGCACACAGCTCGATTCTCATGGAGCCAGCGGGAAAACCAACATCCAAATGGGGAACGTTATGCGATCATCCTTCTGGCGCTACGCAGGAATGCGTGTCGTCCACTTCGTTCTCATCTATGCCGTTCTTGTCTTCGCTTACGCCGTTCTACTCAACGGACAGATCGAATTCGTCGTTCATCAAACCCTCGGCTGGGATGCGGCCAGGGCCGTACAGGGCGCTCTCATCTCGGGGGCCATCGAGCCGGAGGAGGCAGCAGCCTACCGTGAAGAGGTCCTGCTGGCACTGGAACGGGCATACGGATTCGACAAACCATTCCTTGTTCGAGCCGGCAACCTATTCCTGCGAACGGTGCGGCTCGAGTTCGGCTCTTCTCATACGCAAACGGTCATCCACACCACCCACACGCCGAAGGATAGACTTGTGATAAGGATCATCGCCGAAGCGATGATCCCCACCGCTATCCTCTTCGGAGGCGCGTTCCTTGTTCAGGCGATACTTGCTGTCTTCCTCGGATTGCGAAACGGGTCCAAGCCCGGGTCGATTCTCGATCGGACAACGACAGCCCTCTCGATCGTACTGGCTGGCGTTCCACCGTTTGTGCTGGCGATGTTCGCCGTGAGGCTCTTCGTCTACGACCTTCCCATTGTCCCTTCCGATCCATGGGTCTACTCGCTCCCATCCAGCTTCGCGGAGCTTGGTCCGTGGGCAAAGGAGTTCTTCCCACACTTCGTTCTGCCGTTTCTCACGTTGGTGTTCGCCAGCATTTGGATCACGGCGCACAAGGTCAGAAATCTCTCGCTGAACGCTTTCAGCGAGGACTATTTCGACGCCGCGCGAGCTCGTGGCCTGTCTGAACGCAGAATCATCTACCGATTAGGTGGACGTGCTTCGTCGCCGTCAACGTTAACGTTGATCGCCGCTGGCTTCGCAGCATCGCTGTGGGGCGGCTTCCTGGTGGAACCGATCTTCCAGTGGCCGGGAATCGGAA
>CAZKPU010000153.1:0-4358 GCA_964554715.1 uncultured Thermotogae bacterium | reverse complement strand
TGTTGGAGATCACGACCTCGACTTGAGTGGTTGCCAATCCGGTCAACGAAATCGCTGCAATAGCTAGCAGGGTCAGCCACACGAGCCGACGCGCTCTTGCTCCTTGTGCGTGTCTCATCGGGCACACCTCCTTCGTGTCCATGTCCTTGTTCGCCATGATGCCGAGTCGACATTCAAGGTCTGTTTCCTCCCCGAGCAGTCACAGGAAACCCTTGCTCCGCGATCGATCTTGATCGCTGAGCAACCCCGGCCGCTCCGGTGACGGATCCTCATCGGGAATCAGTCTAGTCGGCCACTGCTCACAAAGGCCAATGCCAGGGTCCGTTTCCCGCGCACCCGGAGAGAAGAAGATTCGGCCGCACCGACCTTGCCATACTTGGCGGATGCGGTTGGCCGCTCGTGTTCCTTGATGATGGGACCACGAGTTCGTATGGAGACTGACGGTCGTCACAGACGGGGGGCAAGTTGTCGACCGTCCCTCATCCGCGGGTATTTCACTTGCAGCGGCACTTTTGCCTTGAGGCGTATTCGCTATGCTATGCAGCTCATCGCCATCGACTGCCATTCAGCAGATACCTGCATTCTCGAACAGGAGGTTGTTGCACGTGGAGGAGACCGCCTCGAAAGGACGCGGTCTCCGTTTCGATCAAGACGACGAGACACACGGCAGTCATGTGAATCAATTGGCAGCGCTGTTCAGAGGTGCTAATCTAGTCACTGGTGTTCGTTTGCATGGCAGGCCTGCTCGTGCAAGCTTTGAGCCAAGAGAGGTTCCCGATTGTGTCTTGCCGGACGGATCAGCTTCGGCTGAAGGAGGTCTCGCATGACCGTTGGGAAGCTCCGGCTCAAACGGAATCGTCATGTGCTCTTGTGGTCCACGCTCCTTGCTCTCCTTTCTTTGGTCAGTCTATCGGCTGCTGCACAGAACAGTGTGGACGCGATGATCCCAACGGAGCTGATGGATCAATGGCCGGGATGTATCGATGCCATCGAAGCCGACGTGGGAGTGGAGATCATCCTGCAAGAGGTGTCGATGAGAGACGTTTGGACAAGAATCGATACACAGATAAGGGCGGGCGTCCCGCCAACCTTCGCCATCCTCACGCGAGCCGAACTCGAACGGAAAATCCAGCCGCAGGAAGATGATCCGCGTTCGCCGGAGGAGCTGCTTGAGGGCATGGGGATCCTCCCTTTGAACGATCGCCTCGATCCGTTCGACATCCTCCAGCCATACGAGGTCGGAGAGATGGTCGCCGGCGTGCTGCTGGACGATGAGTGGGTGACGGTCTTCTTTGACGGCAACACGGTTGACGTTGGGCTGGAGATTCTCAGACACGCGTGTCTGCAAGGCGAAGCCGAACCGGATGCACAGGTCACTGTGGATCTCGACGTGCCTACGCTGCCAGCTGTCACGGCCGGCAGCACGCTAACCGGCAGATTCGCCATTACCAACACGGGCAACGTCTTGCTTCGAGGCTTGAGCCTTACCGACAGCGTGTTCGGCGAGGTTCCCCTGAGCACAACGTTTCTCAACCCGGGCGCGTCAACCTATGGCTGGAAGCCGTACGCCCTTGAGCAGGCGGATGTCGCAACAGGGAGCATCCGTACGGTTGCCACAGTGAGGGCAGCCGCTCCCTACGGACTGTCCCTTGAGAGCGAGCATGAGCTTCTTGTGAATCTATCAACATCGCCGGCTCTTCGGGTGGAGATCGTGCCCTTGGTCCTGGCGTACTCGCTTGGAGAGCATCGCTGTAGAGGACAGCATCGATGGGGACGTAGAGGTTGCCGAGTCGACGCTTGCTCCCGAGGCGTCCACGTTCGTGGAGACGGCGCATGTCATCACTCAAAGCGACGTCGACCGTGGGGAGATTGTGATTTCCGTTGTTGTTACCGCAACGGCACCGGATCAATCGCCCGTGGAAGCAGAAGATCAGTCCTCGGTCGACTTCGTACCGAGCCCGGCGATCGAGGTCGTGACGGAGGTCACCGGGGAGCCGTTCGATGAGGTCGGAGGCATCATCAACTACCAGCATGTCATCACGAACACTGGGAACGTGACGCTGGACAGCATCAGCGCTGGGGACTCCATCAGCGACGAGATCCCTCTCGGAAAGACAACGCTTGCTCCACTGGAGTCGACAACAGGCCAAACGACATACGCGGTGACGCAGCAGGATCTCGATGTCGGTTCCGTTGCGAACGCCGTTGGGGTTGTAGGTTCTGCCCCGGATGGAGCAATGATCGATGCGCAGGATGACACCGAAGTAACAGTTGGGCAGCATCCGGGGATTGACGTGGCCGTCAGCATCCAAGACGGGGCCAGGGGTGTGGATGATGAGCTTGTTTGCAGCTACACCGTGAAGAACACAGGAAACGTCACGTTGAGCCGTGTCACAGCGCAAAGCCAGATATCGGGGAGCATCGATCTGGGTTCGGATACCCTTGTTCCTCTGGCGGAGACATCAGGTACCGCTCGCTACATCATCACGCAAGCCGACGTCGATCGAGGATCTCTGGTGGAATCCGTTGTTGCAGAAGCGGCAACGCCGGCGGGGACCCTCATTGCCTCGGAAGACCGGACAACCGTACCCCTCTGGCAAAACCCGGTCCTTGAAGTGGACGGCAACGTCAGCCCCGACATTCTGCACAGGGCGGGTGAGGAGATCGTCTATAGCTACACGCTCACCAACGCCGGCAACGTTACGCTTCGCGACATCGCCGCCGGCGATCTGATCGACCCAGACATCGAACTCAGCGCGACCGACGAGCTTGCGCCAGGAAAGTCATGCACCGGCCAAGTCTCCGTTGTGGTTTCGCAGGAGTTATTTGACGAGGGGCGGTTCGTCAACTCGATGACGGCACACGCTGTCGCACCAAACGGCTTGTCCCGCGAACGGGGAGTCGATCTCGCCGTGAGCTTCATCTTGGCCCCCAAGGTCTCTCTTACAGTGGTTCCGAGGTTTGACCCGAATTCGCTTGAGGTCGGTGATGAGATCACCTATGACTACACGATCCGGAATATGGGAAACACAACGCTACGAGGGATCACCGTGGGGGATGCGCTGTTTGGCGAGATGCACTTAGACTCAGCAACTCTCGCGCCGGGGGCGTCACAGACCGACGACCGGACCTACACGATCACACAGGAGGATCAAGAGGCCGGAGCGATCGAGAACACATCGGTGATCTCCGGTGTGGCCGCCAACGTTGTCGTGTTTGGAGAACCCGCCGAGACCCGCGTTGAGCTTCGTTCACGCAACGGCTGGGGTCCGCTTGTGGCCGGACTGGCCGCAGGGGCGGTGGCGGTTCTGCTGGGGGGCGGCTTGTGCCTGCAGAAGGTGACAAGAGGGCGGTACGAACGACGTGCGAAGACCGAGGAGCCTCCCGAGTCCTGCACCGCTCCCGGCCGATACTGTTTCAAGAAGGAGATCGAATTCGAGCCCCGGCTTTGGAAGGTGAGCCAGCTTAGCCTCAAGGTCGTTGGAGCCGCCAAGCGAACCAAGTCGGCCGAGGAGAGATCTCTGAAGGCCCCGGCGAAACGGATCGATGCGGCCATCGGAGCTGCCCGCATCGGGCAAAGCGAGCGCGCGCGCCGGGATGTTGAACGTGCCGTTGTCGATCTTCTCAAGACGGGAAAGGCGTTGGCCGCCGGGCTGACAGCTCCGATCGAGTTGATCGTCGACGCGGAGCTGGAAGACGGCTCATGTACCGTGCGGTTTACGCCCTACGTTTGCCGACAGTCCAAGTGGGTCAAGAAACGGGCGTGGGAGAAGGAGATCACGCTGAAGAAGAAGGAGCGAGCCGCCAGGATGGCTGTGCTTCAGGCTGATGACATCGATGCTGGTGAGGATGTGAGCGCATCGCTCAGCAAGGCGCTTGATGCCTTCGTCCGGCGGGTCGCCGGACTTCCTCTTCCCACCAAAAGCGATCGATCGGGAAACACATGCGAAGCGGACGAAAGACACGAATCACACGACACATGATCGAGCGGACGTGCGAGCGTCCGGGATGCCGTCGACGCACAAGGGAGGGCCGATGACAGATGAACGCGTAGAGGCGGCGCTGGATGAGATCCAAGGGCACGTCGACGAATTGGTGGTGCAGTACGAGCAGTTCCGCGAAGGAGGGTTTCGGGTCCACGAGATCATCCAGTTTGCGCTCCAGGCCGGGTCACGGCTGGTCGATGTCGTCCAAGACCTGGAAGGGCTTTCCGGACCACAGAAGAAGCAAACAGTGATGATTGCCGTCAAGGACATCTACGGCCAAGTCAACCCGGATGTCCCGTTGATTCCGGAGCCGTTTGAAACATGGCTGGAGGACTTCGTTCTCGACAAGGTGCTCGGTGTCTTCATCGACTA
>CAZKPU010000152.1:0-4369 GCA_964554715.1 uncultured Thermotogae bacterium | reverse complement strand
TGGCCGGATGTGAACACAAGCTCGTGCGGAGCCGCGTCAAGGGTTTCGGCAATGATTGATCTCGCCCACTCCAACGCGTCTCGCGACTCGAGACCCAAGGAGTATCCGAACTCGGACGTGGCCGCGGCATACCGGTCGAGAAGGAGGGGCTTCATCGCTTCCAAGACGCGTTCATCCAGTCGGCTTGCCGCCCAGTTATCGAAGTAGGTTTCGTGTGTTCTCATCTCGGCTCCTTCCGCTCGGATCACCTGTTTGAGCAAGGTTCTTCTGTTCTTTTTTCAGCCTTTCTCTTGGACTCTAGTCCGCTTCCGTGAAGATGCGGTGAAGGATCCGGCAAGCTGGTGTGTCGTTGTCGGCTGTGGAGTCGCTTGCCACACCGAGGCCTCCCAATGTCTTTTATCAACCGACTTGCGCAGCACGCCTGTCGGTTCTACTCTTTCGTGATAGCGCTCAAGTGGAAATCCATCACGCTGTTGCCGATGAGGGGGAACGAATGAAAGTTCTGGTTACCGGACTGTTTGAAGTCGCCACGGTGTTTGCAATCCGCCGGCTGGCGGAGCTGGGGTATGAAGTGGTCGCAGCCGACGGACACCGTCTGGCGTTTTGCATGTACTCCAAGTACGTTTCGCGCCGCGTTCATCTTCCGAACATGCGCAAATCTCCAGTCGCCTACGCAGAGGCACTGCTCCGCGAGTTGGAGCGCGGCAAGTACGACTACTATTACCCGGGATACGAAGAGATCATCCTCCTTGCACACTACCAGGACCGCATCAAGAAGCTGACTCAGACGACCGTCCCCGACTTGGAAACGATCATGCAGTTGCACGACAAGGCCCAGCTTGCGGAGCTCGCAAAGAAAGTAGGTGTCTCTACACCTGAGACGTACGCGCCTCGGACACCCGAGGAAGCAAGGGAGATCATCGCCAAGATCGATTTCCCCGTCATCATCAAGCAGCGACAGTCCTCGGGCGCTTCGGGCATGCGCCGCTTGGAGGGACGCAAGGAGATCGAGGACTGGTATTTCCACTTGGTGTCCATCAACAACACGACCGAGGCGAACCTTCCGATCATTCAGCGGATCATTCGCGGAAAGACGATCTGTACGCTGGAGCTTGCCAATCAGGGAGATGTGGTCGGTGAGGTTCTGATCCAAACGCTTCGGTCCCACCCTCGAGAAGAGGGATCCAGCGTGTTCCGCGAGAGCATCCGACATGCCGAGTCCGAGGAAGCGGCACGCAAACTCTTGAAGGAGCTTCGTTTCTCAGGCCTGTGTGGGTTCGACTTCGTGATCGAGGAAGGGACCGGAACACCCTACTTGGTCGACGGCAACCCGCGACAGACACCGTCCTTGAACCTGGCGTACCATGCGGGGTGCGACATGATCGGGGCCTGGCTCGAGATCGCCGCCGGAGGGAGCCCCGACACCCTTCCTGCCTGCCGTAAGGGTGTGCGCACCAAAACGCAGTTCGGCGACTTCGTCTGGCTCCTGGAAAGCTATCTCGGAAGCTTCAAGGATTGGGCGGGAGAACGCGCACTTCGCAAGGCGTGGTGGGCGGACAAAGACTTCAAGTACGACATCACCGACATCCATGATCCGATGCCGCTTCTTGTCTTGTGGGTCTACATCCTGACCAACGTCTACAAACTGGCGCTCACAAGCTTCGACCCAACACAGCTTCTGATGTACCACAACATGTACGTCGAGAACGGCACGTTCAAGCCGGTCGATCAGGCCTCGCGGCCCCGCATCGAGAAAACCGTTTCGTGAGCCGCCGTTCCGGCCAGCAGCCGTCCGCCCGTTCCGAAGCTCACTCCGGGAAGATGGATTGGAGGGCGTTCTATCGATCGGAGCGGGAGACGCCCGAAGCGGCGGATAAGATCGATCGCTGGATCGGCAACGCCTCGCGGAAGCCTGACGCAGCATTGGTTGACCGGATCCGTCGCGGGGCGATCGTCTCTTTCCCGCATACGACACTCGAGACGGCAGGCCCGTTGGACGCACGTATCATCGCGGCACTTCATGCTGCAGGCATCCGACGGATCGTCTGTCTCGGCGTTCTGCACAGCGGGTGCCTGGCCGAAGGCGCACAATCCGCGTTCCGGATCGCACTCGATCCGGCAGCAGATCAAGCCGAGCGTCGCCGCGCACTCGCGGACATCGGAGGCGCTTTCCTTCCGTCCTCTCCGGCGTCAGGTCCGGGCAACGAGGAGAAGCAGTCGCCGGAGCACTCCGCAATCTGCGATCGGAGCGTTGCGGATTCAGCCGTCGTGCGTGCCGATCAGCAGGGGATCTGCCGTCATGAGTTCTCGCTGGATACGTTCCTTACGATCCTCTCACGATACTCAGAGCGTTTCCCGCAGTTCCTGCCGGACGTTGTCCCGGTATACGTGGGGGTCACCCAGTGCGCCGAGCGATCCTTCTATGCTTCGGCGACAGGTGTCGCCGATCGGCTATCGAAATGGATCACGCAGGACACGGCGCTGGTCGCCACAGGAGATTTGATTCACTACGGACCGTTTTATGGCGTGACGGTTCCCGGAGCATCCGGCACCGATTCGATCGGTGCGTTCCATCGGTTGCGAACTCGTCTGGAGACACTGCTTGCACGAGTCCTGGATGCTGGACAGCTGGACGATGAAAGCTTCGAGGCTGCCAGGGCACTGGGCAACGATCAGCGGTTCATTCTGCCGATCGTCTCCGCACTGCTCGGCCCGCATGCTTCCGCACAGATCGAATCGTTCGACATGGTCGACTACAGCCACATCCTTTCCGCCCCGGCCCCCTGCTTCGTGGCAGCTGCGCTCGCGGCATACCAACCTGCTCCCAAAGATGTGGACACGAACAGGAGAAGCCTGTATGCTGAGAGCAACTGACGGAGGTGCCGGGTTGGCAACAACGCGCATTGCTTCGCCGGTGTGGTGGATGTGCATACTGATGATCGTCGTCTCTCCTTCGATGCTCGTGCGTGCATCAGAGTGCGATGATCAATTGACGGTGTTGTTCGTGAACCTGAAGTCGGAGGAACCGAACACCGAGGTCGTCTCGTTTCCTCAGCTGGATCCGCTGTGGCTCAGTGACGTTGCGGCGGTCATCGACGCCACCGACGCCGACATCACCGGGATCACCGGGGTTGCCTTCCCGTCGGTTCTCAGTAGCCTTTCCGCCCTGCTGTCTACGGAGTGCGGTTATCTCCATCTTTCCACACGAACGCAGGATTTGGATTCTTCGGTCGGCTTCCTATCAACGGTGCCGGTCCCGGCGGCCGGCCGTACAGGTTCGACGCTTCCGTATCCGATCCCGTCTTCGACGCTGTCTTGCAGCAACGGCACATCCAGTCTCTCGGCAAACGGCTGGATCATGATCACCCTTGAAGAGTTCTCGGTCGTTTTGTTCGTCGCCGACTTCATTGACGGGCCGCTGGATTGTGCGTCCGCCGCCCAGCGCGAGGCGCAAGCGGTCTTGCTTCAGCAGGAGGTTTACAGCCGCGCTCTTCAGAAGGGGTATGCGGCCATTGTCATGGGCGCCTTTGACGACTACGACGGACGCATCCTGGATGCGTCCGGGAACCGCCCGATTTCGCGCGTCCTGTCTTTGCTCAAGGACGCCGACCCCTCGGCTCCGGGGACGGAGCTGTTCAACATCGCCGAGCTTCTCCCCGTGGAGCAACGGTTCACCACTGATCGTGAAACCGGCCGTGAGCAGACCGACTTCGTCCTGATCAGCGAGTCGCTACGCAATCGTGTCTTGAACACCTCGATGATCCGGTCGGAGGTTGTTCCCCACGCATTGATCTCGCTCTCGCTTGCCCCAAGCCTCAATGCGGAACCGATCGCGATCAACGACAGCTACACGGTCGGCGAGAATCAGTCGCTCAGCGTGCGCGTGCCCGGTGTTCTCGAGAACGATAGCGATGCGGACAACGATCCGCTGGAAGCCGTGCTTGTTGCCGAGCCGACGCTGGGGCGGGTCACATTGGAGACGGACGGTTCGTTCACGTACATCCCCGACTTCGGAGTCTCGGGAAGCGACAGCTTCGTTTACTCGGTCTCCGACGGGATCCGCGATTCCAATGCGGCGCGCGTATCCATCACCATCGAACCTCTTGCGTACGCACGGCTCCAGATCACAGAGGTCGAGATCAACCCTTCGGGACTCGATAGCGGCCGAGAATGGGTCGCCAAACTGAAACTGGTTTGTTGAACCTCTTGCCAATCCACCAAGCAGGATATCGTCCGGTTGCATGAAGAGTAGTTTCATAAGCTCCGATGCCTTCAGAATTATGTGTTACTATTCCACCCTCAATAATAAATGTATGATCAGGATGACTTACTTCTATACAAGTACATTCATCAAATACATCAGCAACGA
>CAZKPU010000151.1:0-4381 GCA_964554715.1 uncultured Thermotogae bacterium | reverse complement strand
TGGATCTGCCGGTTGGCAAGATGGATCGCATCCCTACACAAGGAGCACGGTCAGAGGTTGTTCAACGTCACGGACCTGAGTGACCTGACGGCCGATGAAGCGAAACAGCGGTTCCAGGCTATCCATGAAGAGCAAACGCACATCCTCGCGATGTGTCATAACCTCCACAATCCAAAGCGGATTGCGGATCCAACATCGAACGATCCCGCGCTTGAGGTCGGCAAGGGCGGCAAACTGTCCTTTGGCGAGCTGCAGAATTTGGAGAAGCCCAAGGCAGGCACGTACCTACGTTTGTACTGGACCTGCTCCTCCGTACAGTCGTGGCTCAGACTGGGGCTTCGCAGCCTTCACACCACGGACACGATGGACTTGTCTCCGCATGGCGACCAGCTTGTTCTAACGGCCTTGCTGACATGGCTCAAAGCCCAGACCCAATCGCTGCATCCACCCACCAACGAGTTCGTGTATCAAGAGATCAACCGGCTGCACCCGATCACCAAATGGGCAGCATCATCCCCACACGATCCGTTTGTGGTGACCTGTGCTCTCCTCTCGTGCGGTACCGCCGGAAACGTTCGGTGTATCCAAGGAAGAACCAAAGCTGAAGGATCCCGCCACCTGACACTGTCGGGCACGATCGATGGATCATCGGATGGCCTTGCGGCTGCTCTCGAGGATGTCCTCGGGAAGGTTGAGGAAGAAGCGAGGGAGCTGGTATGGGCCGGCCTCCGGGGATTCGATGCCCTGCTTGTCGGAGCGACAGAGAGCGACCTTGTTGTCGGAGTCGATCCGCGCCAGATGAATGAGGCAGCGCGCCGATGGCAACGGATTCGACGGATGGACTCCTGGATCTTGGTGGCTGACGCGGATGGCGTGAGCCTTCCGCCGACAAGCTTCCTGCAACCGGGATGTGCCGTTTGCGTAGGGGACAATCATCCGATTTCGTCCACCCTCAGTGAGTTCGGGGCAAACCGCACCTTGCTTGTGGCGGAAGCGGTCCCACCACCTCAGCAGAACCGAGGAGAAAGGGGACAATGATGACATCTGATCCTGTCGGTCTTCGAGCGGCAACCATCGCCCTTTCTAAAGACGCGATCCAACGGATAGGTTCGGGCGAATTTCTTGTAGAACGCTTCGAACGGGCCAAGAGTTGTGTTCTCGACGGCCATATCGGGTTCGGTCCGGTTGATGACGCATTCGAGATCGCCTGCGCCATCATCGAGGCCCTCCGCAAGGCGCTGGCAAGCCTTGGACAGGACGCGCTGGCGATGGAATCGCTTGATGGGTTCCTTTCGACGGTCTTGAGCGAAGTGAAAGCGCAGGTGGAAGCCCTTCCGGAGGGGGCGGATCCGCAACAGGTTGCAGGCGCAATCGCGGAAGCTATTCGTGAACACCCTTCGCACCTGGATAGCATCGCTTCTGCACTGGCTGGAGGGCGGCCCGTTCATGGACCGCAAGCCGAACAGTCTCTGGTGAGAAGCACGCTGAAAGTGATCACCACCGACGAACACGGGGATCGGTTCCTCGGGACCGGTTTTGCGGTAGGTGAACCGCTGCGGATTGTCACCGCACATCATGTGGTCACCGATGCCCAGCATATCGAGGTTTTCTTCCGCGGCGCACCCGGTCGGCAGGATCCACCTGCAACATGCCAAGCGCGGGTCATTGCACAGTTCGAGGACGAGGATCTGGCCATTCTTGCTGTCGAGGGACAGTACGATCACGATCTGGGCAGGAATGCGGCTGCTTGGGACATGGCCGGATTGGAACGCTGTACGCCGGCGTTCGCTGCCGCTGAGGATCTGGCAGGGCATCCGGTGCTGGGCTTAGGGTATCACGCGCAGGCCGACACGGGGGGAGCAAGCTTCGAATCTGTGTGCCCTATGCGCGCGGATGTGGCCTTCTACTCACCGATGCGCGAAGTCTATTTTGGCGGAGATGACACGAGCCAGGAGTGCCTCATCCTCGTTGTTCGGCAGGGGCAGGAAACGCTTGTGCAGGGGATGAGTGGTGGACCGCTCCTCGATCTAGAGACCGGCGAAATCATCGGCTTCATGACAGGGGCAAGGGGAGTGCAAAGCCCCGTTCGAACCCGCCAGTTCAACGGAACCGTGGAGAAACTCCCCGTGGTCGAGTACGGCTACGGGGTGCTGTTCTCGCACGTGCTCCGGAGACATCCGGATGCACGGCAGTACTTCTGTGAATAGAAATATGGAGGTGTGAGATGAGCGATGCTAACGAGCGTTTCGAGCAATGGGTTGCGATGTTGAGCGATCTCCAACCCTCGGCGCAGAAGGATGCGCTGCGACAGGTGAGGCAGTGGATCGAATCCGTGGGGAACGCCTTGCGCTCGCCGGCGACGCAAGCTGAGCCTGAAACCGCGGATGAAGTACAGGCCCCAGCCGCCCGGCTCCAGCGAGCCGTTGCGGACACAGCGCGCACGGCTCCAGATGCAACCGTACGATCGGAGGCGCTGCGCACCCTGTCTCACTGGCGCAAGCTCGACGAGAGGAATCGGGCCGCTGTTCTGATCGGACTCAACGATCCTGACGAGGTAGTCCGACTCGCCGCTGTTCAGGTGCTCGGCGAACAGCTTGCATCCGATCAGCTGGACCGTCTGCTTCAAACGGCGCAGAAAGACGTCAGCGAGCGGGTTCGTGCACACGCCGTATCGGCGTTGTCTTTGATTCAGCGAGAGCAAGGGAACGAGCAACGAATCTCCTTCGGTGCGGTGCGCACCCGAGGGGAAGCTCCTTCTCCGATCGCGGGACGTGTACGAGGTGCGCTTTCACAACTTGCGGAAACGGATCGATCGGCGTATGTGCGGTTCATGGCACGGCAAAGCAGCCAAGGCGAAGCGGGGTTCGATCAAGGGGGCGCCGATGCTTGAGCTGTTGGCGCAGTTGGCAGGGCTGTTGAATCCGGTGACATGCGCCAAGACGCTGGAAGAGATTCTCAAAAACAGGCCTGATCCCGTCTTGGACGCACCCGGAACCGATGCGCTTCAACTGACCGTCGTATGGCACCGGTGGCTGTTTGATGCGATTCGGCCTGATCCCGAAGCCCAAGATGAAGACGGACAGGCAAAGCGACCGGTCTTGTGTGGGCTCAACTTCGTTAACGATGAGATCTACTACCTGGCATCGGAGAACGATCTTACCGATCTGACGGAAAGCATGAACTGCGCGGCTCCTGGGGAAGCCAAGAGGCATCCTGAAACACTGGAAGACGTGTTGGCGTGTCTGCTGGAGATGATTCGGCATCCCGAGCGGGAGGGGAAGTACCGCCCCGCGGATGCGCTTGTCGGGCAGCTCCGGGAGGCGGCGTCCGAGGCGGGGCTTGAGTCGGTCCATCTGCTTGGTGGGGCCGCGGGGAACATGGCGTATGCGCTCAGCCACCTTGGATGGCCGACCACGGTCCACGGACCGTATCATGCCGAAGGGCTCAATTGGAGTGAGTTGCATCGTTCCGCACGCTTCATGAACCTCGACTCGGCCGATGCTCCGTTCTCACACGTTGCGGAAGCCGTCGCCGATCTTCCGTATAAGACGACGGTCGGATTCCAGATCTCTCCGACATGGACGCACAACGGACTCAAGGTAACAGCCGATCGCGCTGCGCGCGCGCTGTTTATCGGCAAGAACCCTGTTGTCCCCGGGAAATCTCCTGCGTGGCGGAAAGTCCGGATTCACTCTCCATGGGAGGACCCCGAATGGGAGCGGGAGCCAAACACGGGATGGCCTGATCCGGGCACGTTCAGCTCGATCGCCGCCAACGGGAGCAACCTCAACATTGAACTCCCGGATCAGAGCGACATGAAGCGAACCCTCGACCGAGCGGACGCACCGATCGCGCTCGCGATCCTCGGGGGATTGGGAGGCGTCCTCGATCAAGGGGTTCTCAACGACATGCAAGTGCGTCAGATCGCCGGGCTCCGGAGCTGCGGAATCGCCGTCCACACAGAGGTGAGCGGCCGCTGCAATTTCACGCTTCTCAAGTCATTGATCGATCAGGTCGAAGGGGACGCGCCATCGGGCTCCCGGAAGTGGAGCATCGGACTCAATCAGCAAGACATTGCAGAGATCACCGGCACGCTTCGGGGAGCCTCCAAGGGGTACCGAGAGCAGGAGCCGCTGGACACGCTGTTTGCACCCAGGGGCGGGGATGAGTCGCTGTTCCGACGGTTCCTCCGAGCGCGGCACCTGCTGCAACGGTTGGATGTATCGTGGGTGTACGTTCATGGAAACGAGCTGGATATCGCGGTGTGGAATGACGAAGCGCTGCCGGGAGCAGGAGCGCGCCTTCGGCAGGCGATGCTTCTTGCCAAGGGAGCGGTCATCGCCGGGATGATCCGGCGGTTGGTTCCGCCTGCGTTGATGCC
>CAZKPU010000150.1:0-4458 GCA_964554715.1 uncultured Thermotogae bacterium | reverse complement strand
CTGAGATTGCCGAAGCGCAGCTCTTGCTGCAGGTCGCCGAATTGGAGCTTGGCGCGGAGAGGGCAGCACTGCTTGTACCCGAAATCGACATGAGGATCGTCCCACCGGACGTGATGCCCGAAGGGCTCTCCGGTTCCCTGGAAGGGACGGTTTCCGGATCGCTCACGCTGCCGTTTGCCACATCGGGTGTTGTTTCTTCGAGCATCGGATTCCTGTGGGACCCGGATGCAGATGAGCTTCAATGGGGAGCGTGGGGGCTCACATTGTCCGGGAAGCTCGACCCGCTGAATCTCGATGCGGGGATGGCTCAACTGCAGAGAAAGGGCGACGGTGTCGATGATGCGCAGCGAACGCTTGTGCAGATCAGAAACGATGTGTTGATTGAAACGATCGACGCGTATGCATCTGTGGCCGTGGAGCAGTCGCGCGTGACTCAGGCCGAAGAGGATCTTGCAGAGGCTCAACGGGCGTATGACCAAGCCATCATCGATCGGGAAGACGGATGGATCGGTCAGAGCGAGCTTCTCCAGATCAGGCTCCGCTTGTTCGACGCCGAGATCGAACTTGATGAGTTGTTGTCTGCGCTCACCGAAAAGCAAGGAAGCTTCTGTCGCGAGTACCTCGGTCTGGAACCGGGCGACGATGTCGAGCTCACGCTTGCTCCGATCGTTGACGCGATCGACCTGGATCTCGTTCTGCGAGCTGCCGAGGCGCTTGTCCAAGAGGACGAACGAATTCTTGCCGCGATCGAGACCTTTCCATCGGTCGTCTCGGCTGACCAGGCTGTTGCCGAGGTCGAGGAGAGTCTGAACGAGGCGCGGTATGGGGTGCTGCCGACGGTGTCCGCGTCGGTCCGATGGAACGAAACCGGTTGGCAGATCGGCGGTGAGATCTCCATCGATCTTATCTCACCGAAACGGCATGCGGCGATCGAGATCGCCGAGATTGAGCTGGACCTTGCCGAGAAGCGAGCCGAGACAGCGCGGACTGACGCGGAGAACAACATCCTCAGCAAGCGCGACGCGCTGACTCAGGCCCTGCAAGATCTCGAGCGGCTCGGAATCGAGCACCAACGATGGACGTTGGAAGCGGAGATCGCCGAACTGCAGCACACGGCTGGGTTGCTGAGCGAGGACGAGTGGAATGACTTCCTGGCCGAGCGGAGGGAATTCTTCGAGAACGCCGAGATGCGGCAGATTGACGTGCTGGCCGGAGTCCTCGACTTCTTGGACATGCTTGGGGTTGACCTTGAAAGGACATGGGAGGAATGGCTGCGATGAAACGGCGCATGTGGTGGATTGTCGGAGCTGTGACCGTCGTTGCGGCTGTGGGCGTATCCGTAGGCCTGTGGCTCGGTCTGCGGGGAGGGCCGTCGGCTGACCAGATGTCGGCCAGCCTTGTCACGGTGCAGGTGGAGCGTGGTGACATCTCACAGGTCCTGACCGTCTACGGGAGCGTCGTGGCCAACGACGAATACACGTTTACCTTCGACGGCGATGAAATGTTGGAGATGAATGTTGCAGTGGGGCAACGCGTCGAAGAAGGCGATGTGTTGGCGAAGCTCGAGGACGCCCAGGAAGAGCTCAAGCTTCTCCAAGCGGAGCGTGCTGTGATGACGGCCCAGGCCGAGGGAGTGCCGTCGACGATTGCCGAGAAGGACCTTTCTTACAGGATTGCCCTTGCGGACTACGAGGCGACGACGCTTCGCGCGCCATTTGCCGGGGTGGTCACCGAGATCAGCGCTCCGACAACGAACAACGGCAACATGAGTCTGGTCCTCATCGACACCAGTGAGCTGTACATTCAGGTTAACGTTGATCAGCTGGATGCTCCGTCCCTCTCTATCGGCCTGTCTGCTACCGCGACGATCGAGCCGATTCCCGATCGAATGTGGCCGGTAGAGATCACCGAGGTGGGCGGCATGGCGATCACCCGTGGGAACAGCACGGTCGTGGTGGTGAGCGGGAAACTGCTGCAGGTGGATCCGTCAATTCTCGTTGGCTACACGACCGAACTCAATATCGAGGTCGCCGGTGCGACCGATGTTCTCCGCGTTCCGATTTCGTCGCTTGCTCAAGCCGGACGCGGATGGGCCGTGATGAAGGTGATGGAGGAAGGGACCGTCAACCAGGCAGTCACGATCGGGGTCACATCCAACGACTATGCCGAGATCACAAGCGGCCTGGAAGAAGGCGACACGATCCTCCTTGATCCAAGCGGGAACACGAGCGTCGCACCCGCGACGGATGATGCACGGGAGGCCATGCGGCAGCGGATGACCGGGAGTGAGGGCGGATTCGCCCCAGGGCAAGGCGTCTTCCCTGGCGCCGGGAACACCGCGCCATGATCGAGCTCCGAGGTGTGACCAAGGACTATCCGCTCGGAGCCTCCGTGTACCGCGCGCTTCGTGGTGTGGATCTGCGGATCGCCGAGGGTGAGTCCGTTGCAATCACTGGGGCTTCCGGGTCGGGCAAGTCGACCCTGATGCACATCATCGGCGCGCTTCACCGCGTGACGTCGGGGCATGCGTTGCTGGATGGGCAGGATCTAGGGGTGCTGTCAGCCGACCGGTTGGCGCGACTGCGCAACGAAAAGATCGGCTTCGTATTCCAGCGGTTCTTTCTGCTTCCAAAGGCGACGGCGGCGGAGAACGTCGAATTACCGATGGTGTACGCGGGGCTTCGCATACGGGAACGGAGACAGCGAGCGGAGGAAGCGCTCGAGCAGGTCGGGCTTCTCGATCACGCACGACACGATTCCGCACAACTCTCTGGCGGGGAGGCTCAGCGTGTGGCGATTGCCAGAGCGTTGGTCAATCATCCTCGCTTGTTGCTGTGCGACGAGCCAACCGGGAACCTCGACAGCGGGACCACCCAAGAGATTCTCGACATCTTCGGGCGGCTCCATCGAGTGGGAATGACGCTGGTGGTGGTAACCCACGAGTCCGATGTCGCGGCCCGGCAGAGACGGGAGATCGTTCTCAAGGACGGGATGATCGAGGAGGATCGAGATGTGGCTGCTTGAGATGTCCCACACCGCGCTTGGAGCACTTCGGGCGCACAAACTGCGAACGACCCTATCGGTCCTGGGGATCGTGATCGGCGTTGCCTCTGTAGTGGCGATCATCGCGATGGTGAACGGCGCGACCGCCGACGTGAAAGCTCAGATTGCGGGGCTCGGGATGCGAACGATCACGATTACGATCTTCCCTCAGGCTGTCTCTTCGGCGCAGTCCTCCCGCGCATTGACAGAAGAACTGACCGATGAACTTGCTTTGGCACCTTCGGTTGCATCCGTTGCTCCGACGGCGACAAGCCGTTCTTCGGTCATCGTGGACGGTGTTAGCTGGGACGCGAACGTCCTGGGGTCGAATCCTGAGTACGCATCACTGTTCGATGGTTTCTATCCGACATCTGGACGCTTCGTTCATGCTTTGGATGAAGGTCGAAAGGTTGCCGTTCTGGGAGCCGAACTCGCTTCGGAATACTTCCCGGATGCGGAGCCTGTTGGAAACCGTATCACATTGGAGATTTCCGGCGAGAAGGTCTCGTTTCAGGTGATCGGCGTGATGAGCTCCGTCGGAACCGTAGGCTCTCAGAACCTCGATGCTACGATCTATGTTCCTCTGAGTACTCTGCAGCTCCTTCTGGGCTCTCGCCAGTTCACCGCCTACATCGCTTTGGCCGCCAGTGATGATCTGGTCGAGCAGGCGGCGGAGGAGATCGAGCTGGTCCTGGAGGAGACGCTGGTAACATCCTCAACGTTCGCTACGATGACAATGGCAGGACAATCGAGAGGAGGAACATTTGCATTCGGAGGCACCGGATTCTCCAGTGGCGGATCTACGACGCGTTCTCCGTATTCTGTGGTGATCCAGAAGGAAGCGATCGAGACCTACGAAGAAAGCGTGAGCACAATGGCGCTCATCCTCGGAGGTGTGGGTGCGATCTCCCTGTTGGTTGGGGGAATCGGCGTCATGAACATCCTACTTGTTTCCGTGTCCGAACGAACACGCGAAATTGGTACCCGGATGGCGATTGGCGCCCGCCCGGCCCAGATTCGAGTTCAATTTCTGGTCGAATCGATCCTTATCAGCCTGATGGGGGGGCTGCTTGGGCTGGGATTCGGCTGGTTGGCGGCGTGGTTGGGCTCGATGTTCGGAGATTGGCCATTCGTCATCTCGGTCTACCCAGCGCTTCTCGCTTGCGGATTCTCTCTTCTCATTGGCATGACGTTTGGCCTGTACCCAGCGCTTCGAGCATCCAAAATGGATCCCGTCGAAGCGCTGCGGTACGAGTAGGTGATGCCACACTCAGTTGCGCAGCGACTGATCTGTTGGCTGCATATTGGGATTCGATTGTGGGCAGGACTGTAGACTGCTAGCGGAGCCGTACAGCTTTTCCGTAGACGAGGATTTCCGCCGTTTCTCTGCCCGGCACGGTCTCAGTCGTTGTGATG
>CAZKPU010000149.1:0-4499 GCA_964554715.1 uncultured Thermotogae bacterium | reverse complement strand
CTTCCCTGCGTGGACCGTTTTGCTGAATCGAGTTTCAGCGCAGGGAATCCCCTCCGATATCGTTCCCGTTAACGTTACCAGTATAATCGAGTCCGTATCGTTCGCCAACAGCCATGCGGGCCTGGCCACAATCCGAAACGACGCGATTCGACGTGGATCCGAGACGCGGTGTTGCCCGATGATACTGCACGACTTTCTTCGCTTGAGCCTGCGATCAAGGACTTGCTCCACGTCTTGCTGTGCGGGCTCGATCCGCTTTCTGCAGGCACGAAGTTCTTGACGCAGCACGAATTCCTTTAGACGGAGCCGTGGGTTGTCGATGACATCGGAATGGACATGGAGAGCTTTCCTGGACTAGGCTCGAGGGTCAGGGAACATCGGTGCTGCACGATCCGCGGTTGCAGGGACGTGAGGTGCAAGATGACACGAAGGACCTTGGGGTATGTTCTGTTCGCGGTTCTCGGCTTCGCGATCTTCGGAATGTTGGCGGGGGTGTTGGCGGAGCGGGCGGCCGGGAAGAGGGGCAAGACGTCCGCGCAGCGGACTGTGGCGTTCTTCGTGGGGCTGTTCATTGGCGGTGTGGTGGGTGCCGGGTTGTTCACACTTGCCTTGTTCAAGGTTCTTTCGTAGCCTTCGCGTTCCCCGTTACGTTCCGAGGAGGAAGTGGAGAGGAGCACGGCCGCCGGCCGACGTCCGTTCGATCTCGATTCGAACGGCCCTGAACCTCAGCATGATCTGTCAACCATGGGGAAGGCCGATCGCTTCCGGCACGCCGCGTGACGGGGGCCTCTGAATCCGAAGCGGTGTGAAGCCCGGTCTGAGTTCCGTCAAACGATGCATTGCTGGGTGTTCCGATGTTCTCGATGAGTGGAATCCGGCCAAGTCTGCGTGAAAGCTTCGTGGGGAGCAGACTTGGCCTTCGGTCCTTCTCAGATTCCGTCCACGACGAGCCGCCGGCTACGAGTCGAGCCGGATGCTGATAATATCACCGGTTTCGCCGGTGAGGGCGCCGGGGCCGGTCACCCAATGCACGGGATCGGTCGGCCCTCCAACAGAGATCGACCACGCCTTGTAGTCGAGCAGGTCGATGATGACATGGGCATCGGATCCATCAACGACGAAGTAGCGAGAGCTTCCGTCGGTGTACGAGTAGAGCACGTTGGCTCCGCGAATCTCGTGCACATACGTCCAGGCCCCCCAGATGTTCGCCTGGGTCTGCCGGGCGTAGAAGTACTCGATGTACTCCTCGGTGCTGTTGAGCCGCGCCTCGAAGTAGGTGTTGGAGAAGTCGCCGCCGTCCCAGGTGGCGGTGAACGTCTTGGTCGACGGGTCGTAGCTTCCCGCTCCCGACATGAACGTCGTTCCAACCACGCCCTGGTCGCTTGTTCCGTTATCGTTCTGGATCGTTCCCGAAAGGTGGAACTCCAGCCGTCCGCTGACCACGGTCCCTGTTCCGCCGCCGCCCGATCCGCCGGAGATGAGATCCATGATCTGATCGATCAAGTCGCAACCGGTCAGCATTGCCAATCCGCCCACAAGCACAACCACCAGCAGCAGCCTCTTGTGCATATTGTCCCCTTCCTCACGTGTGTTGTGCGCACGCATCCAGATCCTGCCGTGAACAGGATAGCAGAAGAGTGCGCCGATCCGAAAGGCGTTGGCCGCGGAGAGGGGGGGGCGGGGAGAAAAAGCTTGTAGCCCGTGGCATGTGGCTTGTGGGAAAGGCGAAGCGGAGGACCAGTAGCGTCAGGGTGGCAACATCGCGCCTCGATGTCGCACGCCTTCGTGCCCAACCCAGTCGATGTTCCTCCCCAGGCTGCGTCATCCACGAACGCCATGAGTCTCACCATGTCACAGACAAAGACACGGCGGATCCTGCTTGCCTGCCGTTGCTAGTAGTACGGCTCGGTGATGTTGTCGATCTCGAGACCGTCGGCCCCGCGGCCTGTATATTCCATCGCTACGATAATCGGAGCATCCTCCATCATGATGTCGACAAACCCCCAGCTGTACGAGGAGCTGCCCGCATGCTGGCCGAGACGGACGAAGATGCTCTCGTGAGCGTTCAAGGTGACGACGTCCGCGAAGATCATGTCGCCGGACTGGTCATACATCCCCCAGGTGACTGTGGCTCGCGAGTTTGACGGATTGAGCAGGATCAGAAGGGTGTCCGAGTTTCCCACCGTGCAGTAGTAGCCTCCTGCCCAGTACGGAACGCCCGGGATCAGGTCCGGCACCTCGCGATAGATGTTGTCAAGCGAAACCAGTTCGCCGTTCTTCTTGTATTCGAGTCCGATGACGAGCCGCTGTGTGCTCGAGATGACAGCGATCCCCCAGCGGCTTCCGGAGGCGGACGTGTGATCGCTCATGGTGTAGAAGGTCGAGTCGAATCCGCTCAAATCCCCTGTCAGCCAACATGCGCGGTCGCCGTACGCGTCATATACGGAGATCGTGTATGAAGTTCGATCGGGCATCGGGTTGAAGACATTGAAATCCAGATCTCTTCCCGGACTGCGATCGTAGTAGAAAGCGTACGTGTAGTTGGCGCAAACCGTCACGCCAAGGGCTGCCACCAATGCCAACGCGATGATGCATTTCCGCATGAGTCGTCCTCCCTACAGTAGTTGCGAAGCAAGAAGGACAATACAGGATCATGGGCGAGCAGAACAAACAACAGAAGAGAGACGACGAGAAAACGCGATGATCATGTCCAGCGGATGAGGGCGCGGCTGCTGCCAGATGCGGCCTCGGGGACGTTCCTAATGGGGGGGCGATGTCAGGATGACTTTCCCACCCTCGGGACGAGACTGGCGGCTTCACACCCTGGCAGACTGCGGACCAGAGACTGCGAGCGGCTTCACGCTAGCCAACTGTCCTCAATCCGACGTACCGGTCGCTGCAATCGGCAGGAAATAGGTAGTTGCGACTGATTGCATGGTTATGCTACAGTCTTCGGCAAGGTCAAGAGCAGTAAGTGAGATGAGGGTGTTTCGTTTCCACGTTCCTTGGGGGATGAAGGTTCCTTGAGCGAACGGTGGCTTGTGGGATTTGGGGAGGAGGAGCAGGAATGAAATGGCGACTTGCTGTGCTGGCGCTTGCGGTGTGTGTTTTCGCATCCGCCGTGGGTGCTTGGGCAACCGATGCGGAGATCTACCTGGCCAGCGACAAGGGCGGTCAGAACCGCGTGACCGACATTCAAGAAGGCGATTCCGTCTGGATTGTGGTCTACGATCCGGACGAGAACATCGATTGCGACGTTCGGGATAAAATCTGGACCGACGTCAAGATCATGGATCCCAAGACGGGCGCCTACATCGTCTGGATGAGCTACTTCGACGAGAACGGATCGATACCGGGCGGATGTGTTTGCGCGTACGGTGATCCTGACTATATCCCGTACAAGGGCCACTGGCCGGGCAACTCCGCCGGTTGGCTCGGCGGCGATTACCTGGAAGAGACCGGTGCGGATACGGGTCTCTTCGTAAGCAGCCGGTCGTTCCAGATCGGAGCGCGAGAAAACTACAACGATCCGTTCCTGAACACGCATGTGGTCGACAACGCACTGCGCCCGGAAGGGTGGCCGTACGACTTCCAGTGGGGCGGCTACACCTACTCGGACAGCAACATCATGAGCGACGACATCAACATCAACGGGGATGATCGTTGCTTCATGCTTGCCGACCTCAATGAGCTAGAGGTGATCGGCGGAGGTCTCAACATCGTACCCCTCGGCGCGGTGCCTGTGTTCCCATCGGAGATCCACGAAATCATCAACGAAATCGAGTCTATCGAGAGTCCGTATCTGATGGGGCGGTTCGAGAACATGGACACGCTCGTGGTCATGTATCAGGATCAGAACGACGAGACCGACGTCGCACTCGGCCTTGCCAAGATCATCGACCACGAGGCGACGATCAGCTGGGACCAGGAGATCTACAAGGACGCCAACAGCTCGGCGACGATCACCATCGTCGATCCGGACGAGAACCTCAACTGCAACGAGGTCGAGTACGTCCCCGTGTTCATCTTGGTGAACCCCGGTTCATGGAATCCGGTTCGGATCGAAGCGGATCCAGGAGACAGGGACGCCAGCCCGACGACGTTCTGCGCGTTGCTTCACACCGGCGGTGTGGCACCCGTGGCCGTCAACGATGTCTGGACAGACTACGATCTTGGAGATCCGCTCAGTGAAGAGACATCGGGTTATGCGATCCGCTGGTACAACATCTACAGCAACGATGTTCCGTGGAGCAACTTCGGTCCGGCGTACGTCGATGGCGCGTACTACGTGGAATACCCCACGCCCGACGACACTGCAGACGGCGACGGGAACCCTCCGGTCACGTTCTTCGACACATCGGATGCCGACGGCTTCTGCAGGGTGAGCTACCACGCCCAGGAAACGGGCGTGAACACGGGTGTGTTCCAGCTGAACCTCAACTCGATCCTCGAGGACCTGGGGTTCGATTCCCTGCTCGTTCGCGATGTATTGGTGGCCT
>CAZKPU010000148.1:0-4507 GCA_964554715.1 uncultured Thermotogae bacterium | reverse complement strand
GGCCATCAAGCTTCTCCACCCAATAGGCAAGCTCGGATTCGATGAGTTCGCACTGTGTCTCGCTGCGCTGCCAGAAAGCGAAGTCCCCGTACTGGATCGGCAATTCCGGCATCGGCGGCCCGTCACCGTACAGCTCGCTCGCGTACTGCTCGGCCAGCTCCTGATGGAAGATCGTTCTCGACCAGCCATCGAGGGCGATGTGATGCGCCACAAACAGGAGGATGTGATCCTGCTCCGCCATCCGGATCAGGGTGGCCCGAAGAACCGGATCAGTGGTTAGATCGAACCGCCGCTGTGCCTCGCGTTCGATGATCCGCTTTGCTTCGGCGTCTCGTTTCTCTTCCGTGTCTGGCAGTTCGAGCCGGTGAAGCGGAATGGAGGCCTGAGGAAGGATGTGTTGCCGCAGCAGGCCATCTTCGGCTTCATACACGGTACGAAGCACCTCGTGACGCTCACCGAGCCGCTGCAAGGCGGCCTCAAGCGCGTCCGCATCGACCGCACCTGTGAGCCGGGTCGCCCAGGCCACGTTGTAGACCGGCACATCGGCCAACATCTGATCCATGAACCACATCCGCTCCTGGGCATAGGACAGAGGCGCGAAGCGGCGATCGCCCTCTCGGCGGGTGATACCCCCTTGCCGGCTGCCACTCTTTCGCTGGAGCAACCCGGACTCCAGGCGGATCCGGTCTTGAAGCGATCGGTCTTGACCTCCATCGCCCGGGGATCCGCACAAGCCGTCTCCGTTCCGGCATCGTGTGCTCATGTCCTCCCATCCTCCCGGTCGGTAAGTGCGCGCAGAATCATCTCGGCTTGCTCTCTCAGTACCGGATACCGGAAAGCCTCTTGGACGCTGATCTCGGTGCTGAACGTATTGCGGATCCTCGAAAGGGTTCGCATCGCCTTCAGCGAGTCACCGCCCAGGAGGAAGAAGTTGTCATCTCGGCCGATCCGTTCCACACCCAGCACGTTTCCCCAGATCCCCGCCAGCTCGACTTCGAACGGAGTTTGCGGCCGGCGGTAGATTGGCGCCAACCGGTCCTCTAGCTTTTCCGCCAGCCCGACCCGCTGAAGCTTCCCGCTTGCCCCTTTGGGGATCTCCTCTACGAACACAATGCTGCTTGGTACTTTGTGCTCCGCGATCCGTTCCAGCAAGTAGCCTCGCAGCTCGTTCTCACCGGCCGTCTCTTGCGGCTTCAAGACAACGGCAGCCGCGACGTCTTCTCCCAACGAGGGATGCGGGACGGCAAACGCCACCGCTTGCCCGACCGCGGGGTGTTTTAGCAAGGCGCGGTCGATCTCTGCCGGGGCAATCTTCTCGCCGCCCCGATTGATCATCTCCTTGGAGCGACCGACAAGGAAAATGTATCCGTCCTCGTCGATCGTCCCTTCGTCCCCGGTGCGGAACCAACCGTCATCAAAGGCCGCTGCGTTCGCCGCGTCGTTATCCTCATACCCAGTGCAGATCGTCGGCCCCCGCAGGGCAAGTTCGCCCTTGACTCCCACTGGTTGACGGTTTCCTGCCTCATCGAGGACGACGGTTTCGACACCGATCGGCGTCCCGACGGATCCCGGCTTCCGCACACCCGGTGGCCGTGGATTGCTCGCGATTTGATGCGTCGCTTCCGTCATCCCGTATGCTTCGATGACAGGAACTCCCATGCGTTCTTCCAGCTGAACCAGAACGTGGGGCGCCAACGCAGAAGATGAGGAGCGGATCAGTCGCAGCGTGTGCTGCGAGCTTCGTTCGATACGGCGAGCATCCATCTCCGATAGGAACGATTGATGAATCGTCGGTACGGCGGTGTACCAGGTTGGCCGGAGATCTGTGAGCCAGTCCAGACACGCCTCGCTTCTGAAGCCGGGCGTACAGATAACGCTCGCCCCAACGGTCAGAGAAGCCAGAAGACCGGCTACGAGTCCGTGAACATGAAACAGCGGCATCACGTTGAGGCAACGGTCGTCGCTCGACAGGGCAAGGACTCCTGCAATATTGCCGGCCGAGGCCGCAAGCTGGGATTGACTGAGCGGCACGCGCTTCGGCTTAGATGTCGTGCCCGACGTATACAAGACCAAGCCGATGTCTTCCGGACTGCACAGATCCTCTTCGCCGAGACTCTCGCACATTTCGGAGCCTTGCGGGTCTGTACGTTCACCGATGTCGGGAAGCTCGACCACCTTGACCCCAAGTTCGACGGCGGCGTCACGTGCGGGTCCGACGACCTGAGATGTGGTCAAAAGGAGCGCCGGCTCCAGATCGCGAAGAAGAGACCGGAACTCGGCACGCTTCAATCCGGGGTTGAGCGGAGCCGCCGTTGCGCAGCTCGACACGCCCAGGAAGGCGATCGCTGCGGACACGCCATTCGGAAGCACGATCGCCACCCGGTCCATCCTGCGAACGGTTGCCTCTCGGAGAAGCGAAATCACCCGACCGACGCACGTCCAGAGCTGAGCGTACGACCAGCTTGCTCCATCCACATTCAGCAACGCCGTCTTCTCGGGGATGGACTTTGCATGGGCCTGCATGCGTGAAACCACGCTGGTGCTTGCTCCACGGTTGCCACAGACACTCATTGATTCTGCTTGCCCCCTGGCTGCATTGTATCCGATGGGGAGATCATAGATGCGTGCAGCCCCACAGGCATCCCGGCTGTCAAACCACACCCCGCAACCGGATCGAACGACCGCCGGGCAAAGGCCGCCGAGGCCGTCGCTGCGTTATCGTCTCGGCGGACGCGGGATCAACACGGACGTGCTTCTCTTGTACGCCTGATAGTCCGGATCGCTTCCCCACTTCGCATCCGCTCTCTTTTCGAGCATCGGAATCCCGCTGATCTTCGTCAGAAGCAACGTCACGAACAGCGGCGAGATCAGCGTTACCCACTGTGTATCGCGTAGGACGGGGGCGGCAATGATGGCGATTCCGACCCAGATGACGATCTCGCCGAAGTAGTTGGGATGACGTGACCACGACCATAGCCCCGACCGGATAAAGCGGCCCCGGTTCTCCGGATTCGATCGGAAACGGCTCTTCTGCGCGTCGGCGAGTGCTTCGATCGCAAACCCGAGCAGCCAGATGCCAAGGCCAACCCAGGCGCAGATTCCAAGCGGCTTGCGCACCATTGAGGTGATCGCAGCAAGCGTCGCAGCAAGCGTCATCGACACCCACAGACCTTGGAGCGTCCAGGTCAGGAAGAATCGGGGAAACGACTGTTTGATCTCGTCGAACCGCCTGTCCTTCCCGGCCTTTCGCACGCGGTAGAACAAGAACGCTCCCAACCGTCCGGACCACACCGCGACTAACGTGAGCAGCAAAATGGACCTGCCGTCGATTTGAGGCGACAGCGCAACGGCCATCGATGTCACCGCGAGGTACGTCACGCTGCCGGTGAGGTCGAAGAAACGCTCTGTTCGCAGCACGAACGCCGGGACAAGAACGACCCAGTTGATCAAGAAAGCGCCAGCCGCAGCGATCGCAAAGACGGGGACGCCAGCAGATCGTGTTCCTCCGCGGCTTCCCGCCCAGGCGAGTGCTGCGGCAACCACCAGAATCGCCGGTATGGCGAGGATCGCGTTCCGTTCGGCTCGATTCATCGTCTCTCCCTTCTGTCGCTGCGGTTCGTTCTTGTCCCATACAACCCGAAAACCCGCCATATGGCAACCGGTCGCAGCTCTCGCACCCGCTGCAAGTCCGGAGGTTTTCGGCTACGATCCATCGCTTGGAGGACAGATGGAGGAGCAGCTTCTTCAGTGGCACAGCCAACACCGGGTAGACACAGCCTCTGCCGATTGGACCGGGTTGGCGTCGGTCCGCTTCTTGTGTAATGCGATGCAGGATGCCGGATCCCGCCATGCAGACGCACTCGGTTACGGGCCCGACTTCATGCAACGGACGGGGATCGTTTGGGTTCTAGCGCGGCTGCAGCTGCGGATGGCTCGTTATCCTCTGTGGAACGACACCATGTCGCTTCGTACCTGGTTCGCCAACAAGGATCGACTCATGTTCCACCGGGACTTCCGCTTCGACGATCCGGCCGGGGAGCACCTCGGAAGCGCAACCACCGCTTGGGTTGCCTTCGATATCGAGCGGCGTCGCCCGGTTCGCCTGGACGCTCTTGATGACCAACACCTGCATACCGCGGTTCCAAGGGCCGTGCCAGAGCCATGGCGTAAGCTTCCGCGCATCGAAGCAGAGCCCTCCGGGGATGCTTTTCCAGTGTTCGCCGGTCATCTCGACATGAGCGGTCATGTGAACAACGCGAGCTTCCCGGATTGGCTTCTGGAGCCTCTTGCAACGGACTTCCGTGCCGCACATCACTTGGCAGCACTCGACATCGCCTACCAATCCGAAGCGTTCCGCGGCGATGAACTCGCACTTCAGCTGGTGTCGATCGATGGAAACCGGTTCATCCACCGGATCACAAGACCTGCAGACCGCACCGTGATCTGCACCGCTCGCTCGGCGTGGGTGCGCCGCGATCGTCCCCGCAGCTCCGGCTGGCAGGTGACA
>CAZKPU010000147.1:0-4559 GCA_964554715.1 uncultured Thermotogae bacterium | reverse complement strand
ATACTGAATATGAGGCCAATAGATAGTCTGTGACGAGCAGTCTGAGGACGATCGTGCTCTGCCCTACGATCCTGAAGAGCCGTTCTCATGATCCCTCCTTGCAGGAGAGAATAGCACGACTCGATACCTCGATTGAAAAGGCTTTAGAAGAGGGGCAAGTGCCCGGTGACGGGAAAGGACATCGATTCGGGAAAATGAAACGGGATGAGCACAGAGAGCCGGAAGGCCAATGAAAGGTCTGTTTGAGGAATCGCAAGAATAGGTGCGTTCTGGAGCCTAGGGGATTCGAACCCCTGACCTCTTGCATGCCATGCAAGCGCTCTCCCAGCTGAGCTAAGGCCCCTGGTTGCTTGCATTTTGACCGATTGTGCGGACGGGTTCAAGCGCCGCAGTCGACGTCGTGCGGTTTCGGTCTTTCGTCCTTGTTCTTGAGGGATGGGTGTGGCTCGGCTGCGGGAAACTTGACTTCAATCAACTCCATCGGAATCTTAGCGATATAGAAGGATGGGCTTATCAGGGAAGGAGGACTCAATGAAGCGTGCAACGGTCTGGTGGGTTGTCGGCATCTTGCTGCTGGTGGTGGCTTTGAGCGGTGTCTCACAGGTTACACAGGTCCATCTGGGCTGGTCGGAAAACGACGTCTACACAACGATGACGGTGATGTGGTTCTCGCCGATGGGCGGGAATCAGCGGGTTCTCTACGACGAAGTCAGCCACAGTTCGGCCACGGGCTACGCCTATCAACAACAGGGCGTCGCACACATCATTCACCCTACACACGCGCCGGATGGGCAAGGCATTTCGACGACGGCGTTCTCCGGCAACTACTACCGAGCACAGCTAACGGGGTTGGAGGAGGGCACAACGTATTACTTCCGCATCAAGGGGACGGGCTCCGGCGCAACGACGCAAGAGTGGTCGTTCCGTACGATCGCCCCCGGCCAGGTGGTGAAGTTCGCCTTTGCCGGCGACTCGCAGCGTCCGTTCGAGACGCCGGAGGGCGAGATGGGACAGCTCCTTTCGAAGCCAACTTCACCTGCCAATTGGCCGTACATGAGGGACTTCCTCACGGATCTGATGGTGGATCAGGAGCCGGATTTCGTGCTGGCGCTCGGCGACGTTGTGTGCCGCGGCAACCTTCAATCTCAATGGGATCACTGGTTCGAGGCGTGGCAGGAGCGCGCCGTGACCGACAGCGGACGGATGATCCCACTGGTGCCGGTGATCGGCAATCACGACACCAGCGGCTACCCCAACGTCGATGCGTCCTACGAGTGGTTCCTGGGGCAGTTCGCCGTCCCGCAGCCGGTTCCCGGGATCCCCTGCTACTGCCTCGATTTCCCGAACCTTCATCTGACGGTGCTCGCCGCCACCTCCGGTCAAGTCGCCAGCAACTGGAACAAAGCGCAGGCGGAAGCGCAGGCACAAGTCAACTGGCTGACAACGGATCTACAGACCTCCGGCGCCCCATGGAAGATCGTCGCATTCCATTACAACTACATGGGCTGCTACGCCTCATGCACGGGGTACCCCAGCGACTGCTACATGCAGGCGTGGACGCCCGCGCTCGAGTCATCCGATGTGGACATGGTGCTGATGGGACACGTTCACAACTACACCCGGACCTGGCCTGTGGATCTGGCGTATGACGGCGCGTGCCAGGGATCCGACTGCGGGGTGGAGCTGGAGGCCTCCTCGGAAGACGGGATCACCTACATCGTCAGCGGCACCTGGGGCGGACCGACGAACGCCATTGCCGAAGGGACTCCGTGTGAGATTCGTCCGTGGATCGCTGCAGCGGCGGGACACCCCAGCGTGGGGATCGCGCGCGTCTATCCCGGGACTCTGGGAGTGGCGCTCCTCGACACCACGGGGGCCGTGCTCGACACGTTCACGCTGCCCTACACAGCCAGTGGCTTCCCAACACCGAGCTACGTGCCGATGATCCCCTAGGCTTCAGGGGACGAGCCGCCGTTCATCTCGCTGAGGATGATCTCCACGGCATCGCCCACATCCGTGGCGACCAGGTCGGGCGTGGCTTCGACCTGGCCGTCCCCGCCGGCTTGGCCGGTCTGCACCAACACGGTCCGGCAGCCGGCGTTCTTCCCGGCAACGATGTCGGTGGTCATGTCGCCGACCATGTACGATCGCGACAGGTCCAGGTGGTGATCGCGCGCCGCCGCTTCCAGCATCCCCGGCTGCGGCTTGCGGCAGCGCGACGTGCGTCCCAATCCGGGAACAGTCCCTTTGGGGTGATACAAGCACGCGTAGACGGCGTCGAGCTTTGCCCCACCCTCGGCAAGCTGTGCGTTCATCCGCCCGTGGATCGCCTCGAGCTCTTCCTTCGTAAGGTATCCGAGCGCCACACCGCCTTGGTTGGTGACGAGCACCACCGGGACGCCCGCTTCGTTCAACCGGCGCACCGCGGCGGCAGCGCCGGGCAGAAGAGCGAACTCCTCCGCAGAGTTGATGTATCCGCCGTGGTTGTTGATCACGCCGTCCCGATCCAGAAACACCGCCGCTTTGCCGCTTACCATCATCTACCCTTTCACCACCACGTTCACCAGCTTGCCGGGCACCGCAACAACCTTGACGATCGTCTTGCCCTCCAACCGAGCAGCAACAGCCGGATCGGCCTTCACCGCTTCCTCGAGCGCCGTCCGATCCGCCGCGGCCTCGGAAGAGACAGCCACTCGCGCCCGCAGCTTGCCGTTGATCTGCACGGGGATCTCCACCGTGTCTTGGACAAGCGCCGCCTCTTGATGACTCGGCCACGCTTGCTCGAGCACCGCGTCTTCGTGTCCCAACCCTCGCCACAGCTCCTCGGAGATGAACGGCGCGAACGGTGACAGGATCAGGATCAACCCCTCACCTACGGTGCGAAGGAGGGCCCCGTCAACGCCTTCCTCGCGTTCGGCGTACCGGCCGAGGTCGTTGGCAAGCTCCATAATCGCCGCCACGGCAGTGTTGAAGCTGAACCGCTGCTCCACATCCTCGGTCACCTTCTTCACCGTGAAGTGATAGCGGTGCCACAGCGCCTTGGCCACGTCATCGAACCCGGCGGGGTCGGGAGCCGCCCCGGTAGCGCTCATTCGCTCGACGTTTCCGAGGATCAGCGTCCACACGCGCTTCAAGAAGCGGTTCGCTCCGCGCACGCCCTCATCCGACCAGTCGATATCGCGGTCCGGCGGGCCCATGAACATCGTGTACACCCGTTCGGTGTCGGCGCCGTACCGGTCGATGATCTCGGTGGGATCGACGACGTTGCGCTTGGATTTGGACATCTTGAACGATGCCACCTCCAGCTTGCGCCCGCAGTGAGGGCAGACAAGCGTCTCGTCGACCTGCTTGGGGAACAGCCATCCGTGTTCGCTGCAGCGGTACGCCGGGTGACAGACCATCCCCTGGGTGAACAACCGTTGGAACGGCTCCTCGAAGCCGATGTGCCCTAGGTCGTGAAGCGCCTTGGTGACAAACCGCGCATACAGCAGGTGCAGGATCGCGTGCTCGACGCCGCCGACGTACTGATCGACCGGCAGCCAGTGATCGACATCGTCTTTCACGAACGCCCGCTGCTCATCGTGCGGCGAGATGAACCGCAGAAAGTACCACGAGGAATCGACGAACGTATCCATCGTGTCCGTGTCGCGCCGTGCCGGTCCGCCGCACTTGGGGCAGGTCGTTTCCGCATAGCCGGGGATGTCGGCAAGCCCCATCTTGCCGATGAATTCCACATCGGGCAGGAGCACCGGCAGATCGCCTTCCGGAACCGGAACCGTGCCGCACTTCTCGCAGTAGACGATCGGGATCGGAGCCCCCCAGTACCGCTGACGCGAGATCAGCCAATCGTGCAGCCGGTAGTTGGTCGCCCCTTTGCCGATCCCCTTCTCTTCGAGCCACGCGATCACCTTCTCGGTGGCTTGTTCGCCGGGTGTGCCCGAGAATTCCCCGGAATGGAGCATGTCACCATGATCGGCGTGGAACAGCACGTCCTGGTAGAACGGCTCGTCGGCGACAAGCTCCATCGCGATCGCCGCATCCGATCCGTTTCCGTTGACGGTCGCCCGCGTGACAATCCGACGGTCGGCCTCGGCCGAAGAGAGCTCGAGAATCTCATCCGCAAACACGAACGCAAACCGGCTGCCGACCACGGCGACGTACCGTCCCTGTTGCACGTGTTGCTGCGCCAGCTGCAGGTAGCCGTCGGCCTCTTCTTGCGTGAGGCTCACCAGGTACTGCTCGCTGCGATCGTCGATCGCCCACCCGGCCTCTTGGACGGCTTGGGCAAACCCTTCGCCAACAGCGCTTTTCGCCACGGCGGAGCGAACCTCGTTACGCAACGGCGCGATCACCGGCACGATCGGCAAGCCGAACTTCAACGCAAACGCGAAGTCACGCTCGTCGTGAGCCGGAACGGCCATGATCGCTCCGGTTCCGTAGCTTGTCAGCACGTAGTCGGCGATCCACACCGGGATCTTGACCCCGTTGACCGGGTTAATCGCTAAGCCGCCGGTGAACACGCCGGTCTTCTCCCGCTCGGTTGACGCGCGGTCGATGTC
>CAZKPU010000146.1:0-4588 GCA_964554715.1 uncultured Thermotogae bacterium | reverse complement strand
GACACGCACGATTCCGTGCTCGTCCAGGTTCTTCAGGTCTTCCTTGGAGATATTCGGGATGTCGGAGGTGATCTCTTCCGGTCCCAGCTTCGTCTCTTCGGCCTTGACCTCGAACTCCTGGATGTGAATCGAGTCCAGCAGGTCCTCTCGAACCAGGCGCTCACTGACGACGATGGCGTCTTCGTAGTTGTAGCCCTCGAACGGCATGATCGCTACAAGAAGGTTCCTGCCCAAGGCAAGCTCACCCTGATCGCTTGACGGTCCGTCAGCAAGCAGCGTCCCGACTTCGACCTTGTCGCCTTCATGCACGACCGGGCGCTGATGCAAGATCGTGTCTTGGTTCGACCGTTCGTAGTTCACGAGATCGTAGTTGAACCGCTTGCGCCCTTTCTTGATCACGACCTTGCTGGCATCGACCTCTTCGACAACGCCTTCCTCTTCCGAAACAAGCAGCATCCCCGAATCCATCGCAGCCTGGCGCTCGACCCCGGTTCCAACAAGCGGTGCCTCCGGTCGAAGAAGCGGCACCGATTGCCGCTGCATGTTCGCCCCCATCAGCGCACGGTTCGAGTCATCGTGCTCAAGGAACGGAATCAACGTCGACGAGACACCGACCAACGCCTTCGGCGACACACCGATATAGTCAACGTTCTCAGGGTTCTCGTAACGGACATCCTCCCGTCCTGTTCGCACTTCAACACGCTCGCCCAGCAGTTTCCCCGTCTCATCGAGAGGCGTCGTCGCCGGAGCGATCTGGTAGTTCTCTTCTTCGTCCGCCATGAGATACACGATCTCGTCGGTGGCAACACCGTTCTCGACCCTCCGATACGGAGCCACCAAGAACCCGAACTCGTTGATCTGAGCGTAGGTCGCAAGCGATGTGATCAGACCAATGTTCTGCCCTTCCGGCGTCTCGATCGGGCAGATCCGTGCGTAGTGCGACGTGTGAACGTCTCGGACTTCGATCTTCGCCCGGCGTTTCGTCAGACCGCCACCCAACGCCGAAAGCCGCCGCTTGTGCGTCAGTTCGGTCAGAGGGTTCGTCTGCTCGAGGAACTGCGAGAACCGTCCGGTATAGAAGAGCTGGTTGATTGCGCCCTGCACCGTCCGCGTGGAGATCAATCTGCGGATCGTGTCCTTCTCGTCGAGTGCATACTTCGAGAGCTTATCCCGGGCGATCCTCGCCATCCTGACAAGTCCGGTTCGCAACGCATTCTCGGCAAGCTCACCCGGCAACCGAACACGCTTGTTCGCGAGGTGATCTTTCTCGTCGAGCAACGCCGGGTTCTCCGGCACCTCCAGCAGGTACCGGATCGTTCTCACAATGTCGGCGAGGTAGAGAACCGGCTGTTGGAGACCGATCCCCAGCTTGCGGTTCACCTTGAACCGGCCGACGGCGGAGAGGTGGTAGCTCTGCGGGTGGAAGTAGAGGTTCTCGATGTATTCGCCCATCTGAGCAACAGACGCTCGATCCGAAGGCCGTAGCCTGTGGTACACAAGGCGGAGAGCCTCTTCCTGCGTCTGAATCTGATCGTCTTCAAGCGTCTTCTGGACGTGGCGGTTGACGAAGCGGACCGAATCGAGCTTGGCAGCCGCGATCGCCCCCAGGTGTTCGCTTTCCAGCATCTGTCCGGCCTCGACGATGATCTCCTCGCCGGCCTTGATGTCTCTGGATGCCCTCGCTCCCAGGTGCGGTTCGAGTGTCTCCACCGTAACCGGGGATACGTCGAATCCGAAGTAGGACATGATCCGCATCTCATCCAGCCCGAGCGCCTTCAACAACGTTGTCGCGAGGACCTTGCCTTTGCGGTCAAGGTTCGCTCGCAAGAGCATCCGCTTCGTGTCGAGAGTGATCTCGAGCCAGGCACCCAACTCGGGCAGCACGTGTCCCTTGAACTGCTGTTTGTCCTCTCGGGTGAAGTAGACTCCGGGGGATCGCGTCAGCTCGTTGACAAGCGCATTCTCCGAACCGTTGATGATGAACGTTCCACGATTGGTCATCATCGGGAAGTCACCGATATAGAGTTCGGTTTCCTGGATGAGTTCGCCCTCTTGCAGCAGTCGAGCGGTCACCCGCAGCGGCTTAGAGTACGACAGATCTTTGTCTTTGCACTCGCGCTCGCTGTTTCGTGCTTCTCCCAAATACGGATCGAGGAGTTCGAGAGACAAGCCATCTTTGCCGTGCCCGACAATCGGCGACACGTCAGCGAAGGCCCTGTTGATACCCTCATCGACAAACTTCCCGAACGACTCCCTCACATCCCGCAGCAAGTACGGAGGAGGCAGAACTTCTTGGATGCGTCCGTAGGACTTTCGCTCTCTTTGCCTCATGGTCCCCCCGGCGAAAAAAGAAGCCTGCCCTAAGGCGACATGCGCCCTAAGGCAGTCTGGAATCTCTCAAGGCGACTGCAGTCGAAACCGCGATTCCGCCTTGTCCGGCTACTACTGGAGCTCAACTTCCGCGCCGGCAGCCTCCAGCTTCTCCTTGATGCTCGTCGCCTCATCGCCACCGATACCTTCCTTAATCACGGCGGGCAAAGCGTCAACAACTTCCTTGCATTCTTTCAGGCCCTTGCCGGTGATCTCTTTGATCTCCTTGATGACCTGGATCTTCTTCTGACCGGCGCTCGTGAGGACGACCTTCATCGTATCCGAAGCGCCGCCGGCTTCCTCCGCCGCCGCACCGGGGGCTGCTGCAACCGCAACCGGCGCCGCCATCGCTGCGGAGACGTTGAAACGTTCCTCAATCATCTCCACGAGGTCAGCCAGGTCCTTCACGGACATGTTCTCGATTTCCTGAAGGATCTCTACCTTACCCATCTGCTTCCTCCTCTTGTGGCTGGTCGGCTCTCGGTTGCTTTGCAACTTCGCCAAGCACAATCGCCAGTTCACGTATCTTAGCCTTCAACATCACTGCCAGCGCCCGCATCGGGCTGGACAACAGCATCGCCGTCTTGGCCAGCAACTCTTCGCGTGACGGAAGCTGCGCATACCGCTTCACGTCCGCTTCGGAAACGAGCGCACCCTCGAAAAGGCCGCCCCGCAATTCGTAGTTCGGCGCATACGCCTTACGGCATTCCTCACTGACCTTGAATGCAGCTACCGGGTCTTCGTATCCAACGGCCACGCCGATCGGACCGGAAATCAGCTCCGCGAGGTCTTCCTTGCCCAACTCGCGAACCGCAATCTGGGCCAAGGTATCCTTCACAACGCGGTACGTGATTCCCGCGCGAGTGAATCTCTGGCGCAGTTCGACCATCTCGTTGGCCGACAACCCGCGGTAGTCGGCCAACACCAAGCCGGTTGCCTCTTCCATCATCTTCTTCAGGCGTCCGACTTCATCGATCTTTGCTTGCGTCGGCATCGGATACTCCCTACCCCTGCTCGGTAACGGCCGAGACTTCGCCCAGATCGAGCAAGATACCGGGCCCCATGGTGGAAGACACGCAGATCTTCTTCAGATAGCGTCCCTTCAAACCCTCTTCCGGCCTGGCCTCATACACGCTCTTGAGCATCGCGATCAGGTTCTCCTTGAGCATCTCCGGCTCGAACGAACACTTGCCGAAGATGCTGTGGACCACCCCGTAGCGATCCGCGCGGAACTCGACCATTCCCTTCTTCAGTTCCCCGACCATCTTCCCGACATCCTTGGTAACCGTGCCGGTCTTCGGGCTCGGCATCAATCCACGAGGTCCGAGCACTTTCCCCAGCTTGCCGACCACCGGCATCATGTCGGGGGTTGCCACGACCTTGTCAAAATCCAGCCAACCGTCTTGAATCTTCTTGGCCAGATCGTCCCCGCCCACATAGTCGGCACCGGCTTCTTCGGCCTCCGTCACATTGGCGCCCTTGGCAAACACAAGCACCCGGACAGCCTTGCCGGTTCCGTGCGGCAGGTTACATGTTCCACGGACAACATGCTGTTGAGGCTTGATGCCCAAATTCATCGAGATCTCGGCCGTTTCATCGAACCGGGCAGAGGCCGATATCTTCAGCTTCTCGATCGCGCCATCCAAATCGTAGAACGACTTTCGATCGACCTGAGCAACGGCTCCTTCGTAGCGTTTGCTTCGCTTCACTTTGCCACCACCTCGACACCCATGTTCTTGGCCGTGCCTTTGATAATGTGCATCGCGGCTTCCACATCGAGTGTATTCAGGTCGGGCAGCTTTCTTTCCGCAATCCGCCGCACCTGTTCTTCGGTGATCTTGGCTACCTTGCTACGATTCGGTTCCGCAGAACCCGATTTTACACCGGCGGCCATCTTTATCAACTCGGCTGCAGGAGGCTGTTTCAACACAAAATCGTACTTGCCTCCAAGATAGACCGAAATGACCACGGGAATGATGACTCCGGGGGTCTCCCCTTTGGTCGCTTCGTTGAACTTCTTGCAGAACTCCATAATGTTGAGCTTGTGTTCGCCCAGCGCAGGTCCGACCGGCGGTGCCGGCGTCGCCTGCCCCGCTGGGATATGGAGTTTGATGATCCCAACAACGTTCTTTGCCATACGTCCCTCCCGACCCTCCGACTAGAGTTTCTCGATTCCGTCGCACCCAAGTCGTACTGGGGTCTCGCGGCCGAAGATCTT
>CAZKPU010000145.1:0-4623 GCA_964554715.1 uncultured Thermotogae bacterium | reverse complement strand
ATCGACCGGCTCCTCGCCCTGATCAACGACATGGCTGCGTAGCTTCGGAGACGCCGTGGAGATGCGGATGAGGGGAGTGGCAAGATGCCGACATGGCTGATCGTGACGCTTGGGGTTGCCGGAGCGGTTGCGGCAACGATCGTGGTCGTTCTGTGGGGTGGCGCGGGTCGATGGCAGGCGGAGTCGGTGGACCTTCAACAAGCGTTGTCCGAAGCCGCATGGAACGTGGATGCCGAGCTGGTCGACTTCTCCGAACTCGATCGACTCGGGCTTCCCGATCCTGTGTTGCGGTACTTCCGGTGGGCGCTGACCGACGGACAGCCACGGATTCGCACGGCTCGCATCCGTCAGGAAGGACGGTTCCTGCTTCGACCGGAGGAAGAAGGATGGACGGCGTTTTCGGCAACGCAGTTCTTCTCGGCCGATCCCCCCGGATTCATTTGGGATGCGCGCATGCAAATGGCGCCGCTCGTTTCAGTGCGAGTCCGCGATGCCTACGACTGCACGGGACGAGGAGGGATGGTGGCCAAGGTTCTCTCCGTCGTCACGGTGATGGACGAGGGTGGTCGATCCGAACTCGATGAAGCCAGCCTTCAGCGGTTCCTTGCAGAGGCCGTTTGGATTCCGACAGCGCTTCTTCCTAGTGAGAACCTCATTTGGTCCGCGATCGACGATCACACGGCGCTGGCTACGCTCACGGATCCTCGTTCGGGGATGGTTGCTTCGCTTCAGTTTCGCTTTGGCGAGCACGGGGAGATCGTCGGCGTCTACACGCCGGGCCGGTATCGAGAGGTAGGCGGCGAGTACGAACTTGCGGCCTGGGCAGGATCCTTCCGGTCGTACGAGGAACACAACGGAATGATGATCCCGATGGAAGGCGAAGTCGAGTGGCAGCTTGCGGATGGGCCGCTTCCTTATTGGGAAGGACGGCTGCCGGAGGTGGAGTATCAGTTCTCCTCCCTGTAGTCCGCCATCTTCGTCTTGAAAGCGGGACGGCAAGAATAAACTCCGAAGAAATCGTCTCTGATTGCGCTTGGGCGGCGAGTCCTTCGTGCAAGCGTTTCCGCATCGCGCCTACTCCATGCGCACTTGCCATCTGAAGGTGCTGTGGCTACCTTGACTACGGAGGTCGATGGCGATGATCGCGGGTGAAACCGACGATGTGCACCTTGGCGTCTGCGGATTGGATTGCCGCTCCTGCGAAATCCGCACCTTCCCTACCGATCAAGCCGCCGCCCGATGCGTTGTCGCGTGGCTCAAGAAGCACGGTTGGCTTGCGGAGGGAGAAGGTGTCGAACAGGCGGTCGAACGCAAGATGTACTGTTCCGGTTGCTTGGGCGACCGCGATACACACTGGTCCGCCGATTGCTGGATCTTGCAGTGTTGCGTGGATGAGCACAAGCTGGATTCGTGTGCGAAGTGCGAATCGTTCCCGTGCGAGCGCCTGTCGGAGTGGTCCAAAAAGGATCCTTCCTATGATCACGCGTTGAAACGGCTGCGGGCGATCCGTTCGCGACACCGGGAAGGCGTCTCGTAGGACGGCCCTTCAGAAAGAGGGAACGCAATGGCGCAGCGCAGAGCCAGACGGATCGTGTGGATCCTTCTTGCGATCGTCTCGGTCGGCATTTCCGTCTTGTCCGGGTTCGGTGTCATCCTCGGACACGACACGGTAGGACGGATCCTCTTCGCTGTGGCGTGGGCCGCGGTGGCGATCGCGTGGCTGGGACGATCCTTCGCGTCGTAGTGGGGTCAAGTCTTGCAATGCCACATCCATTGCTGTATAGGCTTGGGAGAGTCAGTCAGAGATGTGGCATTGCAGGACTTGACCCCACCCGACTCCTGGTGTTTGGTGGGGCTCCGATGCACAATCGTCTGGATGAACGACAAGCGCATGATGATCGAGGCTGCGAAGAAACGGGCATCGGAGAACTATTCGTCGGGCTACAACTGCGCGGAGTCGGTGTTTGACGCGGCGCTTGCTGCGGTGAACTCGGACCTTCCTACGAGCCTTCGGAAATTGGCAACCGGTTTCGGCGGCGGGATCGGGAAGTTCGGAGACACATGCGGCGCGCTGACAGGAGCGGTGCTGGCGGTCGGAACGGTTCACGGCCGAGAAGGCTTGCCCGAACGGCAGGATCTCCATGAGACGATCGCGGCCTCGAAGCACCAGCTTCTGGTTGATCCAGGTCTGTATCGCATCTTCAACCAAATTCCCAACTGGTTTCGCGGCAAGCACGGGCACACGCTGTGCCGTGAGCTGACCGCGCCGTGGGAATCGGACTGGCATTGTCGAGAACGTGCCATGCTCTGCCGGCAGCTCATCGCTGAAACGGCGGGATTCGCCGTGCACCTGATGTTGCTTTCGGAGAGCGAGCTAAGGAAGTTGGAGTTCGCTGACACCGTCGATCACGCATAGGCCTTGCAGGGATCGGCGCAAGTGACAGCATCGCGAAAGCGGGGTTAGGTCTTGGAATGCCACATCCGTTGTAGCGTCTTGCCTGCTTCCAAACGGATGGCTCCATTCTCGAACGGACTCAGCTTCTGCTCTCATTCCCTCGATGTGGCACTGCAAGACCTGCCCCCACAGCTATCGCTTGCATGACGGCGGTGATGCTGGCTAGCCTGTTTGAAAGAGAGATGAGGGGAAGGAGGGCGAATGAACGCACGTATGCTGCTCGTCTGCATGCTCGTGTTGGGAATCCTGGGACTGGTGGCGATCGCCGAATCCGGAGATGTAGAGATCACATGGCATGGCCATTCCATCTTCACGATTGCATTCGAGGACGGTCTCACCGTGTTGACCGATCCGTTCGAGCCGGGCTTGTGGGGTATGACCTATCCGATCGCCCCGATCGATGGAGTTGACGTTGTCACAATCAGTCACGAGCACGAGGATCACAACTACGCGCAGCTTGCGACGGGCGACCCTATTGTTCTTCGAGGAGTCTCCCTGGACGAAGGGGTCTTGCACATCGATGAAACCATCGACGGAGTACGCTTCTATAATGTGGAGACGTGTCACGGACCGGATCTCCCCTGCCCGCTTCAGGATGCCAACGCTGTTTTTGTCATGGAGGGATACGGTCTTCGAATCGCCCATCTAGGGGATCTCGGGCACGTGCTGTCGGAGGATCAAGCGGCCGCCATCGGGGACGTCGACATCCTTCTCATTCCCGTCGGCGGAGGCGGGCCGACCATCGAGGCTCATCGCGCCAACGATGTGGTCGCTCAGCTCCAGCCGGTCGTCATCCTCGGCATGCATTACGAAACGCCGGCTCTGGGATGGGGGATCGATCCCATCGAGCCATTTCTCGTTGGCAAGAACTCCGTTTACGTAGAAACCCGGAGCCTCATGATCAACGCGGAGGCGCTTCCGGAACAGCCCACCGTGTTCGTGCTCCCGTACCAATAGGCGAGCCATCGGGGTCAAGTCTTGCAATGCCACATCCAAGAGACGGCAGCGCCAAGGCATAGCCCGATTGGGGCGAATCTGTAGCGGGTGGAAGCCGGCACGGCTGCCCACGGTGCTGTGTTGCAAGACCAGAGCTGCATCTAGCGCGAGGCGACGCGTGCTTGCGGCAGATCTGAACTGTGCGGAATTCGGAAAGGTTGAGCGGGTATTGCATTGCAAGACCTGACCCCGTATCTGGCGCCGGCGGGTGTGGCAATGCAAGACTTGACCCCGCAGCTTGTGCTATTGAATCCGCAGGAGGATTTCGAGGTTGCCTTTCTCGCCGATGACGGGGGAGTAGGTTTTGTCCCTCACTTTCCAAGGGGTCTTCTCACGCACAAAGGATTCGAGGCGCTCGAACGCCTTCTGGCGCGCGGCAGGGTCTTTGACCACGCCGTCACTCGGCAGGTTCTCGCGGCCGACTTCGAACTGCGGCTTGAGCAGGGCGATGATCTGCCCCTTGGGTTCGAGAATCTCCGTGAGCGGCGGCAGGATGAGTTGAAGCGAGATGAACGACACGTCGATCGTGACGAGTTCTGCGGGTTCGCCGATATCTTGGGGCTGAAGGAACCTCGCATTGAGCCCTTCATGAACGACGACACGCTCGTTCTCGCGCAATCGGGGATGGATCTGGCTGTGCCCGACGTCGACGGCGTGCACGCGCTTGGCGCCGCGCTGCAAAAGGCAGTCGGTGAATCCACCGGTCGAAGCGCCAATGTCGAGACACACGAGTCCCGATGGATCGACACGGAACTCGTCCAGTGCCGCTTCCAGCTTGTCGCCGGCTCGGCTGACGTACCGCTCGTAGGAGAGGATTTCGATCTCGGCTTCGGGATCGATCGGGTGACCGGGGCGGGTGAGGATCCGTCCATCGACCTTCACCCGTCCCGCGGCGATCATCCGCTGTGCTTTGGACCGGCTGCGGATGATCCTGCGAGCTTTGATCACCTTGTCGAGCCGTTCCTTCATCCGGTTCCTCTGGTGTCTTGAGTGTTACCGTGCGAGGTAGGCCTCGAAGCCGGCCTTCAACACTTCCACGGCACGGACGAGCTTCTCCTCTTCCAACACGTAGGCAACGCGGAACTCGTCGTTGCCGACGCCGGGTGTAGCGTAGAAGCAGATTTCTATTTTGACGATATGGCAATTTATGTTGAAGATGCACTGCCTGCCCC
>CAZKPU010000144.1:0-4810 GCA_964554715.1 uncultured Thermotogae bacterium | reverse complement strand
GGCGTGTCTTCAACCTCGACATAACAGACTTCGGGCTCGATAACGAGCCGGTAACGGCCATCGGTATCTATTTCAAGGGCATCGCAGAATGCGCTTAAGATATGAGGGTTTATAATTTCCTTATTTTCGTAATACCAGCGGCCGTCTTTATCTATACGTATTTCGCAGCCCGGGGTGACATCTCTGAGTTCGGTACTCATTCTGGCTCCTTTTTCCAGGAAATCTGCTGGTCATATTACCATATCCTGTGCAAAAAGGCATCATCGGTGCATATTTTCAGGTGGATTATTAATCCTTGACTATATAGTGTTGAGAAGGCAGAATAATTTATCCCGCGCATGACTTCCACGGGGCAAGGAGCGCCGGCCATGATGCCGGTTCGAAGGCTGCGCACATCGTATTGGTTGCCGCGTTCTCTTCCCTTGCGAAAGGCTTCCAGTTCGAGCACGAACATCGTCGGAACGCCGTACAAGACGGAAACGTGGTGCCGTTCGATCAGATCGAGCGCGGCCTCGGCCTTGAAAACCTTCATTGGGACGATACTTGCGCCCCAGGTGATCGCGCCGGCGATGCCCATCACGCAGCCGAAGCAGTGGAAGAACGGAACCGGAAGGAGGAAGACATCGTCCCCGGTCGTGTGAAGCACTTCGGTGACCTGGAAGGCGTTGCGCGCGATGTTGTGGTGAGAGAGCATGGCTCCCTTGGGGTTGCCGGTCGTGCCTGACGTGTAGAGAATGAAGACGTTTTCCAGCGGGGTGAGCGATGCTTCTCGCTCAGCCAACGCCGGATCCGATAGTTTTGCCGCGCCGCGGGCGGTGAGGTCGTCAAACCGGTGACTTCCATCGGCGGTCCGTTCCCCGACAACAACAACATGTTGCAGCCGCGGGAGCGCTTTTCGTGCCTGGGTGATCATGTCGATGAAGTCAATCCCGGCGAAGGAATCCACCATGAACAGGGTCGTGGCCTCCGAATCCCCGAGGATGTACTCCACCTCATGGGTCTTGTAGCGGGTGTTCATCGGGACGATGACGGCCCCGATGCGAGCGACGGCGAAGTAGGTGATGACCCACTCGGAGATATTCGGCATCCAAAGGCCGACCTTCTCTCCCTTACCGACGCCGAGGTCGAGCAACCCCCGTGCCAATTCATCAACCTTGCGGTTCAGCTGGGTGTAGGTGTGTGTGGATGAGGGTTCGATGATTGCGTTGTGCTGAGGGAACCGCGTTGCCGAGTCTCGAAGGACCTGGGACAACGTTCGCATACAGTCACCTCGATGTAGAGTGGAATGGTTTCAAGTATCCCGGAAACCTCCGTCCATCTCCAACCTGGCTCACCACGTCCGGCTGATCTACAATGGCTGGAAGCAAGCAAGGGGGAACCGATGAGAGGCAGTTATCAAGTCTACCTCGATGTGGATCTGAGCCGGGCGAGAATCAGTGAGTACGTCATCCCCGAGGAGTGGGGGCGGCTGTACGTGGGTGGTCGGGGAATCGGTGCGAGGATCCTTCTTGAAGAACTTCCTCTCGGACCGGTGGATGCCATGTCAGCCGAGAACATCCTGGTGTTCGGAACCGGTCCCTTCCAAGGGACCGGGCTTGCAGGGGCGGGTCGCCATGTGGTGATGGGTGTATCGCCCAAGACACGGGCCGTGGCCGATGCCTACGCCGGGGGGTACTTCGGTGACGCGTTGGGAAGAAGCGGGTACGACGGCATTCTACTTCGTGGGATCGCCGCTGAGCCGGTGTGCCTTGTCGTGGACGGAGGAGAAGCGAAGCTGGAGCCGGCCGGTGATCTGTGGGGGAAGGGAACCGGCGAAACCGAGCAACGGCTTGTCGATCGGTACCCGGGCGCACGGGTGACTTCGATCGGACCTGCGGGCGAGAACCTGGTCCGATCGGCTTGCTTGATCAACGATCGGTCCAGGGCCGCCGGGCGGCCTGGTTTCGGTGCCGTCATGGGGGCAAAGCAGGTCAAGGCGGTTGTCATCCGCGGATCGGAGCGGAAACTCCTGCACGACCCTGCTCGGTTCGAAAAGGAACGCGGGGAGTACCTGCAGCAGTACGCAACGGAGGGGTATCAAGGTTTCGGGAAGTACGGAACGGCCGGCGGCGTCGTGTGGCTGAGCGAGCAAGGGATCCTGCCGACAAGAAACTTCCAGATGGGAACGTTCTCCGGAGCGGAGGCGATCTGCGGACAGACGATGTTCGAGACGATCCTCACCGGGCGAGAGACGTGTGTCGGATGCCCGATTCGCTGCAAGCGTGAAGTCGAGGGAACGTTCGACGGGTGCCGCATCCGCCCCGAGTTCGGCGGACCCGAGTACGAAACGATTGGCGCGCTGGGATCGATGTGTCTTGTGGATGATCTCGAAGCGATCGCCTACGGGAATCAGCTGTGCAACGACTACGGGCTTGACACGATCTCTGCCGGGGTTTCCATCGCCTTCTTGATGGAAGCGTCGGAAAAGAAACGGATCCCCGAGCAGATTGCCTGGGGAGACGGGAAGGCGATGGTCCGGCTGGTCAAGGAGATTTCAACGAGAACAGGGATCGGAGCCCGACTTGCAGATGGTGTAGATGCAATGGCAGAGGCGATCGGAGCGGATTTTGCGATGACGATCAAGTCGGTCGAGATCCCGATGCACGAGCCGCGCGGAAAACAGGGTTTGGGGCTCAGCTATGCGGTCGGACATCGCGGGGCGAATCACATGGAGACGATTCATGACACGTCGCTCGCCGGAGACAAACCAACGCCTGAACTGGGAGTGGTGCGGCCCTATGACCGGTTCTCGTTGACGGACAAACCGGACGTGATCAAGGTGTACGAGGATCTCCGGTCGTTCGATAATTCGCTGATCGTTTGTGCGTTTACGGTTGCTGCAACCGGAGGGGGATACAGCTACCCGGCGGTCCGCAGCCTCCTGGAAGCGGCGACCGGTTTGGAATGCACACCGGTGGAGATGCAGCGGATCGGCGAACGGAACCTCGCGCTGCTCCGCATGCACTCAGGTCGGGCCGGATGGACGAAGGACGATCACGGATTGCCGCGACGGTTCTCGGAGCCGTTGGCGGAAGGCGGCAGCGCCGACCATCCGATCGATCCGGCCGAGATGAAGGAAGCGATCGAGAAATACTACGCGGTACGAGGCTTTGACAACCTCGGTCCGACGAACGAACGTCTGGCGGCGCTGGGTATGGATGAATGCAAGGAGCTCGGAGGATAGGCGATGAGGATGGGGATACACGAGACGGGAATCCCCGCCTTGGCAGTCGTGGGCTGGCACAACTCGGGAAAGACTCGTCTTGTTGTCGAGTTGACGAAGATCCTGTCCGAATACGGATTCCGAGTGGCAACAGTCAAGCACGCGGCGGATCTGCAAGAGCTTGAGGATTCGGCGAGCGATAGCGCCAAGCATCAGGCGGCCGGAGCGTGTGAAACCCTTCTTGTCGGAAGGAACCGCAGTGCGTTGTACCGTAAGCTCCTGCCGGCGGCCGAAAAGCACGTCCCGCTGGAGCTTCTATCCGATGGTGCGAGCGATCTTGTCCTTGTGGAAGGGTTCAAGCATAGCGGCCTTCCCAAGATCGAGACGTATCGACGCACGGACCGGTTGGCGGCCGCTCCGCTGGCCGGCGAAATTGATGTCCTTGCCGTGGTGACCAATGAGCAGATCGCTTTACCGGACGGCGTTCGGGTCTTCCGGTGGAGCGAGATCGAGGCGCTCGCCGAATGGATCATGGATTGCATCATCGGCGGACGCGGAACCGGTGTGGAAGACTCCGTTGGGCGGACAAATCCGGGAGAGGGTCGGGAGACGTGAGCAACGGACCGGAACGGGCGCAACAGCAAGCGTGCAGTGCATCGACCCTGTACTTGACCGGCGAGGCGGCATCGGCGGCTACGGCCCGGCTAGAGTTGGGATTGGGGCTTGCCGCCGCGCATGTGTCGAGCGAACCGAAGCAGCAGGCGGCTGTAAGGCGGGGAGTGCACCCCGATGTCATGGTGTTGGAAGCGGCAAGCAGCCGCGGGAAGATCGGGATCGATCAGGTGCGGGCCGTTCTGCGTGCGGCGCAGTTCGTTCCCGAACAGGGCGACCGCCGCGTATGCCTGATCCCGCAAGCAGAAAGGCTTACGGCGCAGGCGGCGAACGGGCTGCTCAAGGTTCTCGAGGAGCCTCCGCGGGGAATGGTGTTCGTTCTGGTTGCCGCTCATGCGCAAGATGTGCTCCCAACCGTCCTCTCTCGATTGCGGATCGTGCGCCGAACGGCGGCGGTGACGGACGTGGACAAAGCTGTGACCGGTGAAGAGCGGAGCGGGTCGGAGCCGGAGGAGGGGTTGAAACTTGATTCGGTGGATGACCTGGATCGAGCGCTGGCAGACGCGAGGCGTGCTGTTCGCGACCGCGGAGCAGCTCGAGCCATCGAAACGATCGAGCGGCAAGACCGCAAGACCGCGATCGCCCTGGCTCGACTACTTGCCAAGCGGGATGACGCAGAGATCGGGCGTGCGCTGGATGCGTTAATGAAGCGGTGCGCATCCGTTCTGCGCGAGGACATCCGGGCGGAGAGGGTTGGGGGCGGGGATGTGGAACACTCTCGTCAGAGACGGCTGGTATCGATCTGCCGCATGATCGACGAGGCGCAACGGGCGATGTGGGTGTACACTCCCAAGGAAGCCGTTCTTGTCAGGCTCTTCTTGGCAGCGACGGAGGAGGAAGCGGACACGTGACCCAGAACGTTGTCTATGTTCGAGTATGGGAGTTGGAGCGCCACTCCGGGTACTTCGCCGTGGCCGACAATTCGTTTGTGCCCGG
>CAZKPU010000143.1:2192-4859 GCA_964554715.1 uncultured Thermotogae bacterium | reverse complement strand
TTCCGGCATATTCTTCCGAACGCGCTTGCGCCGGTGATCGTTCAGGCGACGCTCCTTGTTGATGGATGGATCGGCCGCGCCGACGTCTTGCGACGTGTGGATCAGCCGTCGCAACAGCTTGGCGGCTACTCGTATGAGGTCGCCGACACCAAGCTGGCTCGTGAAACGCGTGGAAGGACGATCCTCCAACTGTGCCTGTACTCCGATATCCTTGGCCGGATGCAAGGACGGCTGCCGGAGTGGATGCACGTGGTGCCGCCGGGGGTGGACTATCGGCCGGAGAGCTATCGCGTGGATCACTACATGGCGTACTACCGCCTGGTGCGGTCACGGCTGCAGGCGGCTGTCGCCGGAGCGGAGTGGCACGGAGCGGCGACCTACCCGGATCCGTGCGAACAGTGCAGCATCTGCCGCTGGTGGCAGGTGTGCGACCGTCGCCGACATCAGGACGACCATCTGTGCCTGGTGGCGGGGATCCGCAAGATGCAGGTCGGCGAGCTGCAAGAACGTGCGATCGATACGCTCACATCGCTTGCGAAGATCGAACTGCCGATCGATCCCAGACCCCGTCGCGGATCCATGGAAAGCTACGAGCGGGTGCATCACCAGGCACGCGTTCAGCTCGCCGGGCGTGAGCGCCAAACGCCGGTGCACGAGATGCTCCCGCTGGAACCGGATCTCGGCCTGTACCGGCTACCGGAACCGACGCCGGAGGACATCTTCTTCGATTTCGAGGGGGCTCGGTTTGTCGGCGACGAGGGACTCGAGTACTTGTTCGGCGTTGTGTCCATCGACAACAATGGCAAACCTGTTTACCGGCCGCTGTGGGCGCTGGATGCGGCGGCGGAGAAGCGGGCGTTCCGGCGGTTTATCGACGATGTGATGGAGCGCTGGAACCGCGATCAGGGGTTTCACATCTATCACTACGCGCCGTACGAGCCGGCGGCGATCAAGCGGCTGATGGGACGGTACGCGACGCGCGAAGACGAAGTGGATCGCTTGCTGCGCGGCGAGCGGTTTGTGGATCTGTACGCGGTGGTGCGGCAATCGATCCGCGCCAGCGTGGAGAGCTATTCGATCAAGGATCTGGAGCCGTTCTTCGGCTTCGAGCGCAACGTCGACCTGCGTGCGGCGACCCGCAACATGCAGGTGCTCGAGTACAACCTGGAGTTCGCCGTCCCGGAGGCGATCCCGCAGGCGGTGCACGATGCTGTTGAGGGCTACAACCGTGACGATTGCCTGTCGACGCTGTATCTGCGCAACTGGCTGGAAGGCATAAGGGCGAGGATGATCCACGCCGGGAACGACATCCCGCGGCCGCCCCTCTTGAACGGCGACCCCAGTGAAGAACTGGATGAAGCTCTCACCCGTACGCGCAAGTTGGCGGACGAGCTGAGTCGAGAACTGCCCGCCGATCGACGCGAGCGTTCCGCCGAACAGCAGGCGGTGTGGATCCTGGCGCAGCTTCTGGAGTGGCACCGACGCGAGGACAAGGCCGTTTGGTGGGAGTACTTCCGCCTGGTGGATCTCAGCGATGAGGAGCTGTTGGAGGAGCGGGCGGCGCTGTCCGGGTTGTCTCCGATCGAACGCGTGGACACGATCAAGCGCAGCGTGGTCGACCGGTATCGGTTCCCGCCTCAGGAAACACAGATCCGCCGAGGCGCCAAGCTGAAGCAGGGCGACGGAGATCACGCATCGTTCGGGGAAGTTGTGGCGATCGATCTAGCGGCTCACACCGTCGATATCAAGAAAGGGCCGTCGATCGCCGAGACCCACGCGGCGACGGTGTTCACCCACGACGCGGTGCAAACCAGGGTGTTGCGAGAGGCGTTGTTCCGGATCGGACTGTGGGTTGCCGAACACGGGATCGATGCTCCCGGACCCTACCGTGCCGGGCGTGATCTGCTGCTGGGGCGGCGGCCGCGGCTCCGTTCGGGGTCTGTCGAAGAAGCCGTCGCAGGCTCGGAAACGACACTGGACGCCGCGAAGAAGCTGGTCCGTGATCTCGACGGTGGTGTCTTGCCGATCCAAGGGCCGCCGGGATCCGGTAAGACGTACAGTGGGGCACGGATGATCTGCGAGGCGGTTGCCGCAGGGAAGAAGGTGGGGGTCACTGCGGTGAGCCACAAGGTGATCCGCAACTTGGTGGATGCGGTGATCGAGGCGGCGGACGAACGGGGGCTGTCGCTCCGCTGTGTGCAGAAGGTGAGGGAGAAGAGCAAGGACGAGAGATCCGATGCTGCCAAGCCGGTATGCATGATCACGGAGACCACCGACAACCGGAAGGTGTTGTCGATGCTCGCATCCGGCGAGGCGGATGTGGCCGCGGGGACCGCATGGCTGTGGGCGCGGGAGGAAGCGGCGGATGCCGTGGATGTGCTGTTTGTGGATGAGGCGGGGCAGATCTCTCTTGCCAACGCGGTTGCCGTTTCACAAGCCGCTCGATCCGTGGTGCTACTCGGCGATCCGCAGCAGCTTGAACAGCCACAACGCGGCAGCCATCCCGATGGCACGGATGTGAGCGCTCTGGAGCACTTGCTGGGCGAGCATCCGACGCTCCCGCCGGACCGGGGGCTGTTTCTGGAGACCACATGGCGGCTTCATCCGGCGATCTGTGCGTACACGTCGGAGCAGTTCTACGAGAACCGGCTGCACGCACGTGGCGGG
>CAZKPU010000143.1:0-2182 GCA_964554715.1 uncultured Thermotogae bacterium | reverse complement strand
GCTCGATACGCAAGCGCTCAGGGGACTTCGACGCTTCGTCGGATCGGGGCTGTGGTACGTGCCGGTGGAGCATGACGGCAACCGCAGTGAGTCGCCGGAGGAAGCCGAGGCGGTTGCCGGGCTGGTGACGGAGCTTACCAGCAGTGGGTCGATGTGGCGCGATCAGGCGGGAGATGAACATCCGGTGTGCCTCGACGACATCCTGATCGTAGCGCCGTACAACGCGCACGTTGCGGCGATCCTCGAGCGGCTGCCGGATGGCGCTCGGGTGGGAACGGTCGACAAGTTTCAGGGCCAGGAAGCGCCGATCGTGATCTACTCGATGGCAACGTCGTCTCCCGAAGAGGCGCCGCACGGGATGGAGTTCCTGTACAGCCTAAGCCGGTTGAACGTAGCAACCTCACGTGCGCGCTGTGCGTGCATCTTGGTTGCGCATCCGAGGCTTCTCGAACCAGAGTGCCGCACACCCCGGCAGATGAAGCTTGCCAACGCGTTCTGCCGGTATCTGGAGATGGGAAGAAGCAGCACGTAGCGTCGCCCTCTTGCGGGCGACGGGAAGACAGTTCATAGCGCTCGTTGGGTTCATGGAGTTCATAGGGTTCATAGAGAGGCTTCATGAGGTAGTCCGTGGTCCATGGTCCGTAGTCCGGAAAAGCGAAACCCATTCATTGCGTTCGCTGAATTCATAGAGAGGCGGAATGTTGCAGTCCGAAGTCCACAGTCCACGGTCCGTAGTCCGGAAGAGCAGCCTGTGGCTCGTAGCTCGTGGCCTGTCGGAACAGCTCCTCTGGAACGCGGGTCACGGTCTGCGGGGTCAGACCTCGGCACTCGATGTGTTTGCTGGCCTGTAGCATGTGGCTAGTAGCCTGTGGAGATCCGGAATGTCAACGCAGTTCGACTTCCCCACAGCAACTGGCCACGGGCTACGAGCCACCTGCCACGGTCTGTGGCTCCGACGTACTGCGGGTCACAAGCTGCAAGCACCTCCAAACCCGGTGAATCAACGTCAGACCCCGACCGACAGCGGCGACGGGAAACAGTTCGGAGGGTTCATAGATAGGCTTCATGAGGCAGCCCGTGGTCCTTGGTCCGTAGTCCGCGAACCCCAAACCGGAAACTGCGCGCTGGAAAGCGGAGCCGGCGGCCCGAGAGCAACAACTCGAACCATCGGCGGAACGCCGTCCCCGTTTTTGACATGGCAGGGTATAATCACTAGGATGTTCTACATGTTACGGTCAATCATTGGAGCGCAATTCAGGGAAGGAGAGCTCACTCAAAGAGTGTAAGGGGAGACGATGAGACGACAAATCTGGTGTGCCTGTGTGGGAGGGCGAGGAGGTGAGGGATCGTTTGCACGTTTCCTGGCTTTGATCGTCGCGACCAGCCTCTTCCTAACCGGATGCACCGGAATGTGCTTCCGTATCGTTTGCGATCCGATCGTAATCGACTCGCCGAATGAGGCGTATGTCGTCATCGAATGGGACGGTCCTGCCTGCAGTATCGTGCGAGTCACGTCGGGTGGGGATCGCACGCTCGTCTATACCGCGGGGACGGCGCCGACTTTCCTGGCGATCGATGCTGATGGCAACTACGTTGTGACGTACTGGGATCACGTTGTGCGGAAGGTCGCGCCGAACGGTGACTTGCAGCTCGCCTTCCTGGTCGGCGACTTCCTTACGAATCTCTCGGGGATTGCGATCGATGGCGACGGGAACTACATCATCGCCAAAGCCGATGCAGACAGCGGCCTGTTCAACGTTACACCAATGGGCAGCGAGACGAGATCGTTCACCTACCCTGGGCCTGGACCGTTGCGCATCCCGTTTGGTGTGGCGATCGATGCTGCGGGTGACTCCATTGTTGTCGAACGGGATCCGGACGGGCTTGCCAAGTTTTTTAATGATACGGCGACCACCGAGATCTACACGTTTGCATCGGACACGGTGCCGACGGATGTGGCGATCGACGGCGAAGGAAACTACATCGTCACCGAATCGGGGGCCGGCAATCTGGTGAAGATCACACCGGGAGGGACGCGAACGGTTCTGTACAGCTTCGCTTCGGAAAGCAGCCCTGTCGGACTGGCAATCGATGCAAAAGGCAACTACATCGTGACCGAAGACGGAACCGAACAGCTCGTCAAGTTTTTTAATGATACGGCGACCACCGAGATCTACACCTT
>CAZKPU010000142.1:0-4942 GCA_964554715.1 uncultured Thermotogae bacterium | reverse complement strand
CCGCTCGCGGCGAACGTCTTTGCGTATAAGGGGAGGATCGGCGCGATGATTCCCAGGCCCAACATGGCCGTCGCGCTGGCAAAGAAGAGCGCGCCGAACACCCGGATTGAGGACCCACGCTTCACCAGCATCACCCCATGACTGTAACGAACCGGCCGTCCGATCACACGTTTGCCAAGGAATTGCGCAGGCAGATCGATGATTCTCGCTCGCGGGTATGAAGGCAACGGCCTTCAGCGTTTGGCGCTCTGAGGAGCGGAGCAGTTTCTGAGTAGCCTCAGCTCTGTATTCCACTCTGAAGCGTGCCGAGCTTCAGAGCTTCCGAGTCGAGAACGGCAGCCAGCGAACTCCCCGAGGCATGCCGTGAAACTGCTTCACCGACACGGTCTCGGCTCAACAGCCGTTCATCTCCGGGCGGCCGGGGAAGTCCGGACAGTAGTCTTCCGCATCCGGGACTCCGTCTCCGTCACGATCGGTTTCACCGATGGGTGCCGGCTCGCCGGCTTTCCACTGCGCTGCCTGCTCGGCAGTGATTTCCAGGTACATTCGGCCGTATTCGGTGCTTGGCTCGATCTCGGTGCCCTCGTGCCACTCGTTGAAGCTGGTGATCAGGATCCAGTGCGGCATGCTCCTGCGAGCGATCTCCCAGTAGGTGCGATAGGTGTCGCCGTCTTCACGATCGAGATAGGTCAGCGAGGGGTTCTTGTAGGCCTCATCGTAGCCGGGGATCACGGTTGCAGCGAAAAGGCGGTTGCTGGCGTGCGCAAGCAAGGAAGCTGCATCGTATTGGACAGCCACGTCATCATAGGAAAGCCCGACCGGCGTATAGGTGTGAATCCCGTCGAATACGTCGAGAAAATCGGCACGGAGGCCGTCAGCCACTGCGAAGATCTCGTGTCCCCGATCCTCCAGCTCGCCCAGCACGCCCGTCCATTCTTCCGGAAGGAACCGCTGGGTTACGCGGACGTAGAAGAAGATGGCCGGACGTCCGTCGACTCGAAGTAGCGAAGGATTGGATCCATGCTGGGTAAGGAAGTAGCTAAGGTCGCTCACAATCTCGGACGGTGTATTGGCTTCCTCGTAGTAGATCGTGACCGTGAAGTTCTCCTCCTCGGCAACCTGCGCAAGGACATCAAACGCCCGATCCTCGAACCCGTACGGTCCCCACCAAGAGGCGATGAACCCATCGATGCCGGCGGCCTTGGCTTCATGGATGTGGCGGCGCACCGTTTCTTCATCCAGGGAATCGTACAAGCCTGCCGATGGCTCGTGGGCTGAATCGTGATGGGAGGTGTTGGGGTTCCAGTGCACCCACTGTCCGCTAGGGCCGCTAGGGTTCCCGTACCATGGGTAGTAGAAGGCAAGAACCATCGGATCTCCGTGACGATCCTGCGTGAAAGGGTCGGCCAGAATCCGTGTGAGTTGGGGCGTAAGATCGGAACTGCGAGTCGAGAACGTACGTATGTTTGCCGGATCCGGGTTCTCCACGACACCCATATGCGTGTAGGTGGCGATCGGATCGGGATCGCCGGGAACGTGAAGGGCGATTGCGGTCTGGCCGATGTGTCCCTTGTCGATCTGGATCTGCAGCCATTCAGCCGGGGTTGAAAGATACGCGTCAAACGATACTCGGACGGGCGTCGTATCACAGCATTCCTGGCTAACCGACAGCGTGGATAGAGCAGCGACCTGGAGCCCGTTCGCTCCGGCTCCCTCGAGAACATCTTGGTTGTGAACCACGATCGTGCCACCCACGAATCGAACATCCGTCCAATCGGACGTCGTGGTAAGAACGATCCGGAGCGGATAGATCTCTCGCGCCGACGTGCCTGGGACTGCAGTTGCTGTGTCGTCGACGCTTCCTGTCAGCACGGCGGTGTATCGGGGCGCTCCGCCACGGGTGTATGGTTCGATGTCGACGATGCGGCCTCCGGTCAGGCCGACCACGTCCGCCACATCAGAGCCGCTCAGTCCGTACCACCACCACCAGATCCAGGACTCGCTGCGTGGGCGAACAAGGATGACCGCGAAACGGCCGTTGGGCAGAGGTTCCAGGTCGAGGATGCGTACAGGGTGGGAGGAGAGGACCTCGGACAGATCCCCCGGCGAAATGTCGCCGTACCACGACCAAGAGTCCTCGTCAGCTTCCGTGTCGCGGATCATCACAGCGGCATACCGCTGCTGCCCCGACTGTGTGAACACCTCGAGATCGACGAGGCGGGCGTTGTGTTGAGAGATGAGATGGGAAAGAGCGTCGGCGGAGACGTCGAAATACCACCACCAGGTCTTCGCCTGAGGACCCGTGTTGGGAACCAGGATGACGGCAAAGCGGAGTTGGCCCCCAACATCGTACGCCTCAAGATCGATGATTCGGGCACCAAGCTCATCAAGAAGCTCCGAAACGCGGTCGGCGGTGATGCCGAAGTACCACCACCAGGCAGACGCATAGGATCCGCTGTTCCTCACCAGGCAAGCGGAGAAGCGAAGCGGCGAGATCGAAATGATCTCCAAGTCAATCAATCGCGCACCGTGTTCGTCCAAGGCCGCGCCGATCGCCTCGGCAGAGGTATTGTTGTACCACCACCAGCCGGTGCTCTCGCCGGATATGCGTTCGAGTTCCTGCCCAAAAGCGCTGGTGCCTATCAGTGCAAGTAGGACAGAGATGAGGATAGAAGCAGCGCATCGGTTCATCGCCATCACCTCCCGATCATGGACTTCACCCTTGGATCCGATTCGAGTGCAATAGCAGAACTCACCTAGAGTAGCGTCCGGGGAAGAACGGGCCAAACGCGTAGATTGGAGCCACCCGGACCAGCACAACAATGCCCAGTTGGAGCCTGCAGAACGCGGACGGTAGCTATTGCGTGGTGATGGACGTCCCAGTCTGGCTGCTCCCGACTCCTGATAGGTAGGTTGGGTCGCCCTTCTGGTACGTGAGCAAGTAGATCACACCAGGCGCCCCTGACCGGATTCAGAAGCGAAGCTCACTCACGCCGCCCGCCCCCCTACGTCACAACTCTCTCGAAGTGCAATAGGCCGCCCTCCACCTTGCAGATCCGGAACCTTGTAGGATGTCTTCGTTCTCGTGTTCCACGACAGCGTATCGGTCCGCCAGATCCGTACGTGCGGATAGCGCCCGAACATGACGTTCATCGTCCGTGAGCCGATGCCCCGCTTCACGAGCTTGGCAGAGATCCCTAGAATGAGCCAGATCGCTTCGAGTCCCCACAAGGAGGTTCGTGCCATGCGCCGTCTTGCCGCCACTTCCGGAGCCGTGCTCCTCTTCGTCCTGTTGGCCTCGCTCTCCGCCGCGACCTATGAGGTTGGCGGCCCCGTCTTGTTCGCTTTGGAGGGGGTCTTCGCCCAAGAAACGATCTACACCTACACGATCGCTGCCTCGCCCGAGACCTTACCGGCCGATGTGTCAATCACCGCGCACCTCCCCATGTCACGAACCTGGCAGTACCGAAGAAGCTTGGACGTCTCCGACCTGGATCTGACGTACGCTCCGCAGCCGGATGCGACGTCGCAGCAGACGGACGACCTTGGGAACGCATTCTCAACGGCGTCGTGGGCCGGGGTCTCGGAAGACGTCACGTTCGTCACCCAAGCCCGCTACAAAGAGGAGACCGTATTCGAACCGACACTCACTTGGTACGACAAGTACCCGGTCGAGTGGGTGCCCGAAGACACCGAAGTCTGGCTCGAGCCGGATTCAAGGGGATACATACAGTCAGACGCACAAGAGATCCGTCAACTTGCGAGTGACCTTGCGGCAGGGGCCGTTCTTCAGCTCGAAGTGGTCGGACGGATCCTCGCGTGGGTCCATGAGAACGTTCGCGTGGCGAGGTGCGACGAAGACGTTGAGCAAGTGGACGCGTTGTGGGTGTTGGAGAATCGGGTGGCGAGGTGCGTCGGCTTCTCGAATCTCGCGGTCGCCCTCATCCGTGCGACCGGGATTCCTGCCATGCCGACGTCCGGCGTCGTCGCCGACTCAGAGACGCCCGACGTCGGACACGCCTGGATCTCCGTGTACCTTTCGGACCTCGGTTGGTTTGAGTTCGAGAGTTCGAGCTGGATGCCCCAGTTCGGCGAGGTTCCGGAAACGATTCTCACCCCCCAGCACATCACGCTCCTCACAGGCGAAGGTCCTGGGATCTCGAGCGCCCCGTTCGTCGAAACGCACGCCTGCTCAATCGACGTGCAAGAGAAACCCCGCGAACTCCAGTTCGTCGATACCGCCATCGAACCGGGCACCCAGGTCACGTGGTTCCTCACCCTCCGATCCCCGTCGTACTACGAGATCTACCAATGGGAACACGGGTATCGCGACGTGCCCATCTCCCTGAGCATCGACAGCGTTCCCGAGGGTTGGTACGTGAGCCTGAGTACGGACGAGGTTCTTCTCAAGAAGCAAGACCTTGGGGCGTCGCCGAGTAGGACCTTGATGCTGACCATCGTTCCGCCCGAGGACGTCGAGGTCGGTACACAGGGAGTGATCACCGTAACGGCGCGTGACACGGGGAGTCCGGGGAGCCCGGTGATCGGAGTTCTCACGGCGGCCGTCACGGTGACCGAGAACCCCTAAAGAAGCTACATGGACTGAGATTCCGGGACAACGCTGGGTATCCGAAATCCAGGGTTCCGCAAGTCGAAATGGAGAAAGCGGTTTGGAGCCTGGCGACGAAGTGTGAACACGTTCAGACGGAGCAACATGCTGACGCCTGTCTTCCGTATCCCTTTCATGCAGCAACAACTTGGCGGCCGTCAGGACCATAACGAGAACATGCTCGTTCGATGGGTGTTTGTGCCCCGTCTCAAGATCAACAGCTAGTTGTTGACGAAGAACACATGTGATGCTATTGTACACATATGATTCATGAAGGCGGGAAAGCGACGAGCGCAACCGTATCCGGCAGGGTTCCAGCCAGTCGTCGGCGTA
>CAZKPU010000141.1:0-4951 GCA_964554715.1 uncultured Thermotogae bacterium | reverse complement strand
CGAGATGATCGCTATCGCAGTCGGTGCTTCCGTTCTGCTCGGTGCGCTCGGATTCTATGGGTGGACACGGGTGTCCCGCTATCCGGCGTTCGAGGCCTCTACTTCGTGGGGCGAGAAGGTGCAAACTGCGGAAGGCTGGTATGTTCTCAAGCCGGAAGGCGATCCGGTCGCCGGCTTTGTGTTCTACCCCGGTGGGCTGGTGGATCCCGCCGCCTATGCACCCCTGATGCAGCGCCTCAGCGATGGCGGCCTCCTTGCGATCATCGTCCCGATGCCGCTCGATCTCGCGGTCTTTGATATCAATCGCGCAGACGATGTCCTTCCCGCCTATCCGGAGGTGGAGTCCTGGGCGATCGGCGGGCACTCGCTCGGCGGCGCGATGGCATGTGAATACGTCGCCGCTCATCCCGAGGTCTTTGACGGACTCGTTCTCCTTGCCTCGTACCCTGCCGAGTCCACCGATCTCTCGGAGACAGACGTGCGGACGCTGCTCATCTACGGCACCGCCGATGGCGTCTCGAGCGACGTCTTTGAGGACGCGGCGGAACGCCTGCCCGCAGACACGGAGCTTGTCGAGATCTCCGGAGGCAACCACGCACAGTTCGGCGACTATGGGCCCCAGAAAGGAGACGGGACAGCTTCCATCGGCCGAGACCAGCAGCAGCGCCTGTCGGCAGAGTCGATCCTCACACTCCTCGGAACTCTCGAGTAGTTTCCGGGGATGGGATTGAAGGTTCAGCTCCATCTGGGATTCGAACAGGGTCTGTGGCAGAAGGCCGCCATGAGCACATTGCCGCCAGAAAGCATGAATCGGAACGGGTCAAAGCGTACATTATGGAGGTGCAAGGTCAGAGCCTGGCTGAACGCTCCGACGCTGGCTCCAGCGAAGATTGAGATGGAAATACTAACCACAAGGTCCATACAGGCTTCTGACCCAACCAAGTGACTTACCTCATCCTTCTCGGAAAGGATTTCGATGAGCGGCAGAGAACGAAGCAAGATACGCCCCGGTCTCGAAGTGAACGTCGTCCAGAAACACCACCAGCGGAGCGGTACACTGACACGAGGCATCGTCAAAGACATCTTGACGAAGTCTCCGACCCATCCACACGGGATCAAGGTCCGCCTCGAAACCGGCGAGGTCGGCCGGGTGAAGGAGATCCATGCGAAGACATAGCCACTCTTCCCACGGCTCACACAACGATCTTCCCCTCTTCGCCTTCGCCACGCTCACCCAACGGCTTCCAGCCAACGAAACAGGAGACCCTTACGGATACCAGCCACAGCACTACTTGCTCCAGCAAGCCTCCGCCTCACTCGATGGATGCGCTGTCAGGTTCACCTGTCTGGTTCCAGTGTCTTCGTCACGTAGATCTCGAACCATGCATCCCGATCGCTCTGGAAACCGATCTTCGTTCCATCCGCCGACCAAACCGCCCCAGTGTCCCAGGCAGAGTCAAACGTGCGGCGTGTTAGGTCGGAGCCGTTGAGGTTCAGCTCGCAGATATCGCCCCCCCCACCGCGGCAGAAACTCGCAAAACAGAATCCCGCGGTCGATTTCTCCACCCTCGCAGGGACGATCTCTATGCTCAACTCGTCCGTCGCCACTCCATGCCTCTCGATCACCGGAGAAGGAAAGCGCGTTTTGCGATGCAGCGCCAAGCACACGTCGAATGGTATGAGACGGATTCGAAAATAAAGCTCTGACCCCGCAGATGCTCCGGGATCGGTTCCCGTCCCCGACGTCTCCTGCGATCGAGAAACTTGTCCCGAACACTCTGGTGACAATCGCCGATGATCGGGACGCGATTCACACTTGGAGGTGGTTTGATGAGGAGAACCTTGATGTTGGTGATGACGGTGGGATTCCTCCTGGTTTCGGCGGGAGCTGCCTTTGCGGTGGGCATCAGCGGAAGCGTGGGCGTCTGCGCCGATGTACTCCCAAGCTTTGCGCTTGACGCAAGCTTCGATGTCACAGTCTTCGATGATGCGTGGAGCATCACAAGCAGCACCGGCGTTTCTCTGCTCCCGGCATGGGGAGCAACAGAAGCGATTTGGCTGGCCTACGACCTTGACGTCATTCAACTTGCGGCAAGCTTGTCGATGGCGTTTGCACCGTTCAGCGCAGCCGGCGATGTCTCCGCAACGCTTGATCTGTTCTCGCTCGCGCTGAGCGAAGAAGATCCGGTGGCGAACCTTTCGTCCAGTCTGACGATCGGAACTTCGATCAACGCAGCCATCGCGCCCTACGCGCGGTTGTACACGATGCTGAGCCTGGGCAGCCACTGGTTGTCCAACACAACGACGATCAACGTCATCCCGTTCGGCGTCACCTCGTCGCTTCTGGGCTACGCAAGTTTCGGTCAGTTCAGTGTCGCCGACGATGCCGTGACCGTCACGGCCTATGGCTATGTCTCGCTCGGCGTCGTTCCGTTCTCGTTCAATTACGTTCAGGCTAACGCCGATGTCGCGTTGGACGGAGTTTCGATTCGTAACAGCGTGACCTACTGGGGAGGCACGTCGTTCGGCGTCTCGTCCACACTGACGATCGATCTCGATCCGGTCACGCTCACTCTTTGGGCTTCGTTTACCCCGGGTGGCACAGATCCATTTGCGATTGGCGTTTGCGGCGATGTTGCTTGGGGGCCGTTCTAGCCGATCAACACGCTGTAAGCGTGTTGCTTGCGAAAACGCACACGAGGAAATGACAGCCGCGCGCGGCAGGCGTACAGCCCACCGCGCGCGGACTTTTCTTCTGCCGTGGTCTCCTTCTAGCTTTCCTCCTCCTCGATAATCCGGATCGGAATCCCGTGGACGACCCCGTCACCCATGGTGACAAACAGGTGGTAGTCGCCTGGACCCAGCTGGGAAACGTCCACGGTGACCAGACACGTGTTGTCGCTGTACGCTTCCTGCACGAGGATCGGTGCGACCTCCTCCTCGATCTGCGTCAGCAGGACGTTCGCCTCCTCGACCGCGATGCAGAAGGTCGGACAACTTGCGCCTCCAAACCCCGCTGGAAGAGGATCCTGTGCAAACAAGATCGGTCGCGGGATCCCTTCTTCTTCCACCGCAGTTTGGTGCAGCGCAACATTCACGACTGCGTCGTCTCCCGCCACGACTTCGATCGGTTCCGGCGCGTTCCCGGCCAGCAACAGCCGGAGGATGAGCGCCTAGTTGATGTGCCGCGCGGTGGCGGTCAGCAGATCGTGAGCAGCATCGATACCGTAGATGAAGATGCCGTGGTTGGTGCTCCAGAACGAATCCTCATCGACGGGTGATCGATCGAACAGGATCGGGTCGTTGAGCTCCATGCTGGAGAACTCGGTCGTATCGACCGCGCCCGCCGGCCAACCGAGCCACCGTATCACCTCACCGGCAAGATCCACCGGATAATCGGTGTTGGCGCTGCTTGCAAGCTCACCTTCGTCATCGAACAGATAGATCTCGTCTCCCTGCAGGTCGGCGAGACGCCGGTCGTCTACGCCCGGAATCGGGGTGTAGACCAGATCCGCATCCAAGTCGCTGACCGTGTCGTCCTCCTGCCGCTCGAGAAGCAGATACTCGCGCCCCGGCAAAACGCCCGTGAGCGGCACCTGATGCAACTGAACCTCCCGACGAGCACAGTCGGCAAGGAGTTCCTCAAGCGTCAGCGTTCTCAGCCAGATCCGATGGCTTGCGACCGTTCCACCGACAAGATCCGACATGTTGGCGCGACGCTCGCACCAAGCCAGCGTCCAACCTTCAAGGTTGATGCCTCCGGCCACCTCACCCGCAGGTTTCGTGTTGTACAGCTCGATCCATTCGTCCTCGCCGCTTGCCTCGGTACCGGTCCAGGCGACCTCGTTGATGATGACGCCCTTGTCGGATCCACCAGCACCGGCAGGATCACACTCGGCCACGCGGATGGTGATCGTGCCCACATCCCGCGCCCCGTACGGATCTTCGACCACATACGTGATGATGTCCTCGCCCACGAAATCGATCGGTGACACGTACGTCAGGTTCACGTACGCCGTCCCGTCCGAGGTGTAGCGAACATCCCCGACGTTACCGCTCACCGACCCGTGCAACGCGGTCAGCCCATCCGCCGGGAAGCTCAGCGAATGGAACCTCGGATGGGTCGGATCCATCGCCGGATCGATGTCGGGATCGGTTCCCGTGATCGTGAACGCAAGCCATTCGCCCAGCGGGTTCTGCTCCGATCCCACTCGACACGTCTCCAGTTCTTGATCGTAGGCAACCGGTGGCCGATTCGCTGCCGTGCAGGCGCGTGCGCTTACGGGGCCGACCGGCTGATCGCACACGTCAATGGCCGTGGCGATCGCGACGTTGCAGATCTCGCCGACGAGTGCCTGCGCTCCGGCCGCGTAGCTGCCGAAGAGCGATACGGCTTCGCCGACGCCAAGCAGCGGAATGATCTCGCTCATGCCGAGTTTCACATCGACCACGTGGACGTCGGTTAGCGGCACGTTACCTGCGTTTCGCACGATGATCTCGTAATCGATGGTGTCGCCAAACAGGACGAGTTCCTCGTCGAACGGCGGCAGTACAACCTTGTCGATCTGCAAGATCGGCACGTAGTTCTCACGAGTGAATCCGATCTCATCCGAAACATCCCAACACAGGTTTTCGTCCGTTGCCGTCACGTAGATGCCCGAGTACGTTCCCGGCACCACCGTACCGGAAGCCGTTCCGTCGCCGTTGTCGACAACCCCGGCCGGCAGGTTGCTGAACACAAAGGTGTATGTGCCAGGACCGGTACCGCCCGTAGCCGAAGCGAGGAACTCAACCGTGCCCGTGCAGTGATCGAGAACCTCAAGCGCGATGGTCACTTCGAGCTCATCGTTGATCGAGTACGACACCGTGTCGTCGTCCCAGCACCCGTTGTCGTCCTCAACCTCTACCGTTACCGATCCGCTGCCTCCGTAGTCAGGCCCCACCGAGTACG
>CAZKPU010000140.1:0-4983 GCA_964554715.1 uncultured Thermotogae bacterium | reverse complement strand
GCCAAGAACCGCTCCATCACCACGCGGATCTCTCCTTCAAGAGAGGTCTGCTCGCTGATCACGATCGGCCCGCTTTCCTCGGTGGTCACAACCTCGGCAAGCACAAGTCCTTCATCCAACAGAGCATCGACCGCGATCGAAGCCGACCCTCTCAGTGCGCGAACCTCTTCGCCGTCGTAGCGAAATGCGTCCGAGTGATCTCCGATGACCAGCGGGAACCCTGCCTGATACTCGAACATCGTTCCGGTTCGTCCCTGCGCGGATCCCATCAATCCAACAACAAGCAGCGCCATCAGCAACGCGGAAAGCGTCCCTGCGTTCTTCCTGCCTTTATGCGTTCTCAAGGTAAGGATCGTGTTCATTCTTCTCACCTCCTGCGGAACCCTATTTCCGGTTCCACCTGGCAGAGTCTGTTCTTGTCGCCCTCTGCCTTCCCCTCGGGTGAACCCACCTGCAGCCCACCACGATGAACCTTCATTGTGAACCCTTCGGGAAGATCTGGTGTGATCCCCGTGACCGATTCCGGTTCCGACTCGTCACGACACGGCAGACTCATTGGGGTTGGGGGTTGGGGGTTGGGGGTTGGGGGTTGGGGCTTGGCACACGCACACCGGGGGCCGCATTCGAGGGGTTGTGCGGTCCCGTTCGGGCCACGGATGCTCTCTAAAGCAAGAGAGAGTAAGAACTGCCCCCACGGCGGTTTTCCATTTGCCGCGGGGGCATGACACGCGCTCCGTTTGCCTTCTACAGCTCTACAGGAGTTCCAGCGATGCTCCGATCGAAATATCCAACGACCACCCCGGATCGCCGGCATCCTTGGAAAGAGATGCTCCCAGCGTGATATCCGCACCTGATACGTCGAATCCGATGGACGCCGAAGCGACATGATTCGTACTCGCAACGTCTCCAGCAGGCTTTGCCCGCTGCAAGAGGTAGTCGATCAGCAAGCTCTCGCCATTGCCGATCTCCCGCTCGTACCCCGCAGAGATGCTCATCGTATGCTCATCAAGGATATCGAACGGACCCGTCACTCCGGCATGCAGCATGAGCTGATCGCCCGATCCTGGCGCGAGCGCCGCATCCGCCGATCCCTTCACGACGATCGTTCCTGCCTCGCCGAAGGGATCCAGCAATTCGTATCCGATCCCCGCTTGCACGGCCCAGCCGCACCGCCGCTGATCCCCCTCCAGAAGGATCAGCTCCTCAATGAACAGAAGGGCACGGGCATCCAGCTCAACGGCTGCCGCCGCTTCGATGACAAGCTCGATCTCGGCCACCCAATCTTTGATCGTATCGAACTCGATCCGGCGTCCGATGATCGCGGCGATCTCCAACAAGACGTCATCTCCGAGAACGTCCTCCAACGCACCTAGGCGGATCAGTTCATCGTTGATCTCGATCGCCTTGGCAAGCGGCGTGACATCCGAGAACCTCCCCACGCCCACACCAAGGCTGACATCCACGCCCGGTCCCGGCCAACCACTGGCAACCAGCGCTTCGGTCCCTCCGTAGGCGAACCAAGGCTCGCCCTCGGACCAGTAATACCGGAACGTCGCCGCCGCCTGTCCCAGTCCGCCGGTCGGCACAAACCGCACCAACGGAACCTCGCCTGCCGCGGAAAGGGAAAACCCAAAACTCGGGGAATCATAGAGCTGATCGTAATCCAGGCCGATCCGTCCGGAATGCACATCGACACCAGGTGTCGTTGCATCGTCGTAGTACCGGTAGTTCAGCGAAACCCGCGAGTCCACAAGCGATGTCTCCGGTGCCTCGTATTCACAGACACTGACGCAAAGCGCTGTTGCACCCGCCAAGAAAACCACCCCGACCGCAAGCAATATCCCAAGCTTCTTCATCCGCTCCACCTCCTGCAGCGGCTCGATTCTTGATGGCGTCGATCCGGCCGAACCCATCCACGGATCGTGCCTACAAGATCACGCGTCGCGACATCCGGGATTCGGTGGGTCGTCTCCCACCGCCCATCAGCCGACAAAGCCCATCGTTCTACAATGATTCTAGTCTACGCACCTCCCCTTGGAGCAATTTCCGCAAAACGTCACGCGCCCAGCCGGAGTTTGCCTGGACGGGAGATGCCACGCCGCACCTTGAAACCCGACCGCAACCCGGTATACTTAAGGTGTATGTCGCGGGCACTTGATGCCCGCGTCGGTTTCTCTGCATTCGTGTCCATTCTTTAAGGAAGGAGGCCAGCACAGATGAACGATGACAAGACAAGCTATCGAGTCGCTGCAACGCGCCTTCCGGAGGCGCTGATCTAAGCAAGAACAGCGTCATCGGTCGCGTTCCGCGATCGTGCAACTCAAACCTCACAACGAGTCCATGCTCACAGGCATGACTGCCTGTAGTGATTCTCCTTGCCGCACCGAAGCCTGCTGCACGCCGACGCGTCGCTCGGAGAAGCGAATCGGACTCCGTCTCTTGCTCGTTGCATGACCCGAGCACAAGAAAGAGGACATGAGACGGCACAAATGGATGGCAAACTGAACCTGGGTTCCAAGAAGCTCGAAGTGGTTCCGTGCGAACCGAAACACTCCCGGTGGACGACATACGGTCGGACGACAGGAGAAAGACGGAGGCAGCAACCATGGCACAGCAAGGACGGGTCTCGAGGGAACGGGAACACTCGGATGACGGTTCGAACGTTGAGAACCACAAAGGTGGGACTGTGAGTTAGGGAGGATCTCATGTTTCATGACTTCCTGTTGAATGAAACGCTACACCATATGAGCGAGGAGCGAGTCAGGCACGCTCAACTGCAGCGGCAGAGGCATCTCGCCATGCAGCATCGCGCAGCGCGCGACCGGTTCCGGCGCGCCGTTGAAGGTGGACTGGCGGCCGGCGTCGATCGGCGTGAGCTGCTCAGAGAGCTGTCGATCACGCTTCGGCAGCCTCAGAGCAACTGATCTGTCGGTCGAACTCCGACCTTTCGCGAATCGCTATCACACTGCGGGACCGCTCGATGCGGTCCCGCTTTCCTTTTCTCGCTCGTCGGATCACACTGCGGGGCCGCAACCGGCTCCGCGCTTCGCTCTCTTTCGTCGCACACGACCGATCCCTGCCATCTGACAACTTCCTCTCTCTCTTCTCGATGATCGTCTCCCTGTAGACTTACAGTTGTGATTCGTGTTACACTGGCTGAAGCATCGAAAAGGGCAATCCGGGAGTGATCCCGGCAGCGCAAAGCGGCGGGCCTGAATGGAAGATCCAGGTGGCTGAGCTACCGATGCGAGTGTGGGAGAGACTGGCTTGGGGAGGCCGTTTCTTGGGGCTGGCTCGTGGCTGGAGGAGTGCAGCAGCTGCTGACCAACATCATCTCGATCTTCCTTTCCATCTTTCCTGCTAGATGACAAACGCATGAGCTTACGGAAAGGAGTTGATGTTGTCCCGGCAGGAACCGATCTAGCCGAGAGTCCGAAGGGAACCAGGGCGCCTGACCGCTGAGATCCGTTGGCGCGGCGTTCCAGCAGTGACGCCTGGCCCCCCACAGCAATGACGACTCTATGCTGTATTCCTCCACCGGTACACCACCAATGCGCAAGATGTGCGAGACATGCGTACCCCGTGAAGAGGTCGACGGGGCTCGCTGTTGTCTTGTGTTCACCCGCGCCATGCACCTGTAAGGAGGTCGCGTGATGGTGAGGTCGGAGACGAAACAGCCGCACCGCCGTCGGTTGTTGATCGTACTCCCGATCCTGGTAGGGGTGATGTGTTGCAGTTTCTGCCTGCTTGGAGTGGGAGCTGGGGCGTTCAATGTCACAGGACGCTACGGGATCAGGGTGGACATCCTTCCCGTACCCGTGACGTTGATCGACGAAATCAAGCTAGACACACCGGCCGAGTTGACGTTGCTCAAGTTCGGCGTCGAGAACTCGCTGAACCTGAACGTCGCATTCTGCAATCTTCTCTTCATGCTCGACGGATCGATCAACATCGCCGGGCTGGAGCGAGTAATTCTGGAGATGGACGTCCCTCTTGGGCCGTTCACGATCCATCCCGAAATGTGGTTCGCCGTGCCGTTCGAAACCGTCACGGACGTCAATCACTTCACCAATTGGGTGGTGATCCCCCCTGGCGACATCTTGTTTGTGAAAACCCGCTGGACGTTCGAAACAACGTTCGAGGGGATCCACTTCGAGGATCTGTTGATGCTTGAAGACGTCAACTTCCCCAATCCCAGCACCGACTTCGAACCGCTGTTCTATCCGGTGCAAAGCCAATCGTTCCGCGTGGGGAATATCCTGACGATGACCGCGGAGCCGTGCCCGGGGATTACGCTCAAGAGCGTCACAACCTACTGTGCCGATAGCGGCACAAACCGCGTCAAAGATCACTCGGCCAGCGGTCGCGTGCTTGCCGAGTGCGAGCTGTGCGATTGCTCGCACTTCTCGGAAACGATCTCTCTGCACGGGCTTGAGTACTGCGGAATCCCGTACTGGGTCAGCCTGAAGATCGACCCGCGTCTCGATCCGGTCATGCAGTTGATGGGCGGCGGCTCGTTTGTGTTGTTCGACTACTACGAGATCACCGGATCGTTCTCCTTCTTCCCGCTCAGCCTCGGCGGCCTGTATCTCCACCTTTCTAACGACTGTCTCAGCGCGACCTTCCAAGTGGCTGATGACTTCGCCTTTACCGGAGCCAGCCTCGACTTCAGCGCCGACCTCGAGAAGTCGTGGGGCCGCATGACCTTCCAAGGAGCGGGGACGATCTCCGCTCAGGGGTCGCTGACTGCCTTCTCCATCAACAGCACGTTGAGCAGCGGGACCGTATCGGCGTCCAGCGGCGTATCGTTCTCCGAACAGCAGAACCGTTACCGCCTGAGCGCCATCCGCTCGGCGCTGTCGATGACCATGTCGCCGCTTCAGTTCTCGGCGGCCATCGTGTTTGGCCGGACCGGCTTGACACAAGCGACACTCAGTGCAGGGGTGGTGTTCTAACTATGAGAGATCAAGCAAGAGACCGAAG
>CAZKPU010000139.1:0-5001 GCA_964554715.1 uncultured Thermotogae bacterium | reverse complement strand
CGATGTGGACATGGTGCTGATGGGACACGTTCATAACTACACCCGCAGCTGGCCGGTCGATCTCACGTACGACGGTGCGTGCGTCGGATCGAGCTGCGGCGTGGGGCTTGAATCCTCCTCGGAGGACGGGATCACCTACATCGTCAGCGGGACGTGGGGCGGACCGACGAACGCGATTGTCGAAGGGACTCCGTGTGAGATCCGTCCGTGGATTGCCGCGGCGGCCGGACATCCGAGCGTGGGGTTCGCCCGCGTCTATCCCACTACTCTGGGAGTCACGATGACCGACACGACGGGAGCGCTTCTCGACACATTCACGCTTCCCTACACCGTGAACAGTTTCCCGACCCCGGACTACGTCCCGATGATCCCCTAGCCCCACTCGCGGCCGCAGGCGCTACCCAGGATCGATCGCACCCAGGATCCACTCCACCGCGGCGGCGAGATCGGCGACCGTCACGTCGGGGGTGACGTCGACATTGCCGTCACCGCCAGCGAATCCGGTGTTGACAAGGATCGTCCGGCAGCCGGCGCGCTTGCCGGCGAGGATGTCGGTGCTGGCGTCGCCGACCATGAATGAGCGGCTCGGATCGACCCCGAGATCCTGTTCGGCCTGCTCGATCATCCCGGGATCCGGTTTTCGGTACCTCGACTCCGTGGCCAGATGCGGAATCGACCCCCGCACATGGGTCAGCGCCGCATACACGGCGTCGACGTGAGCGCCCCGCTCGGCGAGAAGCCGGTCCATCTTGTCGTGCACCGCCTCGAGCGCCTCGCGGGTGATGTACTCCAACGCGACGCTCCCCTGATTGGTGACGACAATCACGGGAATGCCGGCGTCGTTGAGCCGGCGCACCGCATCCGCGGCACCGGGCAGCAATTCGAAGTCGTCCGCCGAGTTGACATAGTTGCCGTTGTTGTTGATCACGCCATCACGATCCAGAAACGCGGCAGCCGTTCCCTGCGGCCAGCGGCGCTTCGGCGCACCGGCGACGGCGGAGTGTCCGGCGCAGCCAGCGCATGAGCTTCCGCAATCTTCGTTCGGAGCATGGAAGCGGACAGCCACCTCCGCTGATGAATGGCAGTCGGACTTGGGCTTGGACATGGGCATCGGCTTATTTCACCACCAAACTGACCATCTTGCCGGGAATGGCGACCGTCTTGACCACGGTCTTTCCGCCAAGCCACTCTTGGATCCGCGCATCGGCAATCGCGGCCTGCGTCAGCGCCTCGCGGTCTTCGGCGACCTCGGACGAGACAGCAACGCGTGCCCGCAGCTTGCCGTTGATCTGCACCGGAATCTCGACCGTCTCCAGCACAAGGGCCGCTTGATCATGGCTCGGCCACGCCTGCTCCAGCACCGCGTCTTCATGCCCCAACCCTCGCCATAGCTCCTCGCAGACAAACGGCGCGAACGGCGACAGGATCAGCACCATCCCCTCGCTCACGGTGCGGAGCAGCGCCCCGTCGACGCCCTCGTCGCGGTCCGTATAGCGGCCGAGGTCGTTGGCAAGCTCCATAATCGCCGCCACCGCCGTATTGAAACTGAACCGTTCCTCGACGTCATCGGTGACCTTCTTGACCGTGAAGTGATAGCGGTGCCACAGCGCCTTGGCCTCCTCATCGAAGCCCGCAGGATCGGGAGCCTCTCCAGCCGCGCTCATCCGCTCGGCATTGCCGAGGATCATTGCCCACACACGCTTCAGGAACCGGTTCGCACCGCGCACCCCTTCATCCGACCAGTCGATGTCGCGGTCCGGCGGTCCCATGAACATCGTGTACACCCGTTCGGTATCCGCGCCGTACCGGTCGATGATCTCGGTCGGATCGACGACGTTGCGCTTGGACTTCGACATCTTGAACGACGCCACATCCAGTTTGCGGCCGCATTGCGGACAGCAAAGCGTCTCATCGACCTGCTTGGGAAACAGCCAACCGTGCTCGCTGCAGCGGTACGCCGGGTGACACACCATCCCTTGGGTGAACAGCCGGCGGAACGGCTCCTCGAAATCGATGTGCCCCAGATCGTGTAGCGCCTTGGTGATGAATCGCGCGTACAGCAGATGGAGGATCGCGTGTTCCACCCCGCCGACATACTGATCGACCGGCAGCCAGTGATCGACATCATCTTTGACGAATGCCTGCTGCTCGTCTTTCGGCGAGATGAACCGCAGGAAGTACCATGAAGAATCGACGAACGTATCCATCGTGTCGGTGTCCCGCCGTGCCGGACCGCCGCACTTGGGGCAGGTCGTGTCCGCATACCCCGGAATGTCGGCAAGCCCCATCTTGCCGATGAACTCCACGTCGGGAAGGAGCACCGGCAGCTCCGCTTCCGGTACCGGAACCGTGCCGCACGTGTCGCAATACACGATCGGAATCGGGGCGCCCCAATAGCGCTGGCGCGAGATCAGCCAATCGTGCAGGCGGTAGTTGATCGCGCCCTTGCCGATGGTTTTCTCCTCGAGCCACGCGATCACCTTGTCGGTCGCCTCTTCGCCGGGGGTGCCGGAGAACGCTCCTGAGTGGAGCATCTCGCCATGGTCGGCGTGAAACAGCACGTCCTGATAGAACGGCTCGTCGGCGACAAGTTCCATCGCGATCGTTGCCTCGTCCCCGTTTCCGTTGCCTCGGGCGCGCCCAACGATCTCCCGGTCTGCGTCCGCCGAGGCAAGATCGATCACTGCATCGGTAAACGCAAACACGAACCTCCGCCCGACTGCGGCGATCCACCGCCCATCGCGGACGTGAGCCTTGGCAATCGCAAGATACGTATCTGCCTGTGACGAATCGATGCTCACCAGGAACTGATCCTCGACGGTTTCGATCGTCATTCCCGCCGCTGAGACAGCATCTGCGAATCCGGATGCATCCGCCAAATCGCCCTTCCCAACGGCAGAGCGGATCTCGTCGCGCAGCGGTGCGATCACCGGGACGATCGGTAGCCCGAACTTCAGCGCGAACGCGAAATCCCGCTCGTCGTGGGCCGGAACGGCCATGATCGCTCCCGTCCCATAGCTTGTCAGCACGTAGTCGGCAATCCACACCGGAACATGTTTGCCGTTCACCGGATTGATTGCGTAGCCCCCGGTGAACACGCCGGTCTTCTCCCGCTCGGTCGAGCTTCGGTCGATGTCGCTCGCAAGCGCCGCCTGATGGCGGTAGGCGTGGACCGCATCCCGTTGCTTGTCGCTGGTCAGCTTGTCGACCAACGGATGCTCGGGGGCGAGCACCATGAACGTGGCCCCCCACAGCGTGTCCGGCCGTGTCGTAAACACGACGATTTCGTCGTCGCTTTCTGTGCGGAAGGCGACCTCGGCGCCATGGCTGCGTCCGATCCAGTTTTCCTGCATCTTGCAGACGTTGTCCGGCCAGTCTTTCAGGCCGGCGAGATCCTCCAACAGCCGGTCGGCGTAGTCGGTGATGCGGAAGAACCACTGTTCCAGATCCTTTACCACCGGCGTCGTGCCACAGCGTTCGCAGACACCGGCCACCACCTGCTCGTTGGCCAAGACCGTATCGCACGTGGGACAGTAGTTGACACTCGCCTTCTTCTTGTAGGCAAGCCCGTGCTTGAACAGCTCGAGGAACAGCCATTGCGTCCACCGATAATAGTCGGGAAGGCAGGTCGTGACCTCGCGATCCCAATCGAACTCCACCCCCCACGCCGCGAACTGTTTGCGGGCGTTGGTGATGTTGGAGAGCGTCCACTCGCGCGGATGCACGTTGTTGTCGATCGCCGCGTTCTCCGCCGGGAGCCCGAACGCATCCCACCCCATCGGATTGAGAACGTTGAAGCCGCGCATCATCTTCACGCGGGTCACCACATCGCCGATGATGTAGTTGCGCCCGTGTCCCACGTGAAGGTATCCGGACGGATACGGAAACATGTTGAGGTAATAGAACGTCTTGTCCCGCGACGCTTCATTGGTACGGAAGAAGCCACGGTCGGCCCAGAAATCGCGCCAGCGCGCCTCGACCTCGGAAGGGTCATACGGCGGAATCGAGTGGTTTGCTACCATAGTGTGAGATCTCCCCGTGCGAGTCTTTCCGCCTCGGCGAGCATGAGATCCACGTCACGCTTCGAACTCATTTCGCAGTACAGGCGGAGGATCGGCTCCGTTCCGGAAGCGCGGAACAGCAACCATCCTTTGTCGAATCTTAGCTTAACGCCGTCGAGAGTCTCAACGGCGCGCACGGGGCGGTTGGCAAATCGATCGGGGGGAGCTTCGCGAAGCCGCTCCACAACCTCGATCCGATCCTCGACGACAATGTCCTTCCGCCGATACAAGTGGGGCCCGAGTTCCTCGTGAAGCCGGCGGACCAATCCGCTGATCGGCACATCCATACTCGCTGCAATCTCGGCGAACAGCATCGACAACAACACCCCGTCGCGATCGGGGATGTGCCCCCGCACGGCGTAGCTGCCGCTTTCCTCTCCGGCGAACAGAACGTCGTGCTTCATCAGTTTCTCCGCGGCAAACCGGAAGCCGATCGGCACTTCATGAAGTTCAAGGCCGTACTCGGAGACAAGGTCGGTCACCATGTCCGACAGGTTGAACGATTTGACAACCGCACCGCGCCACCCTTTCTCCTCGACCAGGTAGCGAAGGAGCAGGGCGTACACCTCGTGAGCGTTGACATAGCCGCCCTTCTCATCCATCACGCCGAGCCGATCGCCGTCGCCGTCGGTGGCGACCCCGACCATCCGCCGCGTGTCCTTGCGGCGAGACGCGAGAACGGCGCGAAGCGGAATGAGGTTGTGTTCGAGCGGTTCAGGTCCGCGCCCGCCGAATAGCGGATCCCGCGTTCCCCGAATCTGAAGGTACGCGACCCCCATTTCATCGAGCAGCTGCGCCACATACCCTTGCGCCGAGCCGTACATCGAATCGATGACCACCAACAGCGGAGATGCCTTGATCCGCGCCGGATCGATCAGCGTGCGCACCTGAGACAAGAGAGGCGTCCGCAGATCCACTGCCCGGATCGAAGATGCCGATG
>CAZKPU010000138.1:0-5200 GCA_964554715.1 uncultured Thermotogae bacterium | reverse complement strand
TGCGGAGTCCGGACTTTCCTCAGAGAGAGCGGCGCCCTCTCCGCGATCTCCTGGCTCTCTCGCCGGATCGCTGATACCCGCACTTCGGACACAAGTATATCGAAGAAGACCGTCCACCCAAGCGGGAACCGCCATGTCGAACAGGATCTCGAACGGTCTCTTTGCGCAAGAACCGTCCACAGCGCGGGCAGATCCGTCGCCAGGCGACCCACGCTGCCGCCGCCAGGCCAACGCACAAGGTGACAAGGCGGATGGCGCGGCTCAGTCCGGATTCCGCCCCCTCGCCCTGTACAACCGCGTATCCGCCTTCCAGGTAGTCAAACACGGCAGCCATCGCGTCCTGGATGGTGCCTTTCGAGACCGGATCCTCGATCGCTTCCGTCACGCCGGAGCGCAAGCCGGGCCACGGCGGGCGAATCCCGGCACCTACTTGAACGGACGCCATCCAATCCCCGCCTTCATCGCGCAGGAAAACGACCAGCAGCGACGAATCGGCGGCGATCCCCCACGCGGTCATGATCCCGAAAGCGAGATCGCCGACGAGCGGCATCGGCGATTCCCAGGTGGCCAATATGTATACGTCGATTCCCAGCGAGGCTCGAACGTCCTCCGCACGCTGCGCGAGATCGAGTCGCCCGCTGTGATTGAGCACGTTGGCGTAGTCGGAGATGGCACCGATCGATTGCGGAAACTCCCTCGGAGACGCCGATCCATCCACGGAGAATACAGCGGCGAGCAACGCGATCCCGAGACTCATCCGTACGATCAAACGATGTACAGGATACGGTTGCAGTTCTCGCATGTTACGAGGTCGCGCTCCCCACGGACCCGCTCAACGGTGCTGGAGCTGATTCGAAGCTTGCATCCCTCGCAGGTCCCGTCAGTGATTCCAACAACCGGGTCGGGAAAGTTCACTCGAAGCGCATCGTATTTCTTGATCACATACGAAGACAACCCTGCAGCGAATTCATCCCGGATCGCCTTCTCGCTTGCCAAGGACTCCTGCTGTTCTGCGATCGCCGCGTCAAGCTCTGACTTCTGCGAAACATGCTCCTTGCGCCGCGATTCAAGATCGCTTTCCGCGGCGTCAAGCGTGGCTTTGGCCGCTTCAATCTCGTCCATGATCTCAAGCGCACGATCCTCAAGTTCGCTGATGCGGGTTCGTTCCCGAGCGATCTTCTCCCGCAGGACTTCCATCTCCTTGTAGCTGATGATGTCGTCATTCAGCGATCTCTCGTACTCTCGGATCTGCGCGTCAAGCTCATCGACTTGAAGGTTACTCATCAAGCTCGTGTGTTCCAGGTCGCGAAGCTTCTGCCGTCGCTGTTCGAGTCGCTCTTCATCCGACGCCAGCTTGGCGGAGAGCTGACGCTTCTGGCCCTCGAGAATACGAATCTGGGCAAGGATACTCGCCTGTTTGGCATCGCTCGCTTGAACATCAAGAAGAACTGCTATGACCTTGTGCAATCGTGCCTCCCGCCCTACACATTGCGTCACTATAGGGGGGGGCGAATGTCGGCGCAAGTCCCGGAAGGTGTTTCCCGGTCACCTACGCACATCACGTTTCCTGCAGTGGAATCCCGCGATCGGCCGCGCTCGTGGAGGCGACGGATCAGAACCGATCCGCCGCCGTAGGATCGGCTCGATCACTCGGCGGATGGTCCTCGAGAAGGTTGTTGCACAAGAGGAGATCTCCCCACCGCCTCTGTGAAGCCGGTGGCGTGGATTCGGTCCCTACGAAACAGGGGTTCTTCCGCGAAGCGCTCGCCCGAGGGTCACTTCGTCCGCGAACTCCAAGTCGCGTCCCACAGGGACCCCTTGCGCGATCTGCGTCACCTTGACGCCGAGAGGGTTGAGGCGACTCGCGATCTGCATCCCCGTCAACTCCCCCTCAAGGCGCGGCTCAAGCGCAAGAATGACTTCACGGATCGATTCACTCTGAACGCGACCGACCAACGCATCGATCGTCAGATCTGCGGGAGAAACATCATCCATCGGAGATACAAGGCCTCCCAGCACGTGGTAGAGGCCGTGATACTCTCCGGTCTTCTCGATCTTGAGAATCTCCCACGGCTGAGCAACAACGCAGAGAACATCCTGATCTCGCTTCGGGTTGCGACACAACGGGCAAAGCTCCTCCGTCGCGAAGTTGAAACATCTTCGGCACCGATGAACGTCCGACTTGATACGACCGACGGCATCGGCAAGCTGCTCCACTTCCACCTGCGGCGCATTGAGCAAGTAGAATGCAACTCGTTCCGCGCTCTTCTGTCCGATCCCCGGAAGCGCCTTCAGCCGATCAATCAGTGCTTGCAGCGGCGCAATCAAGGCATCACACCGGGCATCCCTTGAGCCAGAGGCCCAAGCAGTTCTTCCGACTTCTCTTCCGCATCACGCTGCGCCTGTTGAACTGCGGCAAGGATGAGGTCGACAAGCATTTCGGGGTCTTCAGGATCGATGACCTCAGCTTCGATCTTGAGTGCATGGAGCTTCCCTCGTCCGTTGACCGTCGCCGTCACCATGCCGCCGCCGGAGCTGGCATCCAAGCGCATCTCATTGATCTCCGCTTGCTTCCGCTCCATCTCCTCTTGCAGCTTCTTCACCTGCTTCATCAGATGGCCCATATTTCCCATGCCCTTCATCATTCCTCCTTCACGATCGATCCGTCCAGAGCCTGGCAAGCCAGTTCCGCCTTCTCAAGAAGCAGCTCCCGGTCGAGAGGCTTCCGCTTCACTTCGCCGTTGATACGTAGGTCGACGGTCGTCGTATCTCCGAAGTGACGCCGTGCCATTCCCGCCAGATACTGGAAGTTGGAACTCTTCTCCAGACTCTCCTTGTGGAATGTGTGATCAGGATGAAACTGAAGAATCAGCTTGTCGCCCTCGTGAATCGGCGTACACTCCGTGAGGAAGGCCGCCATGGCGATCCGCTCGCCTTCGATCTTCTGAAGCATCGTTCTCCATGCATCGCGTTCCGTATCCGAAGCGAGCTCGCCCTTTGGCCTGTCGTCCGTTCCCGCGTCGTGCAAGGAACCTTGCTCAGGGATGGGCGAGCCATCCGGCGTCCGAACCGGTTCGTGACCCGGCTCCACCTGTTGATCCTGATTCATGCTCCTCTTTGCAGCCGGCCTCGCTGCCTTCGGCAATTCCCCGACCGGCTCGGCCCCTTCATCATGCGGCAGCGTGGTTCGCTCCGCCGGCCTGGGTTCGGAACCCCGAGGGGGGGCAGGTTGCAATCCTTCGGCTTCGCGATGCGTAGCAGAATGATGCGATCCTTGCTCGGGTGCAACCTCGTCAAGCAAGGTCAGGATGCCGATCTCCAGCAACACGCGACGATCCGCCGTTCGGAACAGATCCGCCTTGATGTCCAGCAAACGCCTGCAAAGCATCAGATCCAGGGACGCTCGTCCCCCATCCTCAGCGATCCGGTCGCGCAGGATGCCGATCACATCCCCGAGGAACGTTTCAAGATCCTTTCCTCGCTCGGCCAGCAATCCGATCGTGTCCATCACGGACACACGATCGGCGTCTCTGCAAGCGTCAACAAACCCCTCAGCGACATCACGACCAACGATTCCCAGCATTTCGTGCAAGATCGTTTCGTTGACTCCGTTTGAGGCATGTGTCGTCGCCTGTTCCAGAAGCACGATCGCGTCGCGCATCCCACCCTCGGCTCGCCGCGCAATCAGCTTGATGGATGGATCGTCGATCTCGATCGTCTCGGACTCTGCAATGTGGCGAATTCTGGAAGCGATCTGCTCGACCGCGATCTGCCGGAACCCGAACGCCTGGCACCGGGACACAATCGTGCGGGGAAGCCGATGCGGTTCGGTTGTCGCAAACATGAATACAACATGCGGGGGCGGCTCTTCGAGAGTCTTGAGGAGCGCGTTGAACGCCTCGTTGGTCAACATGTGGACTTCGTCGATGATGTAGACCTTGTACGTCAGATCTGTTGGGGCAAACCCGACTTCCTCTCGCAGACGCCGGATCTGATCGATCCCCCGGTTGGATGCTCCGTCGATCTCGAGAATATCCAGGGAACGCCCACCGATCACCGTTTCGCAGTGCGCGCAGTGATTGCAGGGTTCCCCCCCTTCGGGAGCAAGGCAATTCACCGCTCGGGCGAGGATCCTTGCCACGGTCGTCTTGCCGATCCCCCGCTCACCGGCAAACAGGTATGCGTGCGCCACTTCCCCGGTAGTTACGGCGTTGCGCAACGTCGAGACAATATCCTGCTGTCCGACGACCTCGGAGAACCGCTGCGGACGCCAGCGTCGATACAAAGAAATGTAGCCGGACGCATCACTCACCCTGGATCACCACTTCGTTTTTCACAAGTCGGGGAGACTGGATTCGAACCAGCGGCCTCCTGCTCCCAAAGCAGGCGCGCTACCAGGCTGCGCCACTCCCCGGTGGACGTGCTGGCATTATAGGTGAGCGCTTGCATCGGTTCCAACCGTTCATGCGATCTCGTTCTTTCGTTCACGTCGGCGTCGAAGCGCTGGCAGCTTCCGGACGACAAGGTCAAGCAATAGAAGCGTCATCGCCCCGATGAGCATGCCGGGATACAGCTCAATCGTGCGCGCAGTTTCCTCGAACACCGATAGCGCAACCTCGGATGGATCTCCGAGGTAACGCCCGCCGGTTTCCGCTGCGATCCGCTGGAGGAGGTCCTCTCCGGGCGCTCCCAGTGCATACTCCTCCGAGTAAGGAACCGCGAAGGAACGGCTGTCCGCAAGCTGACGCGTGGAATCGATGACTTGGACTGCATAGGCCCCCTCGCTCGCCGCCGGGAAGATCCCTTCATACAGACCGGGAGCGATTTGCACCAGTTCGGCCGTATCAAGCCCCGGAAGAAGCGTTGCCTCCAAATCGAGGAAGTTCACGTAGTCGTCGCTTTCGTCCCTCGCATCGACCCGAACCGTGAGTTTCTCCGACGTTGCTAGAACATCCACGGCAAGCCCGACAGTGGTCGACATGCTCGGAATCGAAGCTAGCAGGCTGTCTATCAAGAGCGCTCCGTTCTCCCACTCCAACCAGTTTGCGGACCACTCCCCGTTCAAGTCGGTATTCAGCACGCCGGCACTTCCCCGCCCGCTCTTCCAGCGCACGAACAGAGGATCCTGTCGGCTCCCCGTATCCACCCACAAGAGCACTTCGGATGATGCCTTCTCATACGTCACCGAGTGACCATCGAT
>CAZKPU010000137.1:0-5233 GCA_964554715.1 uncultured Thermotogae bacterium | reverse complement strand
CACCCGGGCCGGTATGGGCGCATGTGGCGGCAAGACGTGTACGGCGCTGATCCACCGCTTGTTCCGCGAAGAGGGGATCGATCTCGACAACGTGACGGAAGGAACCAACCGCCCGCTGTTTGTGGAAGTTGCTCTCGGCACGTTCGCTGGAGCTGGGGAGGTCTGCGATGAGCCGTAGAGCAACCTATGATGTGATCGTCATCGGTGCCGGAAGCGTCGGAGTCCCTACAGCGTGGGCGTTGGCGGCTCGAGGGATCCGTACGCTCGTTCTGGATCGCTTTGCCAGTCCGGGACAAGGTTCGAACAAGGCTGCCATCGGCGGCATCCGCGCAACGCATTCCGATCCAGCGAAGATCCGGCTCGGACAGCGATCGCTCGCGATTGCGTCCACATGGACGGAGAGATACGGGCATGACATCGAGTGGACAACGGGCGGATACGCGTTTGTCGCCTACGGCGAGCAGGAAGAGCAAACCTTGAAAGCCTTGCTCGATGTTCAGAAGCGATACGAACTGAACATCGATTGGCTCAGCGCCGGCGAAATGCTCGATGTGGTTCCTTCGCTCAACCCGGAGAATCTGATTGGCGGAACCTTCTCGCCACAGGACGGGTATTGCTCGACCCTGAGGTTCTCGCATGCCGTTCACGATGTCGCCCAACAGCAAGGAGCAACCTTCAGGTTCAATGAACCGGTGCTGTCCATCGACCTTCAACAGGATCGCATCCGCGGCGTCACCACGCCGCAGGGGTCGTACACCGCTCCGGTCGTCATCAACGCCGCAGGCCCTTGGGCCAAGGAGATCGGAGCATCGGTGGGGATCGATCATCCGGTGACGCCGGACTCGCACGAAGCGGGCATCACCGAGCCCGTCGCCCGCTTCCTCGGACCGATGCTCGTCGACACCTGTCCGGGACCGGGATCAGCCAACTACTATTTCTACCAGTTGGCCACCGGTCAGATCGTCTTCTGCATCACGCCCCGGCCCAACCTATGGGGAGATGATCGCCGTGAAACAAGCACGTTCCTTCCCATGGTTTCTCGCCGAATGATCCACCTTGTTCCACGACTGCAGTACATCCGCGTTCGCCGCACATGGCGCGGCTTGTACCCGATGACGCCAGATGGCTCACCGCTTGTGGGATGGTCGCGGGAGATCGATGGATATCTCATGGCAATCGGCATGTGCGGCCAGGGATTCATGCTTGGCCCGGGGTTGGGGGAGCTCCTTGCCCGGATGGTGGCGGAATCCGATCTCCCGCCGGATGATGTGGAAGTCCTCGAGATCCTTTCTCCGTACCGGACGTTCGCGGGTCAAGAAGCGCTTCAGTAGCCTCAAGCAGCAACCTCGTCCCGGAGGGGCCGGTCGACAGACCGGCCCCTCATTCCTGGAAATCAGCAACTGAGTTCTTCCTGACCCCTTGACGGGACACGCCGGAATGTCGTAAATGATAGTTGTGGGTCGCGTGGCATCTGCCGCGCGGTTTTCTTTGCCTTGCTCTTCTCCTGCTCCCGACGAACCCTTGCCCCCACGACCTTTCCCGAATCATCCGTGCCGTGAACCGGACACGCGAGAAGACATGCTCATGGGGGCGCGGTTTCAACCACCGTTGGATCGCCATGCTAAGGAGGAATCTCATATCCAATCCCGTGCTCGATTGCCTCTGCTCCCATCGTTCCGTCCGAAGGTTCAAGGATCAGCCAGTGGATCCGGAGACGCCTGAGATGGTTCTTCACACAGGAACACGAGCCGCTACGGCAGAAAATATCTAGCCCTACTCTCTTCCCGTTGTCGATGATCGTGAGACGCTGGGAGCCATGACGTTCGGGGATGCCCCGTGCGTGGTCAACGCGTTGGTCGACCTCCACCGGCAGAAGCGCTGGCTCGAACTGAATGACGCCCCGTTCTATTGGGACCAGCCAAGCAACTTCCTCATCTCGTACCGGAACGCAACGATCGCCCTCCACAACATTGTCGCCGCCGCAAAAACGTTGGACTTGGCACCCTTTACATCGGAGCCGTGGTCGCCCAGAACATACAGGAGTCGTTCGGCGCACCCAAGCACGTCTTCCCGGCAGGGATGGTGATCCTCGGCTATCGGGATGAAGACCCGGAGCTTCGCCCTCGGCTGTCTCTGGAAGCGGTTATCCACCGCAGCAAGTACCACGATCCGACCGATGATGAGATCCGAACCTGGTATCGCCACCGGGATGACCGCTGGAACACGATGAATCCGGATCGACGCGCTGAACCTGAGAAGTGCGGAATCAGGAGCTATGCGCAGACCGTAATGTTGGGGCACTACACGACCAAGTTCACGAAATGGGAATCGAACGGGATTGTCGAGAATCTGCCGCGCAAGGCCGGAACCGCGAACTGCGATGCATCGCCGCCCTGGGGATGTGCCGCGCGAAACGCTATGATGTCCGTCACAGGGGGGATCGGCTTGAGGATCTACATCAGCGCGGACATCGAGGGGATCACCGGAATCCGCAGTTTCGAGGAAGCGACCAAGGGGAAGCTCGACAATGGTTGGTTCCGCAAGCAGATGACCGCCGAGGTCGCTGCCGCTTGTCGCGGCGCGCGGACCGCGGGCGCCGATACGATCCTCGTCCAAGATGCACACGACGGCGCGGACAACCTCTTGCTCGATGAACTCCCCGCAGGAATCGGAATCATCCGCGGTTGGAGCGGTCATCCGCTGATGATGGTCCAGGAACTTGATCCATCGTTCGACGCCGTTGTCATGATCGGATACCACGCAGGCGCCGGGACCGGCGAGAGTCCTATCGAGCATTCCTGCAGCTTGCGCTTGGTGGAGTTGCGGTTGAACGGCGCTCCTGTGTCCGAGTTCGCCATCCACACCTACGCTGCGGCGGTGCTGGGAGTGCCGGTCGTGTTCGTATCAGGGGATGAAGGTTTGTGTCGCGAGGTCAAGCGGTTTGACTCAAGGATTCGAACCGTCGCCACCAAACGCGGAACCGGTGCCGCGGTTGTCTCACTGCATCCGCAAGACGTCATCGAGCAGATCGAGCAGTACGTCCGCGAGGCCGTTGAGGCGTTGACGGAGTTCACACCCGTTGCACTGCCCAACTCGTTCGAGGTGGAGCTTCGCTACCGCAAACACCCGGACGCAGCCACTGCATCGTTCTTTCCGGGGGCCAAGCGCCTCGATCCGTTTACCGTATCGTTCACATCGTCGGCGTATGAGGACATCCTCAGATTCCTGTTGTTCGTTCTCTAGACGTCCGCGCCGTTGCCCCCCCTCCTCGAAGTCGGTGTTTGCGCACGAAATCCCAACACTCCGCACACATCTTCGGACTACGCTTGATCCGGACCTCAGGAGGTGCGATGAACACACAATCGTTTTTCACGCGTGTCCGCATTGGGTTCGGTGTATTGCTGTTGCTCGCGGTGATGTTGTCGGCGGCTGCGGCTGTCGCCGAAGATCCGATTCAGGAAGTCGAGATCACCGAATACGAAGGCGATCGTCTCGGATCGGTGGACGACTTCCGCCAGAATGCGATTCGAGGCACGCTCGATCTGGAGATCGACGCCTACCGCCTGCACGTTGATGGTCTTACCGAGCAGTCATCAAGCTACACCTACGATGAACTGCTTGTCTTCCCTCGCCAACAGAAGCTGGTTACGTTGTACTGCGTTGAGGGGTGGTCGGTGAAGGCCCTGTGGGATGGGATTTCCCTCACAGACCTGCTGAGAGCGGCTCAGCCGCTGCCGGAGGCGAATACGGTCATCTTTCATGCCGCGGACGGATACACGACTTCGCTTCCACTGCAGACGGTCCTCGACCGAGATCTGATCCTCGCCGATCACATCAACGGCATCGCTCTGCCCCCAGCTCAAGGGTTCCCGTTTATGCTCGTCGCCGAGGAGAAGTGGGGCTACAAATGGATCCGCTGGGTTGTTCGGATCGAATTGGCCGATGATCCGGAGTACCGGGGCTTCTGGGAGAGCCGCGGATACAGCAATGACGCGGAGCTCTCAGAGTCGTTCTTCGGTCCGTGACCGAGACATCGCACCGCTGGCTAGGTGTCGTCGCGGAAGGCGATCTTCCTTGAGGGTGAGACGAGGATCGATCACCCCCGGCCGGTTATCCCAGCGGTCCGACGTAGGCACCGATGAGGAGGACAGCGGAAGAAGCCACCGTAATGAGGATGTTGTCATCGATCGGGCCAAGCTCGAACCGTTCGATGATCGATGCAACCACACCGGCGATCAACCCCCACCATGGAATCGGCAACGCTGCTTGCCCGGCAAGCAAGAACCCCGCCGGGATGCAAACCGCAAGCATGAACAGATTGCCAACAGGGCTCTTGGTTCGCCGCTTGAACATGGCGTTTCTCACCACTCCGGTCACTCCGTCACCAAACGCCATGAAGACCGGAGGCAAGATCGCTAGGAACGGATCGTCAAGCAGCAGCCACAGCACGAAGATGGCAAGACCCCACATCAAGGTGAACTTGACATCGTTGCGATTCTCCTCGGTTTGCAGCCACTCAAGCCGCCGTCCGGACACGTGTGGAATCAGCGTGAACGCCGTGAGGGCAAGACCGATCGCCAGCGGATAGACCGGGGATGTAAACAGATACGGGACAGCCAGCGCCACGGCTCCGCCTGCTGCCATATGCACAATCTTGCGGTTGTAGTACACGACAACGTTGTTGGCGACTCCGCGAGCGCGAAGCCTCAGATAGATCCACCGGGTCAAGAAGACAATCGCAGCGGCATACACCACCGCCACAACGGACCAAAGGATCTGCATCCCTACGGAGTGCATCATGCCTGCCCCCCATCCTCTGCAAGACGGCAGTGTCCCCATCCTGCCCGAAGACGCGCCAAGGATACCACGGGAAGGTCAAGGGCGCGATGCAACAAGAAGAGGTCGATGGGGATGGCTTGCTTCCATTTCCCGTTTAAACGCTTCCACCGCCGGTTCCCCATCGACCGTCATCAACTATGCACCACCAGACGAGGGCGAAGATCAAGAAACGTCAACGCATGAGCGTCCGTTCCTCGATTCGTCCATCAATCTAGCCAACCCCGGTGTTTTCCCCGTGAACGGTTGTTGAAGAGGATGTGAAGCCAAGACCGCCCGGGCCCCCGCCCCTTCGTAGGACGCTTGTCAATCCCTCCGATCTTTCACGGCGCTACCCGGCCAGAGCCTCGAGCACGTCGCTTGGGAGTTGCTCAAGCCCTTCCTCCCCCACGCGGAC
>CAZKPU010000136.1:0-5298 GCA_964554715.1 uncultured Thermotogae bacterium | reverse complement strand
CTCCCTGACCCGGCAGCACAAGCAACAGACATCCGAGAAGCAGACATGCGAGAGCAAGCAGGTTCTTGACCACCAACCACAGCATGCGCGGGATTCCCGTCCGCCCGCCCCACCGCACGCCAACCCGATGTGAGGAGGAGAAGTAATCTGCAGGAATCCGAGCTACGATCCATGGAGCAATCAAGAGCGCCAACACCAACATCGCCGCCGAGATGATGCCCGTCCACCAGACCACACCACTGTTGTCGCGAATCCACTCGAACATGCAGCGCCACTCCCAAAACCCGGGGATATCCTGCTGCTTTCATCTCCGGATTGCCCGGCGAGAAGCAGTATCTCCACGGTTTGCGTTCCCTGCTATCCTCCGCCCGGTTCTCCGCCAATGAATCGCGCCGGACGCATTGCGGTTGCGGATTGCTCCCACCATGCAGCACGGCGCGGCGTTCGAAGCATGGACATCCTCTTCATCGGCGATGAATGCAAGCGATGCGCCCGAAGAACCGACGTCGGCCCAAGCGATCAAAGATGAAACACCTACCTCAGGAAGCCGCGAGCAAGTAGCTCGAAGTGAGTATTGCGTCCCCGGAACTAGAATAGGCCACGCAACCGCCGGACCGCTTTGGCGGTCGTGATCTCGCGGCGTGACTTGGCCCAGTTGACGATCGCCGTTCCGCAGATCGACGCTCCTTTCGATTCGCAGAGTTTCCTCATCTGCCGGATCGCGCGGTTGCCGCCCATCCAGGGATACGGAAACTGCTGCGTCACCAGGCATGCAACTGTCTTCCCCTGCAGCGAATCGACCTGCTCCAAGTAGCCTGCAAGCACCGGGGACAAGGAGAACGCTTCTACGGACGAGCCGAAAACAAGCGCGTCGTAGCCTCCTGGCTCGGGGGTTGTCTCCAGCTGGAACGAGCGATCTCCCTGCTTGCGCCCGCCGACGACCGAAACTTGCTCAAGCGCTGCTTCGTGACCGGACTTCTCAAGCTCGCCCTTCAATCTCTCCGCAACCGAAAGCGTGTTCCCCGTTTGCGAGTAGACGATGATTCCGATGTTCATCATGCCCTCCAATTGATGCCGAGGATATTCCCAACCACTGTACCGGAATTCAAGACATGGACAACCTCCGACTTGGGCGCAAAGGCGCGCCCCACTCCGAGAAGCCGTTGGTGCAGCCAGCTATGTTCCTGGATCGCGGGACGAAGCTCTTCCACCACCCTCCCGTGCGGGAGAGGGAGATGTCTGCCGACAGAACTCCATCATCTCATCACGATGCACGCAACGGACCTTCACACATTGCCTTCACAATCGCCTAGATGAAGAAGAATGTTGCTCGATACGCGGCGCTCGTGGCGGTGATTATTGTCTGTGCTGGATGGCATGCGCTTTCGCAGACGGAGCGAATGCCAGAAGCGGAGGAGATCATGAACCGCAACTCTCACGACTTATTGCTCGACGGAGCCTACGTTCCGGATCGCGTAGAAACGGCAACGTTTGCGATGGGATGCTTCTGGGGACCCGATGGCTTGTTCGGTATTCTCCCTGGGGTTATCAGAACTCGCGTCGGCTATGCTGGTGGTGCAAGTGCAGCTCCAACCTACCATGATCTTGATGGCCATGCGGAAGCGATCCAGATCGATTTCGACGCTTCCATCGTCTCCTATGCCGAACTTCTGTCGGTGTTTTGGGAGAATCACGACGGATTCGCTCGCCCGTACTCCAGTCAGTATCGATCCATCATCTTCGTACACAATGAGGACCAGCGAGCGTTGGCCAACGGACTGATCAATCAGGCCGAGAACGAGGGCCGTCCTACGACAGAAATTGTCTCGTACGAAGGATTCACGCGCGCCGAAGGGTATCACCAGAAGTATCAGCTCCAATCAAACCGGATCCTCGCTCCGGTTCTGGACGAGCTGAAACTGCTCTTCGAGACGTTCGATGAACTCACCGACTCCACCATCGCCGCCCGAATCAACGGCTATGTCAGCGGCAGGGGATCACGCGCACGGTTAGAGCGCGAGGTCGCATCGTTCGGACTGTCACAGGATGCCGAAGCGCTTCTTCTGTCCGTTGTCCGTTGATCAGATCGCGTTCGTACCCCATATCTTGGAATCCAGGGCGCGCCGGGTGATCTCGCGGACCATGGCATCCTTGCCTTCAATATACGCTTGACGATCGTCGTTGTGCTGCTTACACAGAGAACGTTTGAGGCCGCTGAGCCGCTGGATCCACTCGGGGTGACAACGCATGAAATCTCGAAACGCAAAGAGCTCGAGTAACGCTTGCGCGTCTTGCAGGCACACGTACAGGTGATGCTTCGGCGGGCCCGGTCTTGCTTGACCTCCACCGCTCCTGCGGCCGACGCCTCCCAAGTCGAACACGTGTCGCCCCCGAATGCCGAGTTTGCCTTCGTGAGCGTAGCCGAGAGACTCGAGCGCGGGTCTTGCACCCCCGGAAATGCCGTTCCGCAACGGCAACATCGAGGTCGACGATCGGCTTCGCCGCCATCCCGGAAATCGCCGCGCTGCCCACGTGATGAATCTTGTGGGGAATTCCCCTTGACAGCAGTACCGGCTCCACGAAGCGTTCGATCTCCGAAAACCACGAGACCCAGTCCGGGTTGTAGGCTTGAACAAGCCCCATGGTCATCGCCCGTCTTCCACACGTACGTCCAACCGAACCAAGGATTCTCTCAACCCACAGGTCCCGGCCGGATTCCCACTTCTTGTCAACACATTCCGCACGATCCAAACAGGAGTGCCTGACACTGTCCTCTTGCCTACAGGTGCCGGCTCGGCGGGCCGTCCAGCTTGACGAAGATGGGGGCAATGTTCTCGGGCACTCTCCCGAAGCAGACCCCGAGATTTTCATGAAACGCAACCAACGCCGGATCGACGTTTCGCTGCTTGATTGCCTCCGCCGTATCCATGTACCGGATCGTGTTCCCTCTCACATCAGCGACGGTAACGCCGCTGATGCCCGCGGCCAGCAACTCGACCGCCGCCGCGCCGGCCTCGATGCCAAAATTGACGTCGAACGCCGACGTCTGACCGCAGCGAACCAAGTGTCCAGGAGCAATCGTTCGAATCTCGGGGATCTCGTACAAGGCTTCGACGTACATCCCGAAGTCTTTCATCATTCTCTTTACGTCGGGGTCCACTGCGAGCCTTTTTGAGAGCTGGTTCCGTACATATTTGCCGGCACCGGCAAGTTTCTTGTGTCCGAACGCATCCACCCCGGCTGTCTCGTCGACGATCTCCACGCCCGTCGAATCCGTGAGCCCTTCGGCGACGACGATCAGATACGTCCCCGCACGAACGTCGCTTCGTTGAATCCGCTCGAAGAACCGCTGTTTCAGGTGCCGATAGACAATGTCGAAGTCCACCGCAATCTCCGGCACCAGGATCGCATCGGCCTCAGCGGCGATCCCACCACGGAGAGCGGTATGCCCCGCATTCCGACCGAAGACTTCCATCACGATGACTCGATTGTGGGTCTGACCGGTGGTTTTCAGATCGCGGGCAAAGGTGGCAATCCGGCTGATCGTCGAGTCAGCCCCGACGGAGTAGGTCTGCAGATCAAGGTCCATCGTCTTCGGGGCGTGCACGCATCGCACGCCGTGTTCGGCAAGATCCAAAATCACACTTCCCGTGTCATCACCGCCGCTGATGACCAGCGCATCGATCCCGAACTTGGCCAATCCGTCCTCAATGCGCCTGTACTTACCTTCCGCGTCAATCTTCTTCAGCTTCACCCTTGAATGGCCGGCATCAGAGCCGGCGACCGTTGCCTCGACATGGGTCAACCGTTCCACCGTCAATTCGACCAGATCGTCGAAGTCAACCAAGTTGTACAGCCCGGCATACCCGTTGGGGATGACAAAGCACCTGATTCCATGGCGTATCCCGGCCAACGCTGTTCCCTTGATCACGGCGTTCAACCCGCCGCAGTCGCCTCCACTGGTGATGATCCCAATCCGCTTCAATTCACTCATCGTTCACGCTCTCTTGTTTCTTGGTCGGCGGCATTCAGACTTCCAAGACCGCTCCGCAAGATCTCTTACCTCAGTTGGTCGTTAGACAGACTCCGCGCGTTTCCCGATTGAGCTGATCAGCAAGCAGATCCACGACTCACCGGTCCCGCCCAATCGTACACTGCCTCGCCGATCCGTCAATGCCGCCTTCCGCATCCTACCGGGCAGCACAAGACATGTCGAAGCAAAGCAGTGCGCCCGATGGATCCCGGTGATCCGATCGGGCGCTTCTCCTTGGCACCGATTCATTCTCGCATTGCTTGGTCGAGGCAATCTCCTCCCCGGCTTGGGCAAATTCCTAATCGGCGCTAGTTCTGCGCGACCATCTTGGCGCGCAGCCCCTTCTCGTTCTTGATGACAATCCGGTAGCGGCTCTTGTCTAGGATTCCCTCCCGCGCAAATCGATTCAGAGCAAGCGTTGTGTTCTCTCGCGCCGAGCCGATCATGTCGGCAAGTTCCTTGTGAGTCAGCTGGAAGCCGATGAGAATCCCTTCCTCGGTCTTCACGCCGTACTCGTCAGAGAGTTTGAGAAGCTGACGCGACAGCCGTGCCTGAATATCGCGGAACGCAAGATCCTCGAGCGTCTCTTCAAACTCACGCAGTCGATCAGCAAAATGCCCAAGAAGAAGTCGCAGGGCTTGCGGGTTGTCTCCCATCGCGTGCGACAGGGTCTGCGTTGGAACGGAATACAGGAGCGAGTCCTCGATCGCCGTTGCGAGATGACGCCGGTGTTTCTCGCCAACGAGGCACATCTCGCCGAAAATCCCCCCGGCACTGACCATCGCCAACGTCAGCTTCTTGCCGCTCTCATCCAAGTACGCCAGCTTGATCCGCCCGTCCTTGACGACGTAGACCGTGCTGCTGACCGAACCCGGTTGATAGATCGTATCACCGCGCTCCACCTGCATCGTATCGGCGATTTCCTGCACCAGCAGTTCAAACGTAATATCCTGATTGACTGTGCCCTTCATCCAATCTCCCTCCAGCGATCGTATGACAACGGTACGTCGCCGGGATGAAGCGCACGAGGAACGGCGTATCGAATCCGAGGTGCGTTTCCGGTTCGGAAAGGTAACGCACGTCCCCTTCAGATAGGCACAGAGACCGCATACGAAAGAATCGAAAGAGATAAATCGAGACAAACGGGAAGAGAAAGAAAAAGGATAGTGTGGTTCTTGTCACCGCTACTACTTGCTTTGCTTGGTCCTGGTACTCCCTAGAAAGGAGGTGATCCAGCCGCAGGTTCTCCTACGGCTACCTTGTTA
>CAZKPU010000135.1:0-5315 GCA_964554715.1 uncultured Thermotogae bacterium | reverse complement strand
CCCACGGATCGATCAGTACCGGGACATCCGCAGCGGCACCGATCGCGATGAGGGCCACAAAAACGATCGCAATGATCGCCTTCGCAGAGCCGGCCATCTTGCCATGGATGCTCATTCGTGTCTCCTTTTCCCTACCTTCTTGCACGGTTCCCGCCTTACCCACTCCCCTGCGTCTTGTCCTTCCCCATTGCTTCAGTAGCCATCCGTTCCTGATCTACACCCAGGCATGTCACCCGGTTCCTCGCCTACTCCCTTGCGCAAGCGCTACGCACCGGCGCGAATCGTGCGCGGTATAACGCCCATCGTCCCACCGATGAGGTTGCGAGAGCGGGGTTCGTCCGAAGGCGTTCCTTCGGAACCACTCGTTCAGAACGGGAACACGAACGTCGTTCCCACCGCGCTGACGGCGACCCGGTCCCCGAAACGCTCGCGGAATCGTTGCTTGGCATCCACCCCCGTGCAATGCATCGGCACGATCCTCGCCGGCTGCTCCCGTTCGATCGCATCGAGTGTCGGACCCATGGCGTCCCGGAACGGATTCCCACACATGTGGAATCCACCGATCACCGCGTAGATCGGGCGCCCACCGGTAAGCGTCCGCGCGTGCAGCACGGTGTTGACAATGCCGGCGTGGGCGCAGCCGGAAACGACAACCAGTCCATGCCCATCCACATCGACAATCACCGCCTGATCGTCGATCACCTCATCCGGGACCAGCTCCCCGTCGACCTCATGCACGGATCCGGGAAGTCCGTGCTCAAACGGTGTCACACGGGGAATCTCACCCGAGACCAGAAAAACCTCATCGAGGACCCGCGGCACATCCGTTTCCAGCAGTTCGATCCCGGCCTCCTGCAGATCTCTCCGGGTAAGAAGCTCGGGGATCCGATACGCCGTCCCATCATGCGCCCGGAAGAACCGTGGGTGCCGGAACGCCTCGGGGTGGATCACGACAGGCGCGCTTCCCGCCATCGTCGCAAGCTCAACCGTGGAGCCGACATGGTCCTCGTGCCCATGGCTAATCACGAGCCCGGCAACGGAGTCGAACGGCCCATCGAGCCCCATCGTTCTCAGATTCCGCGGTGCCGCCACCGGGCTGTACCCGGCATCCAGCAGGAGCTGGCTTCGTTCTCCGTTCCGCTCGACGGTGAGTAAGAGGCACAAGCCGTGTTCGGCAAGCAGGGTATCCGACGGAAGCGCCCCGTTCTTGCCAACAGCGGGCCGGAAGACGCCCGGTGATGATTCCAGCAGCGTATCCGCGTAGTTGTCCACCACCACCAAGATCTCCAGCCGATCGACCGGTCGTAGATTCATCACATCCCCCTTTCGGTCAAGGATCGCGCCGCCGACAAACCCCGTCAAGGCCGGGTGTTATGCGCATCACATCCGGCCATGAGGGTCCGGCAAACGCGAGAAGCGCGAAACGGAGTGCGCGGGATGGGTTCTTCAGTTGTCCTCCGGCATCAAGTAGAGCGTCGGGGCATCCACCGTGTCGGGAGCTGCCGCCATCCACAGGGTGCCGTCGGCGGCAACGGCCAGGGCGCGGATCGATTCCGGGAACCCGGTTCCGGCAGAACCGAGCGCCCCGGGAGATTCCTCGGGATCGTGTTTCCACACACCGCTGCGGTTCGCCACCCACACCGAGCCTTGGCGATCGTGTGTAACGGACATCACACTGGCGCCGGAGATCCCTTCCTCCGAATTCGCAGACCACCGCTCGCCGTCGAAGACAGCAAGCCCGTAGTAGGTGCCGACCCACACCGCTCCATCCGGTGCGACCGTCAGGCACGTGACATCGTCCCCCGGCAAGCCGTCTTCCGTCCCGTATCGGGCGATATGGCTCCCTTCGATGCAGACAACCCCTCCGACATACGGACCAAACGCAGGGGTTCCCGCCCAGGCCCTGCCGTCATCGTCGACAGCGATCGTCGCAGCGCCACGGCTGGGAAGCCCTTCTTCCAACCCCCAATACGTCCACTCCGTGTCATGCAGGCGAGACACGCCGCCGTTGGTTGCGAACCAGACCGACCCATCGGGAGAAACCGCAAGATCGAACACGCAATCCCCACTGAGACCGTCATCAGCACCGTAGTGCGTGAACCCCTTCCCGTTCCACCGATACGCACCCGCTTCGTCGGTGCCGAACCACACAGCTCCGTCTGCATCGGCTGCCACGCAACGAACAAACGGTGCTTCTCCTCGAATCGGAAACTGCTCCATCTGTTGTGAGGACGGATCGCAACGCCACACCCCGTCTCGTCCGACCAGCCACAAGATCCCCGTGGGATCGAACGTCATATCATCGATCAGCAACCCTTCGGTCCCGATCACCGGCACCGGCTCAACGGCGTCAGCCGCCGCCACACCGAACGCAACCAAGACCACCATCCCCGCAACCATCGCTACACTCCGCCAACGGACGTTGTTCACCGAAAGGACCTCCCGATACCCGCTTTCAACCAGGGTCGTACACGGCCCCGGCCCCGCACGTTCTGTGCTCCCAAGCATGCTGACTGCCATGAAGCGATCCTCACTCAGAGTACACCAGAACCTCATCGATGTTTCATGCCGCGAACGTAGCTTGTCTTCCGGAACAGCCGAAGGGATCAGGGTTCATGTAGGACGAGCCATGGGACCCGGACCGACGGAGTATCTTCTGAGGTGCACCATGGACAAGATCCACAGAACGAACGCGGAATGGAAGAAGCTTCTCCCCGATCATGTCTATCGAATCACACGTCAGGGCGGAACGGAATACGCGTTTACCGGCGCATACTGGGACACCAAGACTCCCGGGATCTATCGATGCTCCAACTGCGGCCTGGCTTTGTTTGACTCGGAGGCGAAGTACGATTCGGGAACAGGATGGCCGAGCTTCCGGGAGGTCATCGATTCCGAGCACATCGAGAGGCGGATCGACCAATCGCTTCACACTCCTCGAATCGAGGCGCTCTGCGCCCGCTGCGGCGCTCACCTGGGCCACATCTTCGATGACGGTCCCGAGCCCACCGGGAAGCGCTACTGCATGAACTCGGCGGCGCTGAAGCTGGTCGCACGCGATGCCGGGCTGGAACCCGAGAACGGAGAAGGGTCGGAATAGACTTCGACCATCCCTATGGCACCGTCCCGCGGACCCCAACGCCGATCGTCATCGTCCGCGCTGCGTCCCCCGGATGAAGGGTTGCGCTCAGATCAAGGTGCTTGGATCGATCCGCCGCAAGAGCAATCGAGGTCCTTATCGTGATCGTGCTTCTCGGGACGGCGATGCAAGCGATTGCACGGCTCCGCGAAGCTTCAACGGCCATGGTGATCCTGCTGTTCGCCACCAGACCGACACTGATCGACACGGTCAACCGCTGATTCGGTGCTTCGCTCCACAGCCCCCAGTCGAGCGTTCCCGCAAACACTGCCGGATCGAGGATGTAGCTCGCCGATCCCGCGATTCCGAATGCCGTCCCCGGCCTCTCGTTCTCCTGCGATGAGCCATAGGATCCAAGGGTCACACGAACTCGCGGATCAAACAGGGACGCGGAATCCCCGGTGAATTCCGCGTAGCCGGAGAATGCGGTCGCCTGTTCGGAACACCGCTGCTCGCTGACGGATTCACCCGACTCCATGCGCAACGATGTCCGGATCCGGTCAACGCTGAGAACTGTGCCCAGCCGAACCCGCGTATCGACATACACAGATCCGGCCAGCGTTACAGAGCGACAGTCGACCGTCTGAACCGCCGTGTACGGCCCCCCCCACAGGTCCATCCCGGACCACGATTCCCCAACGTTGGAAAAGGATGCGCTAACACCCCATGCGCCTCTGCCGGCAACTTCCTCAACGCGACGGATGACATCAATAGGGAGTCCCTCGCCGATCACCGACGCTCCGAGCAGAACGCAAACTACTCCGGTTGCCAGCGCAAACGCCGTTTTGCGCCGTCGGCAGCTCATGGAAGAGAAGCCCGGAGATCGCGAAGCATCCGCTGTCTCTCACCGACCTCAGCCAGGAGCTTCGCTTGACCTCCGCGCGCCGCCTCGACCTGCTCCTCCGTCAAGGCAGGCACCAAGATCACGCCAGTGAACCCCTTTTCGCCAGCGAACACGTCGAGGGGAAGCAGCTCTTGCCCCCAGGACGGATCGGCGACGACCCATTCGTCATCCATAGCCCCCAACCCGACCAGAAAGTGAGGGTGCGGGCAGGTTCCGTGAGCAATCACCGGAAGCCCGCCACGCAGGAAGTAGTCCCGCAACGAGGCGATCGTCACGCGAAACCCTCGCAGATCCATCCCGAGCGATCGAGCCGCCACCCGCAGGTCCAGTGCAGTGACCGCTTCCGTCTCCGCAAACTCACCGCTACGAGAACGAACTGACGCCTCAACAACAACGCGCACTTCCTCTTCGGAAACGCTCATGCCCAGGCAAAGCGATGCCAGCATCGCTACGGATGCCGCCCCACAGCTTGACGCCGTCAATTGCTCGATCATGCCCCGGAACCGGAGATCGCGTAGCGACTGCACGCGATCTCCGGCCTTCCTCTCGAGGTCGGTCTCCGGATCACTCGCTGCGTAGAGGGCGTCACAGGTTGCGATCGCAACCATGACAACCAGCAGCAGGCAGTGAACGGCTCGTGAGGTGGGCATCATGTGTTGCTTGGACCTTTTCTGCCGGTGTCGAGTCGTCCACGGGTTCGACTCGCAGGTTTGCGAGCGCGGGAACTGAACCACGCCACCGCTGCCGCAATCACGACAGCCTCGCCGGCTCGAGTTGCTATCCATGGCCCCCACCGCCAGACGATCTCCTCCAATGCTCGCGGAGTGATCAGAGACTCGATCAGCGGCGCGGCAAATGCGAGAATCAGGAAGATCTGACACGCCGTAACTAAGTAAGCCGCCGCATTTCTCACCGACATCATCAACGAACAGGAACGCCAAAGAACGCAAACGGAATCGCGTTCACTGCACCTCTCAGCGCCTCTGCTCCAATCTGTCGGCGATCATCCCGGTCGATGCCGTAGTCCTCATCGAACCAGTTCTCATAGATCGCAGCTCCCGCGGCACCACCGGCCGCACCAAGTGCCAAGGCCCCGATCACAAACCACCACAGCTCGCCTTCCGCTTCCAGGAGCTGCTCGTCCGACAGCTCGTCTCCCACTGGAAGAGGAACACCAGCCCCTGCCGTTGCCGCTTCCAAGTCCGTAGCCGTTGTGCCCGGTAGGACGCTCACCCCAACCAACAGTACGATGACAAGCCCGACCATCCCTCTTGTAACAGTCTTCATCGTCATGCCTCCTTTCGAAGCGACGTATGTATTTGTCCTATCTTA
>CAZKPU010000134.1:0-5343 GCA_964554715.1 uncultured Thermotogae bacterium | reverse complement strand
ACCGAAGACAGACATTCCGCCCAGAGCGGTTATGGGAATGAGAAAAAGGGGAAGCAGCGAAGGGAAGGTGGATGTAATGAATATGAGCGGTAAGAGATGAACAATCATAGGAAGATCAGGTATTGACGGCGTAATCTGGAGGACGATAATCGGAAGATAGGATGCGTAGGGACTGCGGACGGTGGCTACTCTGAGAAAGGTAAACCCGCCGAGAGGCGGGGGCACAAAGCCAACGGGACCAGGTCAAGGATGGATGGTCGGCCGAGCTGCCAGAGCCAGGAAGAGGTCTTTGGCGGCTCGGTTCTGTTTTGTGGCGTGATCCGGTGGGCAAGACGGAACGGCAACGAGAGGACGGGGAGGCAATGCATCAGGGCAACGTGCGGACAGATCGCAGAGCAAGACCGCGCTACGTTCCTGTGCGTCTTCTTCTGCCCAGACGACACTTCACGGATGGATGGATGGTTTCACGGCTAATCAGGCACCTGCTTTGCGAGAGGGAGGTGGTTTGGCCGAAGGGGCGATGAGCGGCACGTGAGTCCGTGCTGATCCAGCGACCGATTGGGATACGAACATAAGGAATGGAGTGCAAGGAGGCTGGCATGAAGTGGTGGCGCAACGTTGCGGCAGGGTTGATCGGAATCCTTCTGATCGGGCTTGCCGCGTTCGCATGCTGGGGAAACGTCTGGAATCTTACGCAAGGCATGATGTACCCGACGATCCAGATCGCGGTAGACAACGCAAATCCGTGGGATACGCTGATTCTCGTGTCGCCGCATGTCGTAGAGAATGCGACGATCCATACGCCTGTCATCTTGATCGGCAATCCGGCACCAGGGCTGGAGACGGTGGATGGAAGCACGTCTGGAGACGTGTTCTATGTGATCGCTGACGGCACAACCGTCGCGGAACTACGGATCATCCGTGGGCAATTCGATGGACTTCACCTCTCCGCAAACAACTGCTGGATCGGGCGAAACGTGATCTTGAGTAATCAAGCGGAAGGAGTGGATGTCTGGTATTCCGACGGAAACATGATCCTGGATAACGAAATCCGCAACAACGGATCCGACGGCGTGGATGTGGTGTACGGAAGCCAGAACCTCATCCAATTCAACCGCGTGCAAGGGAATCAAGGCGATGGAATCGAACTGAACAACGCCGATCTCAATGCAGTTCGTAACAATCAAGTGCGCTTGAACGCCGTTCACGGAATCGAGCTCCTCTTCTCCGATGAGAACCTGATCCGCGGCAACGTGCTACGGGGTAACACCGTGTTCGGAGCGTATCTTGACGACTCGGACAACAACACGGTTCGCAACAACACAGTGCGCGGCAATGCGTCTGGCGTGGTACTGCACGAGTCGGACTGGAACATCCTGCTCGGGAACAACGTATTCTCGAACGTAGCGTTCGGCATCCGTCTGGAAGGATCCGACCACAACCAGGTGACACGAAACGACGTACAGCTGAACAGCACGGGAATCGCCCTCAGCGATTCGCACTCGAACCGGCTGATTCAGAACGATGCACACGACAACACGTACGAGGGGATCCTCCTTGACTACTCCGACAGCAACCTCCTGTTCCAGAATTACGTGTGGGGGCAAGGCGTCGGCATCCTGCTCCGCAACTCCGATGGGAACTGGATCGAGGAAAACAGTGCGTGGGACAACGTGGACGGCATCTTGCTGATCGCCTCGGAGTTGAACGATGTGATCCACAACTGGTGTCAAGACAATGTGTTCGGCATCCGGCTGGACGGATCGTTCGACAACTGGATCGTCAGCAACTTCGTGCAGGGCAACAGCACCGGGATCAAGCTCGACTGGTCCGATGGGAACCTCGTGTACTGGAACGAAGCCCATGACAATACCTGGGAGGGGATCTACCTCAACCAGTCGGACGTGAATGAGCTGTTCGAAAACGTCACTTCGGGCGGCATCTTCGGGATTCGCCTTCTCGATGCGGACGACAACTGGATCGAGGGCAACACGGTGTTCGAGAACGACACGGGAATCAAACTGACGGCATCCGACTTCAACTGGATCGTCGGCAACTGGGTGTTCGACAACATCGTCGGCATCGACCTCGACCCATCCGACCACAACGTGATCCGCTTCAACGACGTGTATGGCAATCTGGATGCGGGAATCCATGTCCGGGATACGTCCATGTACAACACCATCTCCGACAACACATCCCACGACAACTGGATCGGGATTGCGGTTAGCGAGTGGGCGGCGTACAACACGATCGAGAACAACATCATCTATGGGAATCCCTGGGATGGGATCTGGATCGACGATGCATGGTACAACGACGTGCTCGGGAACGAGCTGTACAATAACGGAGCCGGGATCTTCGTCTCGTTTGCCCGCGGCACCGACATCGAAGGCAACCTGATCCAAAACAACCCTTGGGGCGGGCTGTACCTGTGGCACTCCTGGGAGAGCTACGTCTTCGACAACGTGATCGTAGGAAACGGCTACAACGGCGCGGATGACCAGAGCGGAATCAGCTTGACGGATGCGTACCTCAATCTCATCGACGACAACGAGATCCTCTTCAACGCGCAACACGGCGTCGTGATGTTCGGATCGGTGGACAACGCCGTCCTCCACAACCTGATCTTCGGCAACGGGATTGCCGGCGTCTTCCTGTACGACGGCTCGAACAACAACCTGATGGCGGGAAACGACATCAGCGGGAGCAACTTCGGCGTGCTGATCGAGGAGTCGGACGGCAACTGGGTTGCCTACAACTTCATCCACGACAACTTCCATGCCGGAGTTCTACTCGAGAACGCCTTGGGGAATGTGATCGAAGAAAACGACCTGCTTCGGAACGGCGCTGGAGTCGCCTTGATCAATTCGGCGCTGAACCAAGTCGTGTCGAACTTCATCGAGGATTGTGGCCAGGGGATCTTCCTCGGCCAGTCGAATGGCAACTGGATCGCCATGAACGAGCTGCTGTGGAACGGGAACGGAATCGTGGTGCACGAGTCGGACGGTAACGTTCTCGAATGGAACGAGCTGAATCAAAACGCGCAAGGGATCGGCGTCTTGTTCTCGGAAGGAAACGAGATCCGCGAGAATGCCGTGTTCGACAGCTTCGACACCGGGATCTACCTGGAGGATTCGCACGGCAATCTTGTTGCTCTTAACGAGGTCGCGGGAAGCGGCTGGGAAGGAATCGCTATCGGGGATTACTCGTCGCTCAACACGATCGCCGAGAACCTGGTGCATCACAACATGGAAACAGGGATCCTCCTGTTCGACGCGTTCGGCAACGACGTGGTCGACAACACAGTGCTCGACAACGGACGCTTCGGCATTCTCTTGACCCGGTCCGGAGGGAACCACGTTGCAGGCAACGAGGTGGCCGGCCACGGCGAGACGGGCATCCAGTTGGACAGCGGCTCGGACGGAAACACGGTTCTCTGGAACACGGTCTACGACAGCGGCTTCAGCGGGATCGCGTTGTATGGCTCAAACAGCAACCTGATCGTCGACAACGAACTCTACGACAATGTCTGGGATGGGATCTGGCTCGAAGGCGGTCTGTATAACACGTTGGCCGACAACTTCATCCACGACAACGGTGGAGGGATCTACATCTGCTTTGCCGAGGAGAACGAGGTTCTGAGGAACATTGTTTCCCAGAACGGCTGGGTTGGGATCGCCGCATCGGCGTCGTATGGGAATCGATTCATCCAGAACACGATCAGCGAGAACACAGGGCTCGGGCTTCGGCTGAAAAACGCATCGGGCAACTGGGTTGACGGCAACTTGATCTTCCTCAACGGCGATCACGGCATGTTCGTCTTCAATGGCTCGAACCGGAACGAGATCGTCGGAAACATGATCTTCGAGAACGCCCAGACAGGTGTCCAGGTTGACGATTCGGAAGGGAACAACGTTCACCACAACGTCATCTTCGGGCAGGGTGAGGACGGGATCGCCCTGCAGAGCGCAAATTGGAACAGTATCTTCTGGAACCTGATCATCGACAACTTCGATGAAGGGATTATCCTCAGCGACTCCGAGGGGAACGTGATCGGATACAACGAGATCATCGGGAACCGGAACGGGGTTGTGATCGAAGGTGCCGGCTGGAACGAGCTGCTTTGGAACTTCATCGAAGACCACGATCTCTACGGGGTCTATCTGTTCGACACGGAAGGCAACTTTGTCGCGTACAACTCGATCTGCGATGCGGATACCGGAATCAAGCTCGATAATGCCGAGTTCAACATCGTCTTCGGGAACTGGATCTGGGACTGCTTCATCGGCATCGACATCGATCCGTCCGACTACAACGTGATTCAAGGCAACACGATCCACGATGCTGCGATCGGCGTCTTGGTGGACGATTCCGATTGGAACGAGATCCTCGGGAACGTCATCTACGACTGCGTGGAAGGAATCCAGGTTGTGGATTCTCTCGGTACACGGATTGCCGACAACGACATCCGCGACTGCTACGAGGGGATCTGGCTCGTCCGGTCCGATCAGACGGTCATTGCCGGCAACACGGTGGAGGACTGCGAGCACGGGATCAGCGTCGATTCGTTGAGCGACCTGACGTTGATCCGCCTCAACGTGATTACCGCCAACCACGACGGCGTGGACGTGGGATATATTGGCTGGCCTGCTGTCGGACACACGGTCCTCCGCTACAACATCATCGAAGGCAACAACCCCGGTGGGGATCCCGACTGGGGCGGCCTGTGGGTCGCCCCAGGGTCGACGATGGTCGACGCGATTCTCAACTGGTGGGGCTCGGTCGACGGCCCGACGCAGGATGTGGAAGGCGACGGCGTGGCGGAGTACGACGGCGGTGGGGATTGGGCGATCGGACCGGTCATCTTCAGCCCGTGGCTGGGGATCAATCCGGACGGCGCTCCTGGGCCCGGCGTGCAGTTGATCAGCCCGATGTTGATCGTGGTCGATGAGGTCGGGCCGCCTCCGACGGAGGGCTACCTGAATGCGGCGATTGCAGCAGCGAACAGCGCAGTCCTTGACGGCCACGACACGATTGAGGTGCGGCGTGGCAGCTACGATGCGAGCCAGGCGATTGAAGACGGGGTGACGCTGGTGAGCGAAGCGGGGAACTGCACCACGTCGGGGACGCATCTCACCGGGAACATGACGCTGGATGCGGAGGACATCCTCCTGGGGCGGTTCCGCGATGGGTTCACGATCGAAAACGACATCCTCGTGTCGGCGGGAGTGGACGCCTCGACGATCCACATCAACTGGAACGACCTCCTGGGGATTGTGACGAATGCCGGGCTGAACACGCTGGACGCGACGTACAACTACTGGGATGGCACGTACCCCG
>CAZKPU010000133.1:0-5361 GCA_964554715.1 uncultured Thermotogae bacterium | reverse complement strand
CCGCTCGTCGGTCACCCGCGGGAGTTCATCGCTGCACGTGCCCTGCTGGCCGGATTGCTTTCCACATCGAAATCCGCAAACGCCTTGGCCGCACGAAGGCTGAACGTACACGAGAGAATCGACCGAGCAACGTTCCTCCAATCCGACTCCGACGACATCCCCCTGTAAACCACGACTTCGTTGTGCCCAGCTAGGCGAAACGCCGCTCGCACGAACGCGAGCCGATGAAGAAGGTACTCCGAACGCCGACTCTTTGCCCCAATGCCCTCGAACAAATCGGGAGTGCGGACGATCTTCCCCGAGTAGCCGACAATCCCCATTTCTGCCAGTACGATCAGCATTCCCTTGATCCACTCTCCGGAGTTCGGATTGGTGACGATGGTTTCGGTTGTCACGTCTTCCAGATGGAGAAACCCCTTCTCGGCCAGGAACCGTCGAAGATCCTCGGCTAGCTCGACAGGGCCCTGCCGTAAGCGAAGCTGGAGTTCTTTGTGTTGTGCGAAGAACGATGACTCTCTCTCCAACCACTCCTGTGCTTGTTCCTCCAGCATACGGAGCTTGATATCCGTCGCCGCTCGTACCGCGGAATCTGCCTTGACAACCAGCAACTCGCTGAATTGTCCGGCGAGTTGCTGCAGCTTCCCTGCCTTGTCTGGAGTAACGCGCGCTGAACCCATCTCGAATTGGTATCGAGTAACGTCTTCGATCGGAACGTCCCAGCTCTTGCCCTCATCCTCAAACGCCCCAATGCGCCAGCGGAAGAGCCCATGCTTATCATCGACGCTTTCGATGACGCCGGGGGTCCTCCGCCCATCCAACAGACGGCATCGATTTCCTTCCGCGAGGAGTGAAAGCTCCCCAGGGGTGAACTCGCTATCAGGTTTCCGATTGGGATCGGATTGGTGAATCTGCATGATGTAGTGGGTATTTGATTCTCTGAGGCCAAGTCTCTCATCTTGCATCCATCGTTGCAGGATGAGAGACCTGGTCCCATTTTTATCGAGCGATACAAGAGCAGAAATCTGATCCCGCGGCTACTCCTCTTCCTTCAGCGCACGGATCTGTTCCTCAATCTGTTCGAGCATATCTCGCAGCTGTTCGGCCTGACTCTGAAGCCCTGCTACCTGCGTCTGAGGATCGGGTGCAGGATACGGCACAGGTGCATAGGCCGGATACGTCGGCGTTCCCATCCACCGAGCCGTCGGCGCGAATCCTCGACGGCCGTAGCCCCTGCCGCCGCCACGTCCCCACGCCATTCCCATTCCCCCGCCCCGCGCATTGGCGTAGCCCGGGACCGGATACCCGGCGCAATAGCCGGCACCACGTCCCGTCATCGGTCCTTGACTCATCGGACCTGTTCCATCTCCCCTAGGCATGATCAACCCTCCTCAATTTGAGTACCGCTGACGTTTCAATTAGCTTCGTCCTCGCCCTTGTCCCCGGCCTCGTCCCGCGCCTCGTCCCTGACCACCGCGGCCTACGCCGTAGCCTGCTCCCAGTCCCGTGCCGGGAACCGTTTGATCGACGCTTCGCGGAGCTGTTCTGTTCATGCGATTTCCAAAGATGCGGCGGATTCCGCTCACGCAGAAGCCCAAGCCGCGCCCTGTCATTGGTCCTTGTCCCGCTGGGCCTGTTCCATCTCCCCGTGGCATATCTGATCACTCCTCCGATACCACATATGGTGAATATTATGCATATGCACAATATCAAAACCACGCGCCCTTGTCAAGGGAATCGCGTCTCTCTCTTGCGTTGGGGTTGCAGGTGACGCTTTGCTCATCCGGAGGTTTGCCACCCCGGAACGCCCCCGTTTCCACACCGCCGAGAGCCGATGCCGCCCAGCGTTACCTTTGGCGAATGCTGGTGTTCCGGCGGAACACCCCCGACACCACATGATCGCGAGAAGGACCGGAACGCTCCTGGCAAACGGGATGGAAGCAAGACAGACTGCCGCGATTGCGAGGCCGAGGGCCGGCACTTGATGAGCGCTAGCGTGGTGGATCCATCGTCCGTTTCCCGCGGCGCCGAAGAGGTAGCCAAGGGACCGTGTCGTCACCACAAGGCCAATCGCCGATAGGCTCCCGCTTGTCTGTGCGACAAGCGGGCTCAACGTCTGCCCGGCGACTCCAGTGACGAGTTCGATCCACCCGAGCGAGAAGAAACCGCGAACGTGGACAGCTGCTGGTTCCGGTTATGCAGTTTGCTTGAGATGCGCATCCCTCAGTTTCCGACCCCGGCGCTGTCGGATTGATGTCCCCAAGATCGCTGGATTATGCGGAACACCGAATGCCTTTCCTAGCCCGCGACTCCTGCGGAGATCCGGTCAATCGCGCCTTCAAGTCTCGCAACCGCAACCAACCGACGAGGCACCAGGTAGAGGCTCTCAACGACAGCGCTCTTCGAATCCGCGAGTTCTGTTTCGCTTCGACATTAGCTACACTCGTTTCAGCCATGTGCGTTGTCTCATGCCGAGGAGGATGACATGCCGGTCAGAGTTGCCATCAACGGATTCGGACGCATCGGACGTCTTGTGGTGCGCGCGATGATGGAACAGAAGGGCGCATTCGAGATCGTTGCCATCAATGATTTGGCGCCGGCTGAGCATCTTGCGTACTTGCTGAAGTATGACTCGGTGCAGGGCACGTTCCTGGGCACGATTTTCGGAGAGGGTGCGGCGCTGTACGTTGACGAACGCAGGATCAAGACGTTCTCCGAGACAGATCCCGCCGAACTACCGTGGAAGGATCTCGGAATCGACGTCGTCATCGAGGCAACCGGCCACTTCAGGAAGCCGAAGACCGATGAGAAGCCCGGGTACGACTCACACCTTGACGCAGGTGCGAAGAAGGTGATCATCACCGCTCCCACAGAGGGGTTTGCGAAGGTGGTCGTGCTCGGCGTCAACGACACGGATCTCACCGCGGACGATCGCTGCGTTTCCAACGCATCGTGTACGACCAACTCGCTGGCTCCGGTAGTCAGGATTCTGCACGATGCGTTGCACATCGAACACGGGCTGGTGGTAACCATCCATGCCTACACGGGAGAACAGCGGCTTGTCGATGCGATCCACGCCAAGGATCTGCGACGTGGGCGTGCAGCGGGATTGAATATCGTTCCAACGACAACCAACGCCGCCAAAGCCATCGGGTTGGTCGTTCCGGAATTGGCCGGCAAGCTTGACGGGTACGCGCTGCGCGTCCCGGTTGCGGCAGGGTCGATCACCGATCTCACGGTGGACGTGCGCACGGCAACCGATCCCGAGGGCGTCAACACCATCATCCGAAATGCTGCCAAAGGTCCCATGGGGAGATACCTGGAATACATCAAGGATCCGATCGTGTCGTCAGACATCATCGGCAATCCGCACAGCAGCATCTTCGACGGCGGGAACACCCGAGTCATCGAGAAGACGATGGTCAAGTGCACCATGTGGTACGACAACGAGTGGGGTTACTCCTGCCGGACCGCCGAACTCGCCGAAAAGATCGCCAGAATGGATTAGGAGCCACCACACAAGCCGCTCGCTCGGCTGAGCGTGGGACGAGGAGGCAAACATCCGGGCCGGGCACTTGAACGAACAAGGGAGGGAAGTCCCCATGCGGCCGACCAACTGGTGGGAGAAGAACCCTCCGCTGGAGATCCTTCTTCTTGAGGACAACCCAGATGATACGGATGCCTTCCGGAACGCGATCAAGCAGTGTGACCGCCCCTCCAAGTTGGTCGACCTGATCGATGGCGAACAGGCGATCAACTATCTCTCCAACAAAGGCAAGTACCAGGACGCGGCTTTGCCGGATGTCATCATCACCAGCCTGATCATGCCGAAGATCCGTGGATACGAAGTCCTGGAATGGATCAAGTCGCAACCGAGGCTTTCCTGCATCCCCGTGCTGGTGTTGACGACCTCCGAACGAGAACGGGACATGATCCGCGCCTACCGCGCCGGCGCAGCCGGGTTCTTCACCAAGCCGATTCACGAAAACGGATACATTCCCATCGCTCAAGCGATCGTCGACTACTGGTCCACCGCGTGGACGCTTCCCTACATCTAGAATCGGAGATACCGCGTCGCCTACGGCTCTGCCGATCACAGGACTGGGGAAATCGGTCGCCAAAGCAAGGGCACGTCACACACGGGGTCGGCAATGATCCTCGCTCCCGGCTGTTCAGCGCCAGCCGGTGCCCGCCATCCTTGGAGCCGATCGCCAGAAGAGAGGACATACGCTATGGTCTCTCCATCTGGGGAGTATGCAGGCGAGGTTGCCGCAGGGGATGGAGTCATCACACGATGTATCCGCTCACCGCTGATGTTGTAGACGTCGATGTACATTCCGAATGGTTCTTCCACCGCAACGCAGAACGCCTCTCCCGATGGCGACCAGCTGACGCAGAACGTAGGCGCTCTGTAGAAGCTGTAGGGAAGGCGGATTCCAAGCTCACGAACTTCGCCCGCCTGCCAGTCGAGCAGGAAGAGTCCGCCGTTGCGCAAAGCTACGCAGTACCGTCCGCACGAGCTACATTCGATGCAGGTTGCCCCTTCGAAGCCGTCGAAAAACACCTTCTGTTCCGCGTAGAAATCGAACAGGAACAACAGCAACCCGCGGGTGATGCCGGCGATTCGTCGGTCCGCCATCACCTGGAAATCCCATCCCCACGTATGATATCGGAGGTCGCTCCCATCGATGCGTAGCGACCAGATCTCTCGGTGCGTCGGCGAGCCCGCCATGCTGAGGAAGATGCGATCTCCCTGCGGATCCCACTGTGGTTCAGACGGCTCCCAAGGAGGCGAGATCGGATCGAATCGATGGATGAGGGTGGCGTTGCTGCCGCTGCAATCGGAGACCCACAGCTCGAACCAATCCGGGCTGTAGCCTGCCTCCGGACCGGGCAGGGGAGCCGTCCTCGGCAACCTTCGCAGATACGCCATGTACTTTCCGTCCGCTGACCATGCAGCTTGCCCGATGCAGACTCGATCGGCAATCTTCCAGCTATCGCCGCCCTCCACACCGACCCAAAGCTCACCCAGTTCATCCGAACCATCGTCACCGGGGCGAAAGAACGCGAACTCCGGGATCGGCGGCTCCGGGAAGATCGCACCAAGAAGCACACCGTCGGAGACAGAGAAGCGGGGAAGAAGCGCTTCCCGCCAGTCCGCACAGCCGGAGCTCTCCAACGGTTGAAACGAGCAACCATCGACGCTTACCAGTCCGGGAACGCCATCAAAGACGGTGAAGAGCCGATCGTTCACCCAAACCAAAGGGGCCTTCGGATCTACGTCGACAAGGACTCTCTGCAGCGACCAAGGATTCTGTGCAGGTTGAACCCGAAGCGTCACCAAATCGGTTGTCGGATTGGGAT
>CAZKPU010000132.1:0-5532 GCA_964554715.1 uncultured Thermotogae bacterium | reverse complement strand
GCCTTTACCGGGGCGGTCAAGGATAAGCTCGGTAAACTTAAGCTGGCGGACGGGGCGGTGGCAGTGATGATTTTCCTTCCAGCGACAAGTGCGTTCGGGATGAAAGCGATCGTTCCTGCAGACGATATGCAGACTATCGTCAATCCCGATAATGCGCTGGACAGAAGGATAGTGCTGTATTTCGATCTGCCGGAGGAAATGGAAACGACCGATATCGAAATCGATTTTGCGATGTTCAACTGTCGTATGAAGGTCGAGAACGGCAGTGTTGGTACGATAGAGGTATATCCTGTTACAGCTGATTGGAGATTGTCGGGGCACGTTGCATGGAATAGCCCATGGGAAAATCCGGGAGGTGATTATTCGACGGATAATCGCAGTGCCCGTTATTGGTTGAAATCCGAGGATGGATCCAGGGACATACAGATCGATGTAACCGATATCGTGCGGAAATGGGTGAGCGGCGTCATCGCCAACAACGGTCTCTTGGTCAAACTGTCCGCCGATGATCTGGCCCGAGAGCAGGTACGGTATGAAGTATCGGATGTTGATGTGCATTTGGAGGTTCTGTATTCAACGGCGCCCGATGCCGAAATAGGGCGGTGACGAGATGAGAGTGTTCATTATAGGAGTAGTTTCGTATGTCCTGGTGGCGCTCTTCCCGCTTCCGGCGGGTGCGCAGTGGATCGCGAGTGGGACGCCCGTTTGCACGAGCACCTATTACCAGAACTATCAGAGGCTGTCGGCCGATGGAATGGGTGGAGCGTTGATCTCGTGGGAGGATGCACGGAACGGGAATATGGACATCTACGCGCAGCGGATAGATGGGGACGGTTGGCTCGTGTGGGAAGCGGCAGGCGTCTGTGTGTGCGGGGCCACCGACGATCAGTATCGTCCACGGTGCGCGATGGACGGCGCCGGCGGTGGATACATCGCCTGGACGGATCCGCGGGATGGTGAGGACGAGGCGTACCTACAGCGGATACGGGAAGACGGGACGGTGGCATGGGCGCAGGACGGCATACTGCTGTGCGTGGCGCCGGGGGAACGGTATCACCCGGTTCCCGTACCGGACGATGCCGGAGGCGTGATCGTCGTCTGGAAGGATCTGCGGGACGGGTACACGGATTTCTACGCGCAGCGGGTGGACTCGAGCGGGGCGCTGCTGTGGGGGACGGAAGGCGTGAGGATCGGTGCCTCGTACTCGCTTGATCCGTATCCGTTTCTCGGGGGGGCAGCGGTGGCCGAGGACGGATGCGGCGGCGCCGTCGCCGTGTGGTCCGACGGCCGCTACGGCAGCACGGGGTACGTGTTCGCCCAGCGGGTCAGCGGCGCGGGAGAGGTGCGCTGGGCCGAGGGCGGGTTGAAGCTGACGACGAACATGACGGACAGGGACGAGCACATCAATGGAGTTGCCTCCGACGGTGAGGGCGGAGCGGTATTCACGTGGTGTATTGAAGGAGAGGAGCTCAGTTCGCGGGAAGATATCCTGGCGCAGCATGTTCGTGCCGACGGGACGATCGCGTGGGACTCGGCGGGCGCGCCGGTCTGCATGTCCCCGGACTGGTGGGCGACGGAATCCTCTCCCGTGGTAATCGACATGAACAACATCTTCGTCGTGTGGATGGATGTGAGGCCGGGAGCGTCTGGTGTGTACTGCCAGAAGCTCGACTCGCTGGGAGCTCCGCAATGGATGGAGAACGGTATTCCGTTGTATGCCTCGCCGGAAAGCCAGGGGAATCCTCGCATCGTTGATGATGGCGCAGGTGGAGTCGTCGTCTCGTGGTTCGAGTCTCGTTTATCCAGAACGGCGAATGACATCTACGCACAGCGTGTCGACACGAGCGGTGATTTCCTCTGGGCGCCGGAAGGCGTCAACGTGTTCCACGCTGACGAAGGATCCATTGGCATCATGTGGATGGTGAGTGATGGTGCAGGCGGAGGGATCGTCTCCTGGCCGCACAATTACGATTGTGAGCCTGGACGCATCTTCGCCAAGCGGGTGACGGCGTCCGGTCTGGTGCCGGTGCCGACGCTGCTCCAGGCGCACGAGGCGTCGGTGTCCGCAAGGGAAGTGCGGCTCGAGTGGACGGTCTCGGCGATCGGCGGCGGAGAGTTCGTCGTGCTGCGGAAGGGCGACGATGCGGGAGAGTATCTCGAGCTGTCGCACCTGTCGTGCGACGAGGATGTGCGCTCCTATGCCTACGTCGACCACGGCATCGAACCGGGCACGGCATACGTCTACCGCGTGGCATACGAGGAGAGCGCCGCCGAGCGGCGCGTGCTCTTCGAGACGGCCCCGCTGCGGATCCCGGCGGCGCCCCTGGCCCTGCACCAGAACCGTCCCAACCCGTTCAACCCCTCGACGACGATCGCCTTCGATCTCCCGGTGCGCGCCGAGGCGCGCCTGGCGATCTACGACGCGGCCGGCCGGCTCGTGCGCAGGCTCGCGGCGGGGGAGCTCTCCCCGGGCCGGCACGAGCTCCGCTGGGACGGCCTGGACGACGCGGGGCGCCCCGCCGCCTCGGGGGTCTACTTCTGCCGCCTGCGAGCGGGGAAGGAGACCCGCTCGATCCGCCTCGTCCTGCTGCGGTGATTTCGAGGTGGAATATGAATTGACGACAATACAATTGAATAATATAATAGAACAGCAATCCTTCAGAGGAAGGGTGTTCATTGATGAAGCATCTCGGTCGTGCAGCTGCCATTGCTGTCTTCTTCTTGCTGCATTTTCCTCATTCCGAAGCATCTCAGTATCCAGAGAGAATCAAGTTAAAGACCATACAAACGTCCGACGGGGTCTATCGGTATGTCTCGAACCAATTGCTCGTCGGTTTCGAGGGAGATATTGATGCGGGCACTCGTGATGGCACCGCCCGTAAATATGGGGCGGAAATCCGAAGCGCGGGAAACGCCAGAGGCATTCAACACACGGTGATGAGTTTCAAGGATAACATTGATGTAAGACTCCTGGCAGAGAGTCTGAAGGCAGAGGATCACGTCGAGTATGCCGAATTGAACTTTGCGGGCACGTTTGCCGATATGCCCGTTTCGGATCCACGCTACCCGGAGCAATGGGCGCTGAACAGCGTCAAGGCAAACGAAAGCTGGGAACTCTTTTCACAAGGCGATTCAAACGTCGTCGTGGCGATTCTCGATTCCGGGTACAGGAACCATGAGGATATGCCAAGTAATAACTCAAGGGTAATCCAAGATCCTTCAGAGTTCAATTTTGCAAGAATAGGGGGAATAATCCAGGAGGCATATGATGATTGTTATAACCATGCCATGGGTGTTGCTGGAATAGTAGCCGCGCATTCCAATATGTTCGGAATAGCCGGAACAGCTTGGTATCCGAGAGTATGGTTCATTAAAGTCGGCATATCCGATGACGGCCGTGGGATAGTACTTGCCGAGTGGTTGAAGAAAGGGATCGAATGCGTTGTCGATACCGCGATCGCCAATCCGGACAAGCGATATATCATCAATGCGAGCATCAGCATACCGGTTCTAGGTGATACCCTTGCCTCACTGGAGAATGCGGTCGCTTACGCAGACGAGAACAATGTGCTCATCGTTGCGGCAGCCGGCAATACGATCCCGGATGATTCCGGCAAGCCTGGTGCGTACGAGGTTCAATACCCAGCGCTGTTTTCGCGGCTATCGCCGGATAATTTCTATTCCAACGTGATCAGTGTTGGCGCCGTTGATTCCGCGTTCTTTTCTCCCGACTATACAAACTACCTCGGTCCCGATACCTGCGAAGTGTATGTCGATCTGTCGGCTCCAGGGGGTATCTTCAGTGATTCGACTGCGGCTGACTCATGCAGGAAATCCATTCTGACACTCAGTTCTAAAATTAATACCACTTCGTTTTGTTACAATTGCTATCATACGGTATACGGCACATCGGTCGCAACTGCGCATGTGTCAGGCGCGGCCGCGCTACTGTGGGCCGTCGATCCGTTTCTGACCCATCATGAGATCAAGTACATCTTGAAATCGTCGACATACGACCCGTTGACATACTGGGGGTATCACACACAGCCGGTCTGGTGCGATCCCATAGTGCCAGAAGAAGAAGGCCGCCCGTTTCTCGGATTCTTCGATCCCTGGATGCCCGGATTCACCGCCTTTGCGTACGACAGGAAGAAAGGCACGGGGATTCTCAACATCTACAACGCACTTTCCCTCGTCAAGGACGCGGCGCTGAGCGGTACGATCGATTACGATTTGACGCTGGAAGGGGATGTATTCATACGCGGCGATCTGACAGTTGCGAGCGGGTATACGCTCACACTCGATCCGGGGTGCAGACTGCTGATTCTCAGGCAGGACGATGAGGGTGGTGGCGAGGATTCGACGAGGACCGAAGTAAAGGTCTATGGGACGCTCGTCGCGAACGGGACAGCAGCGAATCCAGTTCACATCATTCCTGCCGGCGGACCTCTATCCGGCTATTGGACGGGGATCAGAATTTACGGGAGCACGGCGAGCGCGGAGTTCTCCCATTGCCACGTTTCAAGCGCATATCATGGGATCAAGTCATACAGCCCGATGGAAATATCCGATTGCTCCATCGTCGACAGTGAGGTTCACGGACTGTTTCTGATGGGACCGACGGCAGGCGGATCGATCATCAGCAATTCGTCTTTCTCGAACAATGGATCGGTTGGGATCATGGTTTCGGGGTGCGACAGCGTTGCTATCGATACCTGCCAGGCAGAGGATAATTATTACGGCATTTACGTCTCAGGCGCGGATGACGTTTCTGCAACCCGATGCGATATCAAGAACAACTCCCACGACGGATTCAAGGTCGTCGATTCCGAGCGATGCGACATGGAGTGGTGTGTCCTTGAAGAGAACGGTCAGAACGGCATCCATTATTGTCAATCGTCAGGATCGATAGGGCACTCGAAAAGCTGGAAGAACGATGTCGGTGGTGTGCTGTGCAGCGGGGCGAACAGCGATCCGGTCATCGGACATTGCAAGATCGAGCAGAATCTCGTGGGCGTGAAGATCGAATACGACGCCGAACCCTGCCTGGGCTTGCTCCTGATGGGTGGCCACAACTCGATTTACAATCAGCAGTGGTACGTGTACACGTCGCCATCGTACACGATATGGGCGGAGAATAACTGGTGGGGAACCGGCGGCGGTGAATCGCCCAATCCTGCCAAGTTCCAGGGTGACGTCGACTACGATCCCTACCTGACGAGCGATCCCGTCGTATACTTGTACCGGACTGTCGAAGAGCGACAGAGCAGGGTTTCTCTTGCGCAGAACTATCCGAACCCGTTCCGCAAGACCGGCTCGACGGTCATTCAGTACAGCATTCCGTCCTGTGACGAGCGGGTGACACTCGTGGTATACGATGTGGCGGGAAGAAAGGTAAGAACGCTCGTCGACGCTCTGCAGAGCGCCGGCCAGTACCGTGTGACGTGGGACGGGAATAACAACAGGGGTGTCAGGGTGGCTCCGGGGATATATTTCTACCGTCTTTCCTTTGGTGGGAAAAAGGTAACCAGA
>CAZKPU010000131.1:2705-5607 GCA_964554715.1 uncultured Thermotogae bacterium | reverse complement strand
TGCTTCGTCTGGTGAACGCCTCCAGTGACTCCGAGATCCGTTTCGCGATCCTGGAGTTTGCTCAGCAAGGACTCAACCTGTGGAATTCAAGCCCCACCTTGGCGGATTTGATCGTCCGCTGGAACAACTGGGAGGGCATCTACTTCGAGTCGTACTGCCGCCCGACACTGGAGCGGACCCGCATCTATCAAAACGGCTACAACGGAATCGCGATGGAGCAGTTCAACGACGTCACGATCCGTGACTGTCTCGTCTCGGAATCGGGAACCAATGGTATTCACGTCGACGCCTCTACGGCGACTGTCGAACGCTGCATCATCGAGTCCAGCAGCGCCGCAGGGTTGTCCGTCGATGATCACGGCGCGCTGATCGTTCGTGGATGTTTCGTGCGGGAGAACAGGCAGGGGATCGGCTGTGGCGAGGGAACGAACAGCGTACGGATTGATGCCGGCACCGTGCTCGCTGCCAACGGGGCCGACATGCCGGGTTGTGTTCAGAATGGAGCGGTGACGTGGCTTTCGGGAGGAAGCCCGGCGCCGGCGTCAATCGCCTTCCCCATGCCCGACGTCCGTCCGTACGAGCTGGGCTACACGCCAGGCGATCGCTTGCTCGATCGCTTCAGCTACATCTATCCGGACACCGACGTCACACGGACGGTGGTCAACAAGATCGGCGACGGCCTTGGGCTGACGTGGAGCGTCACTTGGGACGGTGCGGCGATCTGGACGGCGACGCTGTGGGGCGACGTCTATCGGCTCGATCCTGTGACCGGGGCTATTCTGACACAGTGGCGGTATCCGGGGCCGCAAGCGTGGGGGATGACCTACGACGGACAACATCTGTGGATCAACGACTTCGCCGAGAAGAAGGTCTACCAGATGACCACGACCGGTTCGGTGCTCGGAAGCTTTGCCATCCCCGATCCCACCGGCGGTGCCAAGGGGATCGCCTGGGACGGACAAGCGCTGTGCATCATGGGATGGACTAGCCCCACGATCTACCGCGTCGACCGGCAGGGGAACCTGTTGAACACCATCTCCATCTTGGACGGCGGCGGAGGATTGACGTGGGACGGCGAGGCGTTCTGGGTTCCCGGTGGGCATGGCATCGAACGCGTATCTGCGACCGGGCAGTCCCTGGGATCGATCTACGCGTGCAGTGAAGGCACGTGGGATCTTGCGTGGGACGGCCGGTACCTCTGGGCGACGCAGCGCACCAACGAGAACTGGTTCGATGACAAGCTCTACCAGATCGCGATTGGCGACCTGCTGTAGCTTCAGGAAGGAGTGATCTACAGATACAACGCACATCATCTTGCCCCCTGCTCCACAGGCAGCGATCTTCTCGCGGGATGCGATACGTTCAAGGTCTGTTCTCCCGCTAGGGCGCCAAGATCGCTAAGAACGTCCACAGGAACGGCTTAAGTGTGTGCGTGGGTGTCCTCTGTGAGCTCAGCATTTCGGCGTGAGATGGAAGGCGGGATCAAAGCTCTATTCTTAAATCCCGCTCAAGCCTGTCCCTCGGATGTGGTTCAGATTCCCGCGTTGTAGCAGGCAGGAGGAACCGAATTCAAGAATAAAGCTTTGACCCCATTGCCTTAGTGTTGCGATTCGGGGCCGAAGAAGCAATGATACGCAACTGGTGAAGCGGAAGCCGCGGATGAGAGTCGCGCTGTTGTGGAGACAATGAACCGTCGTGCTCATGGATCGGGATTAAGATCGGAGACAACCATGGATTATGCGAAGCAAACAGGACCTTGCGGGATCGACTGCTTCAATTGCGAGTTGCACGAGGTAAATGTCGACACCGACGCTCGTCGGGCGGTGAATGAGCGGGTTCCGCAGTTGGTCGGCGTCACCTGCAAGGGGTGCCGCGAGCAGGGCGGCTGTGTGCTCAGTTTGGCCCCTTGTGCGACGCGCGAGTGTGCACAGGATAAGGGCGTGTCGTTCTGCTTTGAATGCGCGGAGTTCCCGTGCGAGCGGCTCAACCCGACGGCCGACGGCGCGTCGCGGTATCCGCACAACCTGAAGATCTTCAACCTCTGCCGCATGAAGGCCGTCGGGATCGACGCTTGGGCAAAGGAAGCCGCGGCGATTCGTACCCGCTACTTCAAGGGAACGTTTCGCCTCGGGGATGCGCCGCTGACTGACTAGAACTGCCATTGATCCGTGTGTCCACGATCATGTTGGGTGCAGGGCGTTGATCCGATGAAGTGGGAGGTGGCGGATGCCAAACGAAAGACCGCAGGTGATCACCCTGATGTCAGCGTCGGTCGATGGCCGGACAGCGCTGGGCCCCGGCCGCTCGCAATGGGAGGAGCTGGACGATCCGCGAAGCGCGGTGTCCGAGGGATCCGGCGAAATCTGGGAGCATGTGGAGGCGGCGCTCGATGCCCTGCACGCGCCACAGGTGAAGATGCTGGGCAGCGAATCGATCGTGAAGGCGTCCGAGCACCTTGAGCCGCTCCACCCGATCGAAGGCGACACGGAGTGGCTGTACGCCGACTACCTGCCCGAAGAGGTTGTACGGAACGCCGGAATCTCGGTGTGGCTGGTGAGTCCGGACAGTCGCGGACGACTTCGCAGCGGGTACAAGGGAACGGAGACACCGGGCCATCATTCGCTTCATCTCGTCAGCCGGAAAACCCCAGCGGCCTATCTGAGCCTGTTGCACGAGCAGAGCATTCCCTACCTTGTGGCCGGAACGGACCGGGTGGACCTGCCCCGGGCAGTCGCGTCGCTGGGCTCGGTGCTGGGCGTGCGAACGATCTTGAGTATCGGTGGAGGGCGGTTGAACGGGGCGCTTCTCCGTGCCGGCCTCATCGATGAGGTCAACGTGATTGTTCGGCCGGAGTTGATCGGAGGCAGGGCGACACCAGCGCTGTTCGATTGTACGGATCTCG
>CAZKPU010000131.1:0-2695 GCA_964554715.1 uncultured Thermotogae bacterium | reverse complement strand
CTTTCGGCGGAATGGATGAAGTTTACCGGATTGCCGTTTGTCTTTGCGGTGTGGGTGGCCATGGAGGAGCTTCCGTCTGCTTTTCTGGAAAAATTCAATGCAGCCATAGGCTTTGGCGTGAAAAGCGTTCCGGAGGTGGAGGAACTGGTGAAGGATGCCTACCCCGGCGTGGACCTGTACACCTATTTCACCGAAAATATCAGTTACACCCTGGATGATTCCAAGCGGCAAGGGATGGAGCGGTTTCTCTGGCTCCGCTATCACGTTGTGAACTAGCGCCGAGCACTGGGGCGGCGGTGTATGCAGTCCATTGCGTTGCTTCCGAGGTTCCGGCAGCGCTCGCCACGCTACAATCAGTGGTGGTCGTGCGGGCGGCCGGGCCAGGTGGCTCGGGCATGAGGGCCTTCCTTCACTGCCGAGAGGAGATCATGGGACTGCGCGAGAAGATGATGGATCTTGGGGGAAACCCAACCGGCGTGTTCGGCAGGCTTGCGGGGGGATTCATGAACCGCGGGCATCGAAGAGCCCATCGTTGGGGATTGTCGCAACTCCGGGTTGCTTCGGATGCCACGGTGCTTGATATCGGCTGCGGCGGCGGAGCCGCCGTTCGCTTGTTGGCGGGGAAACTGACGTTCGGCAAGGTGATCGGGATCGATCACCCGTTGGAGATGGTGGATCTATCCAACAAGGTCAACCAGCCGCTCATCAAGCAGGGCCGAGTGTCGATCGAGCACGGATCAGTGTCGCATCTCCCGTTCGAGAGTGGCTTGTTTGATGCTGCCACGGCGTTCGAAACGATCCAATTCTGGCCCGATCTGCAGGCAGACCTGATGGAGGTCAGCCGGGTGCTGAAATCTGGTGGGACGCTCCTCGTGATCAACCGGCTTCCCCCAGCGGATGGGACCGGGAAATGGACCGAGATGCTGCAGATCCGCACGTCCGAGGAATACCGTACACATCTGGAAGACGCCGGCTATGTGAACGTCCGGATCGACGACACATCGATGCGTGGATGGATCGCCGTGGTTGCCTGGAAACCCACGGAGTAGCAGCACCGGGAACCGGGAATCGATCCCGCTTGCTCCCTGCCGTCGGAACGAGTTTCCACGGAGACTGTGCAAGCACGAAGGAGATCCACCTTGATCTACGACAAGCCCGTTGCCGAACTCATCGAGAAGCGTTTCTCCTGCCGCGCGTATACCGCGCAACCGATCGCCACGAAGACGCAGGCGCGGCTGAGGAACTCTATCGCCACGGTTTCGGCTTCTACGATGCCGTTTGCGACCCCTCTACGTTTCGAGCTGATCGCGGCGAGCGCCGAGGATCGGGCCGCGTTGAAGGGGTTGGGGACGTACGGATTCATCCGGGGAGCGAGCGGATTCATCGTTGGCGCGGCCGAACGCCGTGCGAAGGACCTGGAGGATTTCGGCTACGCCATGGAATCGCTCATCCTTGCGTCAACGGACGTCGGGCTGGGAAGCTGCTGGCTCGGGGGGACGTTCACCCGGTCGAGCTTCGCGAAACGCATCCAAACATCGGGCGACGAGCATATACCTGCCGTGACCGCGGTGGGGTATGCGGCTGACCCGGAGCGGGCCCGACGGGGCCTCCTTCGCCGTGTCACGCGTGGCGCGAACCGCCTTCCTTGGGAGAGCCTGTTCTTCGACCGGACGTTTGGCATGCCGCTGACACGGGATTGTGCCGGGAGGTTCGCCCCGGTGCTGGAGCTTGTCCGGCTGGGGCCATCCGCGTCCAACAAGCAACCGTGGAGGGTTGTGAAGGATGATGAAGCGTGGCACTTCTATCTTGAGCGAACCCTGGGATACCCGGGCAGCCTCGTGACGAAGCTCTTGGGGACGAGAGATTCGGCGTTTCCGGACATCCAGCGGGTAGACATGGGAATCGCTATCTGCCACTTCGATCTCGCATCGCGGGAGATCGGGCTGACGGGAACGTGGGTTGTTGGAGAACCCGGACGGCCCAAACCTCCTGCAGGGACAGAGTACGTAGCTAGCTTCATCGGGTGATTGCGGCACGGCCTATCTCTCCAGCCGCCATGGTGAAGGGGTCAAAGCTTTATTCTTGAATTCGTACTGAGCGACTCTTCCTGCAGCATCCTGCTCTTAGAGTTCATCTTCGTAGTAGCAGGTAAGAAGGGAAGCGGATTCAAGAATAAAGCTTTGACCCCTCTTGTTCAGCTCAGGTCAACGAAGGAGGCCAAATGCCCAAGTTTCCGTCGATTGTCGCTCGCGATCTGGAGGGCGGCGACGTGCGGGTTCCCGAGGACCTGCCCGCCGGACCTCGCGTTGTCATCCTCGCCTTCCGGCGATCGCACACCCGGCTCATTGAGACGTGGGAACCGGCCTTACAGGCGCTTGAGGATCGCTGCCGGGAGCTGTCCGTGTGGGAGGTTCCTGCACTCTCTCGCCTTTACCTGCCCGCGCGCTCGTTCATCGATGGCGGAATGAGAACGGGCATCGTCGACAAAGACGCTCGACTGCACACCTTAACGGCGTACACGAACTTGACGGCGCTTGCTCGCCAGCTGAATCTACCGTCACTGGACACCATCTATCTGCTGTTGGTGGATCCCGATGGAACCATCCTTTGGAAAGGCGAAGGGAGCGCCGATGAGGGTCAGGTGAAGGCTCTCCACGAAACTCTCGAAACGATGGCCTGCGGAGGCTGACTCTGC
>CAZKPU010000130.1:0-5611 GCA_964554715.1 uncultured Thermotogae bacterium | reverse complement strand
TTCCGGCGTATCGAACGTTTCGCGACTACGTGGCCTCCCTGGCCGGGCGGGGAACCGCGGTGGGCGTGATGGAATACGACGGTGCCGCGGAGTACTACCGATACGCCCTTGCCCACCACACGACGATGCCGATGACGCCCAACGAGGTCCACGCGATCGGCCTGCGGGAGGTTGCGCGGCTGCAGCAAGAGATGAAGACGTACGCCTGCGATGTGCTCAGCTGGCCCGAGGGGATGACGATGGACGAGCTCGAGGCGCGGATCATCCAAGAGAATCAACCGATCCTCCAGGGGCAGGAACTCCTTGCCGAGTACCAATCGTATGTGGACGAGGTGGAGCCTCTCTTACCGGAGTATTTCGGAACGCTTCCGGAGTCGGCTCTCGTCATCACCGTCGATCCAAGTGGCCCTCCCGCGTACTACCAAGAGCCGCCGATCGACAAGTCGGCGCCCGGGCAGATCGTCACCAGCCTGTTGAACATGACCCCGTACACCGCCTATGACGAACCCGTGTTGATGCACCACGAAGGGATCCCCGGGCACCACTTCCAGATCGCCATCAGCCGCGACCTCGACCTGCCCGATTTTCAGCGCGACCTGATCAGCAACGTCTACTTTCGCCACCCGCTGTTCCAGGCCTACATCGAAGGGTGGGCGCTGTACGCCGAGCGGCTCGCCGCGGAGATGGGCGTGTACCAGGATGATCCGCTCGGCGGACTGTGCCAGAAGCGGCTCGAGCTGGCGCGCCTGGTCCGCTTGGTCACCGACACCGGGCTGAACGCGATGGGCTGGACCTGGGCGCAGGCGCAAAGCTACAGCCGCGAAGCGACCGGGCGAAGCGAATCCGCGTCCCGGCAGATGCACTACGACGGCTACCCCGGCCAGGTGACGATCGGCATGGGATACGTCATGCTGCTGGAGCTGAGGCAGCGGGCGATGGACCAGCTCGGCGACGCATTCGACATCCGCGCGTTCCATGATGCCGTTCTTCTCCACGGTGCCGTCCCGTTCACCACACTGGAGTGGATCATCGACGAGTGGATCGCCGCGACCCTCACCGGAACCTAAGTCACTGGGGTCAGGTCTTCGATCTTGGCGTTGTCTCGGTCCGCCGAATCGTCCATGGTCACGATCAGGAAGCCCGTGCAAACCGGACGGCCGATGGGAGATGAGCGGTTCTTGATTCAACGCGAACGCGCTACAGGCCGCGTGCCTTGCCCGCAGAAGACACGCCCGGAATCATGGAGTTCGGTATGATGTCCCCGGAACTTCCACGGATCCGTTGTTCAGCGTGGCGGAAGGAGCAGGATGAACCCGATTGAGACCGTTCTTCGGAATCAGCGTGTTGCCATCGTCGACGGCGCGATGGCCACCGAACTCGAACGACGCGGCTGCAACCTCAACGACGCTCTCTGGTCGGCGCGCATCCTGCTCGAACGGCCCGAACTGATCCGCGATGTGCATCTCGACTACTTCAACGCTGGCGCGGACCTCGCCATCACTGCCAGCTATCAAGCCAGCGTTGAAGGCTTCGCGAAGCGCGGCCTCCATCGGGAGCAATCGCTGGAGCTGATCAAGAAGTCTGTCCGACTGGCGCAGGAAGCACGCGACGCATTCTGGTCGAACGAAGCCAATCACACGAACCGCATCCGTCCGTTTGTCGCGGGTTCGGTCGGGCCGTACGGCGCATATCTGGCCGATGGATCGGAATACACCGGCGATTACGGGCTGACCGAGGATGAACTGATAGCGTTTCACCGCCCGCGTGTCGAAGCCCTCATCGCCGCAGGTGCGGATCTGCTGGCGTGCGAGACGCTTCCCTGCTTGATCGAAGCCCGGGCCCTGATTCGACTGCTTGCGGAATTCCCGGATACTTCGGCGTGGTTCAGCTTCACTGCGCAAGACGGCGAACACATCAGCAGTGGCGAGCTTGTTGCAGAGGGTGCCTGCTTCCTTGAGACGCGGCCCCAAGCGGCTGCCGTCGGCATCAACTGCACATCACCGCTCCATCTCTCATCGCTGATCGGCGAGATCAAGCGGATGACCAGCAAGCCGATCATCGTGTACCCCAACTCCGGTGAGCAGTTCAGCGCCGCGACGAAGACCTGGCATGGGGAAGCCTCGTGCGACACGTTCGGTCTGCAATCGCAAGAGTGGTACGAGAACGGTGCGAGCGTCATCGGCGGATGCTGCCGTACGACGCCTGCCCACATCCGAGAAGTCAGCCAGTGGGTACGACAGACGTGATCAACCACCACGCACGCGGTTGGATGTGAATCCGAAGACGGAATCCTCAATCGCCAACACTCAGGGATGCTGTTGCGGTTCGTCAACACGGCATGAGTCCCGCCGGCGCCGGAAAGCCCAAGGTAAGGTCGAATGATCGAATCGCCGGACACCTAGGTCCCCGGTATGAAGTACGCTACAGCCCGAGCACGATCCGCAGCCGGTCGTCCACATCGGGCATGGTCGCGGCGCCTAGCGTCCCCAATAGCTGCTTCAGGCGATCCTTCGAAATACAACGGGGCTCCTCGCACTTAACGTAGCTGCGTTGGGTGAGCCCTCCTTCCGGTGGAGAAACCGACACGTGAAGCGGGATGTGCTTGTCGCGAGTCGTGATCGGTAGGACAACGACGAGCCCGGCAGGACCCTGGTTGAATGGATCGACGCTGACGATGAGGCACGGACGCGTTCCGCGAGTCTCGTGCCCGGTGGTTGGACTGAGATTCGCGAGCCAGATCTGTCCCCGCAACGGTTGAGGCATCGGTTACTGTTCCTCTGCCCCGTCCGCAAGCGTGGCGTCCCACGCCGCACGCTCTACCGTCTCGGACTTCCAAGCCGATTCGTCGGATCGAAGAGCGGCGTAGGCCGTGTTGGCTTTCTCCAACAGGATCTGCCGCCGGTACACCTCCACGGCTGCATCGATGACCTCTTGCTGACGCTTGCCGGTGATCTGAGAGATCTCCCGAACTGTGTCTCGGGCTTGGCTTGTCACACGGATGGTCGTGCTTTTCGCTGACATGAATGGCACCCCATTGCATACTGGATTGTCGACAGACTAGTATACAAATCTGTCGAGATCGTGTCCACAGGATCCGAACGTCAGCTCCTGGAGTGAGTTGGGTCTTCGATCTTGGCGTTTCTGCCGCCGGGTGAATCACCCATCTCACCGAGCCATCACGTGTCTGCCAGCTCTTGCCATGTGGTTCCGAGGCCGCATATGAGAACCCAAGGCGGATCAGCGGGAGCCCTCCAGCTTCGCGTCCGGAGGCCTATCCCGCTGGATGAAATGCTCTTCGGTTCGTGATCAGTGAATCTGTATACTCCGCTCGCCAGGCCGCGTCAGCCGCCCAGCCAGAAGGAGGTCCAATGCACCGGATCTTGAGACTGCTTCTGATCGCCACGCTTCTGACGTCTGTTGCCGCTGCTTCAGCCGATCTGCATGACACGCTGGATCCACTCGCCTCCCTGGTTGGGACCTCGTGGAGCGGACGTTTCGTCAGTACCCCGGCTCCGCCGTTTGACCATGACATCGAGTGGAGCGCGGCGTTGGGCGGACACGTTGTCAAGTGGCTGAAGAGGGTGGATGCACTGGAGTTTGCCATGGAGACGGTCTTCTACTGGGATGCGGCGGTAGAGACCATCGCCTTCAAGCAGCTTGCCAGCAATGGGATCCACAGCAGAGGCACCGTTGAAGCCGAGGGCGGGAAGATCGCCCTTGTCGGCTTCTCTATCCGCCCATCGGGGGCTGTGGAGTTCCGCCAGACCTTCGAGATCATGCCGAATGGCACGCTGGAGGACCGATACTACAGCCGAGGATCCGACGGCTGGATCCCCGAACATGTGATCGTCTACGAGCAAGATCCGTAGGGCGCTGGAAGGGAGCTCCCCGTCCTTGGCAACGATCGGCGAACTGTGAGGATCCGCGCCCGGAATGTGAAGACAATCGCTTGTCCTAAGTTGGGCCACTCCTGCTACACTGCCTCCATCGACGCGAACGCCCATGGCTGGAGCATGGTGCAGACGGTGTGATAGGTGGAAGGGGCAACAATGACCAAGGCGACGATCTACTACTTCACGGGAACGGGGAACTCGCTTGCGGTGGCGCGGGAGCTTGCCGCGAGGATCGGGGCTTCGCTGGTCCCCATCTCATCGACCTTCGGGCAGGAGCGGGTGGAGACCGACGCCGACGTAATCGGCTTCGTCTTTCCGATCTATGACTTCAAGCCCCCGAAGATCATCGACGAGCTTGCCGGCAAGCTGTCATCGCTCGACGATAAGTACCTGTTCGCCGTTTGCACGTACGGAATCGCGGCAGGCCAGGCACTGAACCAGTTCGCGAAGACGATCCAAGAGCAAGGCGGGCGCCTTTCCGGCGGGTTTGCCGTCGGTATGCCGCACAACGGGGTCGGCTGCCGTTTCGTGTCGCGTTCGACCCGATTGCGCCTGCTGGAGGCATGCGCCGGCAGAGTCGAGACGATCGCCGGCTATGTCGAGCAGCAACGGAACGGTGCCGTCGAATCGAGGCGTGTGCTGCCTGCCTTTGTCCGCCCATGGATGCTGCGCACGGTCCCCGTGCTGGTGCGGTTCGCCTTCCGGCTGATGGTCAGGGGAGAGGACTCCGTGGCACTCACGGCAGGGAATGCCTGCAACGGCTGCGGGATCTGCGCCCAGACGTGCCCGGTCGACAACATTGAGATGAACGGCGAACGGCCTCGATGGGGCGATCGCTGTGTCGGCTGCTTCGCCTGTCTGCACTGGTGTCCACAGCGGGCGATCAGCCTGGGAGGTCAGATGATGGGGATCGAGCCGTACCATCATCCCGACGCGACCCTCTCCGACATCCTACGCGGCAACCGGTAGTTCCAGGGACATCTCTTGAAACATCCGTATCTTGCATCTCGGACCCGCCTGGCGTATACTCACGTCGCGCAATGCAGCATTAATACAGTATTTTAGACATCCAGGAGGTGAGATGCATACAACGTGTTCGCAGAGAAGGCGGAAGTCACAGAGTATCTCGACCTCCGTTCAATCGCTGTCCTAGCCCTTGCTCGTTTGCCCCAAGAAGGGAAGAGGGTTCCCTCAATGAGCACCTCAAATACGTTCCGAAAACGGGAGTGTGAGAACAGTCTCTCTTATCAACGGAGTTATGCTTCGAATCGTCGACTCAAGCACCAACCTGCCGGATGAGCTAGATCCTGATCGACTTGCCGCTTTCCTTCATCAGGCACTGAAACCCTATGAGGATACGCAAGCAGACATTCGATGTGCGCTAGACTACGTGCTTGAGCGGAAACACCATCCACGCGGATTCCTTGCCTTGGCGACGGACGGAGCGGCTGGAGACCTTGTGGGCGCGGCCGTCGTGCACTTCACGCCATGGAGTGGGTATGTCCCGGAGAACCTGCTGCTGTTTATTGCCGTGAGCCCGGCATCCCGCGGGCGAGGCATCGGTCGCGCGCTTCTCGATGCCGTTGTTGCGGAGTGTGAAGGTGACATCAAGCTACATGTTGAGCATGACAATCCGGCAAAGCGATTGTATGAACGCGCGGGGTTCACCTCGAAATACGCAGAGATGAGGCTTACCAGATGAATCAGCTCACGATCGA
>CAZKPU010000129.1:0-5653 GCA_964554715.1 uncultured Thermotogae bacterium | reverse complement strand
GGAAGACGTAGAAGGCGCCTTCGGGCTTTCGACACACTACGTTCGGCAGCGTCTGAAGGGCGTCGAACAAGGTGTCCCTCCGGCGATGGAACTTCTCGACCATCTGTTGGATCGTGGCTCCGTGGCCGGCGTCGTTCATGAACGAGACAAAGCCGTACTGGCTGAACGACGGCGGCGAAAGGCGGATCTGAGCCAGCTTGTTCACCGAAGCCATCACGTCCTGGTTCCGGCTGGCAAGCACGCCGATCCGGGCGCCGCATGCCGAAATCCGCTTGGAGATGCTGTCGACAAGGATTGCATGTTCGGCAAGCTCGGGGAACGAAAGGACGCTTGTCGCTTCTCCTTCGTACACCAACTCGCGGTAGGGCTCATCGGAGATGACGTACAGGTCATGTTTGAGCGCCAGATCCGCCAGTTGCTGGAGTTCGTTCCGCGTGTAGCTGACCCCTGTGGGGTTGGCCGGGTTCGAGAACAAGACGGCTCGCGTACGAGGCGTGATCTTGGCTTCGATCTCGGCGATCGGGGGCAGGTGGAATCCGTCTTCCGCCTTCGTCGTAATCGGAACGACGGTGAGACCGCTCATCACGGCCTTGCCCATGTAGTTCGGGTAGAACGGTTCGGGCACGAGAATCTCATCGCCTGGGTTGGCCACCGTTTGCAGGGCGAACTCAAACGACTCGCTGCCGCCTACGGTGATGCAGAGATCCTTTGCTTCAAGGGCGATTCCCCTCTCATCGTAGTAGGCGAGGAACGCATTCACCGTCTCGGCGATGCCTAGAGAGGGGCTATAGGCGAGAACATCGATCGGAACATTTCGGACACCGTCCATGAAGCTGCTTGGCGTCGGAATGTCGGGTTGGCCGATGTTTAAGTGGTAGACCGTTCTTCCCTTGCTTTTGGCTTCGACGGCGAACGGGGTCAGCCGGCGGATGGGAGATCCGGTGAGTTTGCGGGTTCGATCAGAGATCCTAGGCATAGTTGAGGATCCACACCTCCAGACGTTCGGGCAGCGTCTCACGGTTGAGCGAAACGGCCGAAGTGCCGATTTGGTGTACATTATCCATGGTTCGAACGAAATCCTCCACCGGGGCAATCGGCCAATCCGAAATGACATCGGTTCTAAAGTGCATCGGGATCAGCAAGCGCAGTGAGGGAAGAGACACTGCAACGGCCTTGGCCTGCTCCGGTCCGATCGTGTAATGCCCACCTACAGGGGCTAACAAAACCTCGACTCCGCTCAACAAGTCGATCTGCTCCGGCGAGAGCTCGGTTCCAAGGTCGCCGAGATGAGCGATTCGAATCCCGTCGAGTTCGAAGGCAAAGATGAGGTTGTTGCCTCGATCTGCGCCTTGGGCATCATCATGGTACGAAGGGACCCCCAAAAACTCGATGCCGTGAACGGTTGTCTTGCCCGGTTCCGTCACGACGATGGGCGTGCCTGCGACGCGATCGACGGCTGCATGATCGAAGTGGCCGTGGCTTACGGTCACGGCATGCACCGGTCCCTCCGGGAAATGCGGGTAGGGAACGCTCTTGTCGAATGGGTCGGTGAGAACCGATGTCTGTGATCCCTCCAACAAGAAACAGGCGTGTCCAATCCAACTGATTTTCACGATGGCTCCTTTTCCTCCTTCCCAGCGAACGCGGTCGCCAGCATTCGCTCGATCAGATCGTCGTAGGGAATTCCGCTCGCTCCGGCCGCTCGCGGCAGGTCACTGATCGATGTCAGCCCCGGCAACACGTTGACCTCGAGGACGTAAGGCGATCCATCCTCTCCCAGCCGAAGATCGACACGGGAGAAGCCTCTGCATCCCAGAGCTGCGTGTGCGCGGAGCGCCGCTTGCTGAGACGCTTCCGCGGCCTCCGACGGGATCGGTGCCGGAACGATGAACTCCCCCCGCCCGGGAACGTATTTGGCATCGTAGTCGAAGATCGGTGTGGGAAAACGGATCTCAATCACCGGGAGGGCCTGAGGTTCGCCTTTGTCATCAAGAATCCCCACGGTGATCTCGTGTCCGGGGATGAACGTCTCGATCAACACCGAGCCCTCTTTCTTGAGTAGCTTACGCGCCTGTAACTCGACCGCGCGTACGGTCTCGCAGAGGATGACGTCCAGGCTGGATCCTCCGGCGATCGGCTTGACGATCAGCGGCAGCCGCATCTTGGGATCTTCCTCGATGCGTCTGCGGATCGTCGCGTCGTTTTTCGCCTCGGCTTCGACGGCCAACCCTGCGGGGATCCGGATGTCGTGTGTGGTAAACAGCCGTCTGGAGCGGGCCTTGTTCATGGCAAGAAAGCTTGCCATCGGGCCGGACCCGATGTAGGAAATCCCAAGGACCTCCAGGGAGAGCGCGACCGTTCCGTTCTCCCCGGAGCCCCCGTGGAGGCAGTTGAACGCGACGTCGATGCCGCGAACGGCGCGCACGAAATCGTCGAGGTCGGCAAGTTCGATGAGATGTGCGTTGTAACCACGCCGCACAAGCGCCGCGTGAGCGGCGCGTCCCGATCGAAGTGAAATCTCGCGCTCTGGGGAATCACCTCCGCAGAGGACCCCGATGTGCCGATTGTCCATCACCCTTCAATCTTGCCGGATTCCGCGCGCTACGTCACCTCGCTTGGTGTGTGGTAGGGGTAATTCTGCAAGCGAGGTTGTGACGAACTCAGCCCCCTTGACCACTCTGCAATCGATGAAGTCCTTGATTGAACGTCTGCCGGATCTCCGAACGGGTGGGATTGAACGCAACGTACAGATCGCGGCGAGTCCCAAGTTCGCCGGCTTTGTGAAGCCCGGTGATTCCTCGTTTGGCGCACAAGGAATCCGCAACACCCGCATCCATGAGAACCGCGCGGCATCGGCCTTGGCAAAGCGCGTCAAGCAGCGTCTCCTGATCGGGCACCACGAGCTTGCTCTCTGTTGGGAGGCGATCAATCTCGTCGTTGTAGCTGTAGCCTTCAAGAACCCCGAGGAGATCCCGCCCGCTCGTAAAGATTCCGGCAAGCGAGCTTGCCGGAGGAAGCGGAGTCTTGGAGAAGAGAGCTGTCTCCTCCACACGGAGCAGATCGGAGAACAGAAAGCGGGACTCGCGCTCTCGGGTCTTGGTGATCTGGAAGACCCCGTCTGCTTCACCTACGTCAACGCGGTGCAGGCATTCATCCCACGGGAGAAGATCCACACGGACACCCATTTGCATTACACGGAAGGCTTGGGAGATCGTTTCATAGTCGATTCCCTTGATCTTCTCGTCTTCCCGAAACTGATAAGGGGGGTACGGGTCTGCGACCAAGCTGACACACGGTCTGTTCATTGCCTTCCCTTCGGGGTTTTAGAGAGGGCCGCATGAGCGGCCCTCTCCTGGAATCGCACTCTATGCTCAGTGGCCGCAAGCACGCGCAAGCTCAAGCAGCTCTGGATGGACGACCTTCCCGAATTCAGTGACGGCAACACCGTCGCAGGTCACCGATGTATCGAGACAGATTCCGTCGATGTGCGATGCTGCGACCCGAGGTGCTCCGCCGGAGTACATCGGTCCCTGGTATCCGAATCCCCACTCCGTGCACCCCCAAACGCGCTCATCTTCGGTGGTGGTGTACCCGAGCTTGGCGTTGGGGTTGAAGCCGTAGCACGTGTGAGCGGCAAGGTACATCCCCGGATCGTCCAGCTTCTCGAACCAGCGCCGGACGATGTCTGCCTCCTTGCCACCGAGAATCTTGCGGATCTTCCCGTTCTCGATTTCGTAGGTCACGGGCTCGGAAACAATCCCGATGTCGGCTTCGCCTCCGCCGGAGATGGCCCCATCAAACACCAGGACTCCCTGAATCGTGTCTTCTTTGGGAGCCCAGCCGATTTGACCGGTCAGGAAATGGCCGCCTGGCTGATCAGCGAGCAGCTCGTTCGCAAAGGGGCGAGTTGGGTCGTTCTCGAAGGCCAGATCGGTTCCGGCACGGTTCTTCATCGTCATCTTCTTCGCGCTCTGCGTGATCTCGACGACTTTGTTCTGGAAAGCGATTTGCGCATCGATATCGACTTCGCCGATGCACCGGATCAGCTGCTCCGTGGAGAGCCCACCGAGCATGAGGTTCCGTGTTCGACCGTTGGTGACGGCGCGCTCCCACGGAGTCCCATACAGAAGCCATTGGTTGTTGAGCTCAATCCATGCATCGGCTTCCGGGCAGGCTGCAACCAACGGTGCGGGGAGATACGGATCGGCGGCCATTCCATACCCCTTCGGCGTTGTGTGCCAGGCAACCATGACTTTGGCTCCGAGCGCTTCGCCTGCCTTTGCCATCTCTTCCGCGACTCGAAAGTCGCTGATGGAGTCGATCGTGATGAGAAGATTCTCACCGGGCTTGACTCGCACAAGATCCTTGACGGTCTTGAACGCAGCTTTGAACAGTTCCAGATCCGCTTTACTCGGCATGGTACCTCCCGATACCGCTATGAAAGTTCTCGAAGCATGGAGCACAGGATGTCGATTGCCTTTTCCATGTCCGAAATGGCGATTGATTCCTGAGTTGAGTGTTCGTTCCGTGCGCCGATCCCCATGACCACGGTTTCGATTCCCTTCTCGTTGTAGACCGACGCATCTGTGCCGCCGGTGATGACATTGGTTCGAGCCGTCAGGCCCACTGAGGCGATTGCATGGAGCGCAGTCTGAACCATGGGTTGCGTCTCACTCAGACGGTACGCATGGGATGCTTGCTGTGTACGGATTTCGACACGGGCATCCCTATCAGACGCCGCTTTCCTGAAGGCCCTTTCCATCTTCTCGCACAGCGCCCGGGCCTTGTTGTCATCCAGGCTTCGGCATTCCGCTTTGAGCTCAACCGTTTCGGGGATGCCGTTACGGATGATCCCACCGTGAATGGTGCCGACGTTCGCCGTTGTCTCTTCATCCACACGGCCTTCAGGGAATTCGGCGATGGCCAGAGCTGCCGTACGGATGGCGGAGATTCCCTTTTCCGGTTCCATCCCGGCATGGGCAGCACGACCGTGGACCGTAACATCCAGAAGGAAGTGGGTAGGGCCGCCGATGACCACAGCATCAAGCACGTCCGAATCCATCAGGATCCCACGCCTTGCCGTCACGAGTGAGAAGTCGAGATTCTTCGAGCCGAAGAAACCGATCTCCTCGTTGCGGACGACGACGATTTCAACGGGAGGGTGACGCTCAACCTTCTGAAGAGCATGAATGATCTCAGCGATTCCCGCCTTGTCGTCGGCACCGAGGATCGTGTCTCCGGCAGACACAGGAATGGCGGTTGGTACGGCGGGAGCAGGTGGCGATATGGCGGTGAACGCAGTTTTTACAATTAAAGATGGATTAATTTTCGCTGCAAAAATCATTAAAATTATTGATGAACTTATTAAAACTGTTTCAGAACAAAAAGACGATGGAACGACAAATATTAGTGATGATGCAGTAAAATTTATGTATAATTTTGTATCCATTAATTTCAATGATGGAACTGATGGAGTCAAATGTCATGTGCAACAATTGATGAAACTAATGAAAACAGAAAAGTCCAGAGTATTTGTATGTGAGATAATGCAAAAAGCGTATCCGTCGATGGTTAATTTTATTTCCAATTTAATGGGGACAATGGTTCCAGATGTAGGTGTGGTTGTCAAAGAGACAATTTTATATGTTATGAA
>CAZKPU010000128.1:0-5715 GCA_964554715.1 uncultured Thermotogae bacterium | reverse complement strand
GTTACGTGCTGCTTCACGAGCTTTGCCACACGGTTCACCCGAACCACTCCGAGGGGTTCTGGGATTTGTTGCGCTCTCACGAACCTCGCGCGGATCAGTTGCGTCGTGCGCTACGAAGCGCCGGACGATGCGTTCCCAACTGGTTGGAATACTGTCCTCCCGGTGATGTGTGCACAGGATCCGCTTCGTGACTCGACATCGGTCTGCGCGTGTCTGTGCATCGGGAACGACAGCATTGGGCTGGCCTCACGGCTTGGTCATCAGAACCGGCGGGCACAGAAGTGCAGGGATATCCCGATGACAGAGGTTCGTTTCCCGGATAGCACCACGGTGACGGCGCGGCCGCTTTCTGAGCGTCGGACGGATGATCGCACTCGTGACTACGGGCTGTACTTGGATTCACGATGGGCTCCCGAATGGCCGGCCACTGTGGTCGACTGGGAGGACTTCGGGCTTCCGATAGACTGGCATCATGCATCCGAGTCCATCGTCATGGCGTTTCGTCGAGCGCAGTCGGGACAGCGGCTCGAGATCGGCTGCGCCGGCGGGATCGGACGGACGGGGACGGTTCTTGCCTGCATGGCTGTGCTCGCCGGCGTGGAGTGTCAAGATGCTGTCGGATGGGTTCGGCAGCACTATCGCCGGGATGCGGTAGAGACGGCCGAGCAGGAACGATGGGTCCGCTGGTTTGCCGACGAGATGATTCCTGTTTCGTCTCCTGCCGACGAGATTCCGGCAGATCCCAGCATCGATCAGTACCTCGGGAGCTTGGGCTATACCTCCGATCGGGTGGGAGAGATTCGACGGATCCGTGGATTGACCAACACGAACTACTCGGTCGATCTGGACGGGGTGGAGTTCGTCGTGCGGATCGCTTCCCCCAACGCATCACGACTTGGGATCGATCGCTTCGCTGAGCACCTGGCGCTTCGTGCGGCCGAAGTGGTGGGACTGGGCCCGGAAGTCGTTCATTTCTCGCTGCCAGAAGGCCACCTTGTTACACGCAGGATCGGCTCGGAACCGTTCGAGGAGATTCCGGACCTCTACCGATCCGAAGAATCACTGGAACGCGTTTTGGCTGCGGTGAAGCGTATCCACTCGCTTCCCCGCATGGAGCACGGTTTCGATCCGTTCGACCGGATCTCACGCATCCTTGAGGAAGCGCAGAGGAAGGATCTTGGCCTTCCCTCGGTACTCCCTGGGCTGATGGTACAACTGGAGCGGATCCGTCGACGGTGGGAGGGAGCGGGTCGGCACAAGGCGGTCCTATGCCACAACGACCTGTTTGCCGGGAACCTTCTCAGCGCAGAGCCGGTTCGGGTTTTGGACTGGGAATTCTGCGGAATGAACGATCCCCTCTTCGACATAGCCACACTTGTCGTAGCGTGCGGTGAGAATGACCCGCTGCCACAGGGGCTTCAGGATGTGCTCATCAAAGCGTATACGGGAACGGTCGATCAAGAGAAACGGGTCCAGCTTTGGGACATGACGTTCGTGGTCCGCTTCCATGCGGGTTGCTGGGGGATCGCCCAGCAGATCGCCGAGCGGCAGCTTCCTGCCGATGCAGGGTTCACCTATGCCGAGTACACGGAATGGGTGTTGAATGCCCTTGCCACCGCAACGTAGAAGGTTCAAAAGCGAATCCTACGGCACCCTGTTCGGAGTAGCGCTTTGCGTATAACATCCATGTGAATATCATTTAGTCCACAATATAACAGAGGTGGGTGTAGAATGCCGAAATTGAGTGGGCATCTCAACCGCGTCAGGAGTCTGAACGATTCTTGGAGAGCACTTCTTCGGGAGCCTCATCTGGAAAGATGTTCGCTCTTCGCGGTAGAGGAGACTCTCGAAGCTGTTCTCTCTGACCTCCACGATGATCGTTTAACGCCGAAGTCACTGCGTAGGGCGCTTGATGGGATCGAAAGGATATGCGCTGAAGAGTCATTCATCTTGATCGAAGCTCGGCTGCGCCGACGTCTCAAACGCCTTGCTGAAGCGTGCCTTGCGCAAGAGAGAGAGGCATCTGCGAGAGCGAATCTGGTAGTTGAGAAGCTGAGTGGAGACTCGATCCCGCTGATGAATGACAGCGTTTGCGAGTCTGTTCGCAGAGGAGCACGCAACGAACTGAACGCTCAGTGGAGGAGGGAATATGCCTCAACCATTGAAGATCTGGGATGCAAGTTGGAGAGCAGGTTAGAGGCTGTACGCGCGAGATTCGAGACAGCCCAACTACATCTGCTTCGACGCCATCTGCTCGGAAACGAATTACTACCAGACGATCTCAGGCGAACGATCATCAATCTCCAGCCTCTGGTGCCTTTCCTCGAAGACGGTTTGAGCTACCTCTCGTCGTTGGCCATCAAGCAGACCAGTGTTGCCTCGATGGTCGACTCCGTGAACTACTTCCTCCAACAAATCTCTGGTGAAGCGAAACACAACTGTCGCGTTTTCATTCGCGCCGTGGGGATACGTCTCGAGAGGGATGCAGTTGCTGTCAGCGTTGGTGACGTGACTTTCCGTAGGGCAGAAGACTTCGACTTGGGGCAATACAACATCACCGAGCTCGAAAGGGATTCGATTCAGAAGTTCCTCACCAGTTGTGCTAAGGGATGCCTTGCGGAGACAGAAGTCTCAGCGACAACTTCAAGCATCGCTAGAAGAGAAGCCGTCAAGCGGATACGGGATACGATGGATGTGCTTCACTTCCGAGATAGGAGCGTCGTACTTCCGTCGCCTCACGAGACTTCGGAACACGGATTTCTGATTGAGTTCCAGCCGGGAGAACTTCGCTGGCTACGATTCGAGGAAAAGAGGGCCTTCAGTGACTTCTACGTGCTTGGGCCTGAGGAGACGCCGGCTCTTGGAGAGATTCAGTCACGCATCTGGAATGGCAACAGAACTTCGCTCAAGTGTGCGATCCAAAGGGCAATGTTCTGGCAAGGTACTGCGCGGACCAATCACTCCAATGAGGTGCGTCTGCTGGCGTTGGTAACTGCACTGGAGGCGCTGCTATTGAGCGGAGCCCGCGTTGACTGGAAGCGGAATGAGCTAAAGAGAAGGTGTGCGGCATTTGCCGGCATACTCGAAGGGTATCGAGACGACCACCTGCGAGCATTGGATCGGCTCTATAGGCTGCGCAGTAGCATTGTTCACGGAAGCGCCCACACGGCATCTACACTCGAACATGATTGCGGGTTACTCACTTGGCTTGTTAACCGATGCATTGATCGTTCCTTACGCGCTCAAGACGAGGGATGCAACAGTGTCGAAGAGTTACTGAGGTGGAATACCCAGACCATTGAGGAAAGCCGCAGAGTCGCCCTTGAGGCGCTCAGCGATCTGTCAACGAGTTGGAGCCCAATCGAAGGGGACATACTGTGTGAGAAGACTGGAACGCCAGTCGGCGAATTCACGGGTCAAGCAAGAATCGTTGATGAGGGTGAAGACGGATTCGCCTACAGCCGCATCGATGTTCAGTCTCATCGATTGCACGAGAAAGTATCGTCAGACGAACGACTCATTCTAAGAGCGAGGATAGGGCAGTCGGTACTTCTCTTACAGGAACTGATCTCTGAGGATCGAGCGTCGATCTTCTTCTGTGTGACGGGCACGAAAGCTTTCAAGTGTAGGGCAAACAAGTGCCGACGAGAGGTCAATCCACGCTTCGGCATGCAAAGAGAAGTGGCTTGAATCACGTGATCACTTCCCTAGATTCAAGCCACTCCGCAGTCGCCGTCCATTGTGGCGATGCTGCAAGCAATCCATACGTCTTTCTTCTTGCGAGTGTCAATCCCCTTAATGGTGATCGATGCCTCGACACGCAAGAAAGCGGTCATCCGATCGGGATTCTAAGCCGCGCTAGACTTTGGTTTATTCCTTGAAGAGCCCACAAGAACACATATCGATGCCTCCTCTGACCTATATATGGCATGGCTCGATGGGTCGTTTCGCTTACGGTCTATTGTCGGGATCCGTTGCTCGCGCGAGATGCCGAATCCTCACTCTTGCCAGCCATCCGAGTGAGGAAGAGAAGAGGCCGAGAAGCCCCGTTGGGGCCCCCGGCCGCTTTCGTGGTTATTCGTAACGCAGAGCATCGACCACCGGGAGCTTCGACGCTCGTCGTGCCGGCCACAGTCCGGCGATGGCTCCCAGAGCGAACGAGCCGGCCAAGGTGATGATGATCAGAGATGCACTTGCGACCACCGCGATGTCGATCCCGAACACGCGCGACAGCAGCAGAGATGCGATCCAACTCAGCGCAAGTCCGAACACCGTACCCACGGCTCCGCCGACAAGCCCCATCATGCCGGACTCCATGAGGAAGATCATCCACACATGGCTGTTCTTCGCGCCGACTGCCTTCATCACACCGATCTCTTTGGTGCGCTCGAGGACGGAGGTGAACATTGTGTTCATCACGCCGACCGCACCGACAAGCAGAGAGATCCCGGCGATGCCGGCAAGGAACGCACTGATCGTCGACATCATCGTTCCAACCATATCGGAGACGTCGCTGTAGGTGATCGCCATGATCTCGGCGCCCTGCTCGTTGAGTGTTGTCTCCACACGGTCCGCAACATCATCGACATCGGCACCTTCGGTGATGCGTACCAGAGTGACGAGGACCGTCTCTGCAGGACCGTAGAGATCGAGCAATACGTCGTAGGGGACAAACACCGTGTCGTCACCCGCACCTGCATCGAATCCCATCATGCCGCCTTGCTCAGGTTCGTCTTCTTCGCCAGCGACAAATACGCCTACGACTTCGAACGGGATCCCCTCAATCTCGATGACAGAGCCCAAAGGTGCGTTCAGTCTTTCTGCGATCTCGTTTCCCAAAATCGCCACATGCTCGTCCGTGTCCGTGAATTCCCGTCCGCCTTCTTCGAGTTCGACCTCGCCGACAAACGAAGGAAACTCCGTGAGAAGCTCGGGGGAGAGCCCCATGACGGAAAGGAACCCTTTCACCGTTTCACCCTCGGCATCCGGCAAGCCTTCGACGAATCCGGTCTCATCACGGATCGCAGCAGCTTCCTTGACGCCGCCGATGGCTCGCAAGTCGTTCAGATCGATGGCGAACGTATCGTTTGCGTGGGCTCCTCCAGCACCGAACGTTCCTTCCGGAGCGATCACGAATGAGTCGACACCGAAGACCTCGCTGACCTGATCATTGATTGTCTTCTCCAATCCCAATCCGATGGAGATCAATGCGACAACGGCCGTGATCCCGATAAACACACCGATGATCGTCAGCCAGCTTCGCATCTTGCGGTGGGCGATGCTTCGTGCTGCCAGCAGGAAGAAGTCCCTAAACATGAGCGGTCTCCTTGCGGACAGCGCCGTCCTTGAGGCGAACGATTCGATCCGCAATTTCCGCTGCTTCGGGATCGTGGGTGACGAGAATGATCGTCTTGCCGTCGGTCTTGCTCAGTTCTTTGAGCACGTTCAGGATCGAAGCTCCGCTTTCGCTGTCGAGGTTTCCGGTCGGCTCATCGGCAAGGATGATCTCCGGATCGTTGGCCAGAGCGCGGGCGACAGCGACCCGCTGCCGTTCGCCGCCCGAGAGTTCGTTGGGTCTGTGATGGATCCGGTCTCCGAGGCCGACGCGTTCCAGGAGAGCGATTGCTCTTCGTGCTCGATCTCTGCGGGGAACCTTCTGGATTGCCTTTTACATGCCGGTAACAGATGTTAACAAGACCCCTTTGACCCAGTCAT
>CAZKPU010000127.1:0-5778 GCA_964554715.1 uncultured Thermotogae bacterium | reverse complement strand
ATGAGCAAGCGGCGCAAGATCATGCTGGCCAGCCTGTTCCTGGCTGTGGCGATCGCCATGCTTATCGCACTGTGGGGCGGCGAGTACACGCTGGAAGGCGCCGTTGGCAAGGCCCTGCTGATCGGATCCGGGGCGGGGATGGGCGTTGCATTCGCCATCCGAGCCGCGAAGTTGAGGATGCCGCGGATGTTCATCATCGCCGTGGCGACGGCAGCGGTCACGGTGGTAAATGGTTTGGCGGGTACAGGGTTCATCGAGGGAATCGGACTGCTGTTCGCGATTCTGGGGGCAACGTCGGTGATCACCGGCGGAATCACACTGATCGTATACATCCAACGCCATCCCAGGCCGCCGGTGGAGGCGTTGTGAACGGCTTCGAGTTCGCCGGTGATCCCGATCGCGTCATTCATGAGCCGGCGCGTCTGAAGATCATGGCGGTGCTGTCGGTTGCGGAGAGCGCCGACTTCACCTACCTGATGGGGGAAACGGGCCTGACAAGGGGCAACCTGTCGGTGCAGCTGACACGGCTTCAGGACGCGGGCTACATCAACATCGCCAAGGAGTTCGTCGGCCGCAGCCCGCGGACGACGGCCTTGATGACGCCGGAGGGCATCCAAGCGTTCGAAGCATACCGAGACTACTTGGCTAGTCTTCTAAGGGCAACGTCCTAGCACAATCGCGACATCCGGAACTCTCGTCGGCCGCAAAGGAAGTGAGGGGAACCCTAGCAAGCAGGCTGTTTCTTCCCGCGGCCCACGGCAAGCACGGCAAGCCCCAGCAGCGACATCCCTCCCCACAACACAAACGGCAGTTGCGGGTGATGCGCAGCAAGGCTGTTTCCGAGCGGCGGCGCGATGAGTCCCCCGATTTTCGACAGCGTCATCGCCAATCCGAGCGCCGTGCCGGCGTAACCCGCACCGACACCGTCCAGTTCGGTGGCCACGGTCATGAAGACGGCCATGTAGCCGTCACGAACCATTCCAGCCATCAAAACGGCGATCCAGATGACGACTCCTTCGGCAATCGAAAGCAATCCGATCCCGACGGCACTGACCAGGCACGCTCCGATCAGGAGCCTCGCCTTCGATCCAACGCGGCTTGCAAGCATCGATAGCGGGACGACAGCCACCAGGCTGATGGCGTGAAAGCCCGCGAGCGCGGCGTCCGCCCGAACCGCTTCCCAGCCGATTCCCCGCAGATACAGAGGCAAGTATCCGAGCAGTCCCTGAACCCCGCCGCTGACTCCGAGAAGCGCGATCCCCAAGATCCACACGTTTCGCAGGCGAGCGACGTGCGCCAGCGAGTGGGTGAGCCGTGGCGCTTCGCCGGCATCCTCCAACCTCCGCTTCTCGATCGGCGCGACCCTGGTGAAGGCCCAAGGGATGCCGACAAGAACGGCAACGCCGCCGTAGAAGAACAGAACGTTCCGCCATCCTCCGAGCCAAGGTGAGAGAACCGAGGAACTCATGAGAGAGCCGGTCATGAAGCCCAGCGCCATCCCGCCGGAGATCACGGCGTTGGCAAGCCCCAGCCTTCGTCCGGGGAACCAGTAGGCGCAGACCTTGTGCAGGTTCATCGGAATCGCCGCACTCACCAAGCCGCTCAGGAAGACGGTGACGCCCAAACTCACGATTCCGTTGGAAAAACCCCGCGCGGCCCCTGCAACCCCAAGCGCCACACAGGCCACAGTCAACGTTCTCTTGGTACCGAACCGGTCGCCGAGCATGCCACCGGCGACCCCCGAGAACAGCCCCGCGAACGACACCGTCCCCCAGATTGCACCGATTTGGATGAGCGTGAGGCGAAGGTCATCCGCCATCTCCGGGAACAGGACCGGCATGGCCATCGTCGGCATGGCAACGGCAAACGTCGCCGTCGCGCCAGCAAGCGCAAGGAGCAACCAACGATAGCTTCGATCCGCCAATCTGTGGCCCAGGCCGAACACGGCACCGACCTTTCTCGCGGGTGCTCGTGCGCTTTGTACGCACTCGATGCAGTCCGCTTCATGGATGTTTGCATGCCGGCCAGGCCTCTCAGGGCACCCGATGCACGGCCTCGAATAGGTTCCGGAACAACGGAACAAGTATCGGAAGCGGATAGGCTCCGTTCAACCCGCTCGGATTGGGAAGAACCCACAGCGAAGCTCCGGCAAGCTTCGCCGGCTGCGGACCCACGGACGCCGCGGCCTGCGAAAATCCGGTCCTATACGCGCCGATGCCGAGCACGGCAACCGATGTCGGCCGGAACCTGCGGATCTTCCGTTCGAGGGAAGCACGCCCCGCCTGCAGTTCGTCGGCAGAGAGCTCCGCGGCGCGCGCGGTCGCCCGCGTCACCAGGTTGGTCACACCACAGCCGAACGCGAGAAGTTCCTCCTGCTCATAGGGAGAGAGCCGGCGATCGGTAAATCCCGATTGCCGAAGCGCTTTCCAGAAACGGTTGCCGGGATGTCCGAAGTGACAGCCGATCGCCGCCGAGTACAAGCCGGGATTGATGCCGCAGAACAACACGTCCAATCCGGGAGCGATGATGTCGGAGACCGTTCGATCGACGGCGGAACGGATCTCTTCACGCGTCGGGACGTGCCGGAGATCCTTCTTCCGTTCACCCTGACCCTGCATCAACCACCTCGCCGACAGCGTTATGCGCCGGGCTTCACCGCTTCGATCATCGCCGATGCTACGAGATCCTCCGCACGACCGTCCCCTGAGTCGCCCCCCCATCCCTGGACAATCTCTCGGCTTCCCTTAGCGATGATGATCCGAACTCCGACGAAACCGGCGGACACAATCAGATCTCGTAGGGTGTCTGCCGTTTCCGCGCCGGAGACACATGCTGCCACCAGCGCAAGGTTCCCCCGAAGCTCATCCGTCATTTCACGCAGTGCAACCGTGTCCGAGATGGCAAGCCGACCGCCGGGCTTCAGCACACGGTAGGCGTCCCGGAAGACCTGCGGTTTGTCCGTCGATAGATTGACGACGCAATTGGAGATGATCACGTCGATCGTTTCGTCACCGACCGGAAGATGCTCGATCTCGCCAAGGCGGAACTCGACGTTCCCGTACCCGCCTTCACGAGCATAGCCCCGCGCGCGCGCGATCATCTCCGCCGTCATGTCCACACCGATCACGTGGCCCGACTCCCCGACGGACTTCGCGGCGAGGAAGCAGTCGAAGCCTCCTCCGCTTCCCAGATCGAGGACCGTCTCGCCCATCGTCAGATTGGCAAGGGTCTGCGGATTCCCGCACCCGAGCCCCATGTGAGCCCCGTCGGGGGCCTGCCGAACCTGCTCGTCGGTGTATCCCAGCTTTGCCGCGAGTTCATCACCGTGTTTCACGCCCCCACAACACGAGGGACCGCACGCGCCCGCTTCGGAGCCGCAGCACGACCCCGCATCCTTCTTGGCGACGTCCTTGTAGGTTTCTCGAATGAACTCGCGGATCTTCTCGTCGTCTCGGAGCGGCATGAGTCCTCCTTACCATCGAGCGCTTGCTCCGCGCTACAGAGTCTTCGCCATCGTCACATCGGTCTCCACATACCCCATCTTCCGGTACAGCGCACGAGCGGCGGCATTGTGGCCGAATACATGGAGCATCACGTCGTGAAGGCCCAAGCGAGCGGCCACAGCATCCAGTTCGGCGAGCGCCGCAGACCCGTATCCCCGTCCTCGAAACGCCGGGTAAATGAGGAAATCATACAGCGCAACGAAGCGGCGATCTCCGTGGCTGGCTTCCGCATACCAGACATAACCGACCGCTTCCTCCGAAGCCGCATCGACGATGAGATTCAAGGACTGTCCTTCCGAGTCCAGACCCTCCGGAAGCAATCGATCGAACACGGCCTGTGCCCGATCGAGCGCCGTCTCGCCGTTCCAGTTCCCGGCCTCGATCTGATCGCGTGCATAGCTTGGCACCGCGGATTCGATATATCGTTCGTAGTTCTGCTCCGTCATCGGTGTGAACTGCACACAGCGGGGTTGCGTTGTTTGGTTCGTCTCCATCGCGATCCTCCTGACCTCATCGTCGTTTGCCTTGCCTACCAATCCCGAATGACCGAGGCAAGCTGTGGGTTGTTCCGCGCGATCCGATCTTTAACGTAGGCGACGTACTCGTCCGGCGCACGGTGCTCACGCAGGCCAACAAAGATGTGATGCACGTACGCTGCGCATGTACGAAGACCGGATCGCGGCGTTTTCACCACGTATGTCACCGCTTCAACGGGGGTGCGTTCACTCTGGTTGGACATCGCGGTGATTGCCGTTCGGACGTAGGCCACTCCTTCTCCTTCGACATCGTCCAGCGTCCGCAGCCCGCCTGAGCGCTCCCGCAACACACGGCTTTCGGGGATTTCATACAGCACCCCGACAATCCGGCGTGACCCATCTGGTGTCAGATCCGCCGCAGCGCAACCGTTCTGCGAGCTGAAGACCGTGAAGCCGAGATCGAAGAGATCTTCGGTGATCGCAAGGCCGAGCGGGACTGCCTCCCCCTGCAGACGGGCGGGGGAGTTCAGCCGCACCGAAGACATGTTCGATCCGTACTGAAAGACAAGCATCTCGCTCCTTTCGCCAAGGCGGACACATCGGGTACGTTCTCAAGGTTCAGCCGTTGCGATCAGCCTGAACTCCTGTTCCCCATTCGCCTGAAAGCCCATGCTCTGATACAGATGCCGTGCGGGGTCATTCCGGTCATCAACTGCAAGGAACGCTCTTGTGGCTGCTCGCTTCTGCCCCCATTCCAATCCTGCAACAAGCAGCGTCCGTCCCACCCCGGATCGCTGAAACCGCGGATCGACTGCGAGCGCTCGGATCCAGACCTTATCTTCGTTCTCTCCGTATTGGCGCACACAACAGAATCCCGACAGATGGTCGCCGGTGTGAGCAACAAGAATCGAACTGGGAGGCGATAGCAACCATTCCTCGAACCACGACGCCGGATCTCCGAGCCACCCCGGTGAAGCGCATGACGCGGCAATCTCGCCCAACCGCTCGCAGTCGTCTGCCGTCGCCTCGCGGAGGCCTGCGGACGCCGACACCCAAGAGCGCTCGCCCAGATCATTCAACCAGTGATCCAGATAGTGGCCGTCCAACCGAAACCCGGTCTCGAGAAGCGCACCCGCGAACCGGGGATCATTGATGACGGTCGCCTTCCACGCCACACTACGGCCTGTTGCGGCCGTCTTGCGTAACAGGTTGGTGGCTCGGGCAAGCGCTTCGGGATGGTCCGCCGCCCAGTGCAGATCAGCCTGCTCTGGTGAAAGCACCTCCAAGGCAACAACGGCTTCGGAGTTCTCCGCGACACGCTCCGGGTGAGCTTCTCGCAAAGCGGTCAACTCGTCCTCGGACAATTCGAAGTGGTTCCACAGGTACTTCCTCATTCGGATGGTCTCCTTGCAGGACTTCCTTCTTCTGCGCCGCTCACAGAGTGTTCCTTCTTTGCTTGCCCTGTTCACCTCACCATTCGCCCGCATACTCGGTGGAGTAGGGCCGCGCACGCTGCTGGACATACTGCAGGTGAAGCCACGTGAGTTGGCGGATGTGGAGCAGATCGTGAGCGGTCCACGATGCGAGCAGATCACCGGCCGACAGGGCTCCGGCCGGATGCTGTTTCGCCCTTGACCAATCGGGATCGGCGAGACCTTGCAGCCATCGAACGGAGTCGCGACGCTCGTCCAAGAACGTCTCCAGAGTCTCCTCTAGGTTCTTCTCCGCGTAGGACCGCTGTTCCACCCACCCCTGCGGGTCGATCGGCGGCCACTCGAGTTCGGGATCCTCAAGGACCA
>CAZKPU010000126.1:0-5867 GCA_964554715.1 uncultured Thermotogae bacterium | reverse complement strand
GTTGCAGCGCCGACACTCCGGCGGTGATCAACGTTGGCGACGTGATGTACGACGTATTCCTGAGAGCATCAGCGGATGCCCGTGCGCAGTCGGATGTTTTTCGGCGTCTGGGATTGCAGCAGGGGAGCTATGCACTTGTGACGGTGCACCGTGCCGAGAACACAGACAACCCAGTGCGATTTCGGGGGATCTTCGAAGGATTGCGGTCGCTTGCCGCTGACGGGTTGCAGGTGGTGCTGCCGATGCATCCACGAACCCGCAATGCTCTCTCAGCATTGCAGACACCGTTGGATCTTGGCGGCGTGGAGGTGATCGACCCTGTCGGATACCTGGACATGATCGCACTGGAAGGCGGCGCGGGGTTGATCCTGACCGATTCCGGAGGTGTGCAGAAGGAGGCCTACTTCTCAGGAGTCCCATGCGTTACGCTGCGCGATGAAACGGAGTGGGTCGAACTGGTGGAGACCGGCTGGAACCAGTTGGCAGGAGCAGATCCCTCACGGATTCGTGATGCTGCCCAACAAGCTCTTACAGCCGATCGGGTGGGTGGAGAAGCGAAACTGTACGGAGACGGACATGCCGCGGAACGTGTGGTAGGAGCGCTCATGCAGTGGTGGAATCGTGGCTAGGAAGTTCATCTGGATCATCAATCACTATGCCAACCACCCCTCTCTGCCCGGAGGGACACGCCACTACGAGCTTGCCCGGCGATTGGTGAGGCATGGTTTTGACGTCTCCATCCTGTGTTCGTCGTTTCATCACAAGATGCATGCATCGGCACGGGACTTCCGCGGTGCCTGCTTCATCGAGGAAACCGACGGCGTCCGGTTCGTCTGGCTTCGGTCCCGGTCCCGCTACTCGGCGAACGGCTTGGGACGCATGCTCAGCATGGTCGAGTTCGCCATGAGAGCATGGTGGGTTGGACGAACGTTCGGTGCCGCAAGAATCCCGAAGCCCGATGTGATCATTGGTTCCGCGCCACCCCCCTGCGCTCCCGGTGCCGCATGGCGTTTGGCGGAGAGATTCGGCGTCCCGTTCTTCTTGGAGGTTCGAGATTTGTGGCCGGAGACGCTCGTCCAGATGGGCGTTCTCCCACGACGCCATCCGATCACGCGTGTGTTGCTGTGGCTGGAGAAGTTGCTCTACCGACACGCCGCATCGGTGATCAGTCTTCTTCCCGGCATTCGCAAGTACCTCAACAAGATCGGGATGAATCAAGTGTGTGTGGTGGATGTCCCAAACGGCGTGGACACTCGGGCGTTCCAATGTGATGACGGGACTGCATTGGCTTGTAGGGAGACGTCTCGTGTTATCTACGCCGGCGCGCACGGGCCGGCCAATGGGCTCGATACGGTGCTCAACGCAGCTCAGAAGCTGCGGGACGATCAGCGGATTCGGTTCCTCTTGTACGGGGACGGTGCACTGAAACCATCCTTGATGCAGCAAGCACAAGATCGACATCTGGAGAATCTCGAGTTCCTGGATGCTGTGCCAAAGGTGGACATGCCGCGGGTCTTATGCAGTGCGGATATTCTTCTGCTGAACTACGCAAAGATCGGCATTGGCGAGTATGGAATCAGCCCCAACAAGCTTTGGGAGTACATGAGCTGCGGCAAGCCGATTGTCTTTGCTCACGAAGCGGTGAACAACCCAGTTGCGATCGCGCAATGCGGGGCTACGGTGCCGCCGGAGCGTCCTGACCTGTTGGCAGATGCTGTTGTATCGCTGGCAGCTCTTCCCGCAAGCAAGCGCCGCGAAATGGGACAACGCGGACGAGCATACGCCCTGCAGCATCATGATTGGGACATCCTTGCGACTCGAATGGCGGAAGCCATAGAAGCGGTTATCTCTGGAGCTTCCTGATGGAAGACGTAGGCGAAAGGGTCGCTGTTGGAAGTGGTTGCAGCCGGTCTCCGGGTGCAGGTGATGCGGATGTGTCGTAGGATCAGGTAGAGACTGTCTGGGGCATTGGGCCGCCACTGCGAGAGAAGAGAGGGATGGTCGGTGAAACGCTTTCGGAAGACGATCAAGCGATTCGTGGATCTTGCTGTCTCGACGATCATGCTGCTTGTCCTCTGGATTCCGTTCGTGATGATTGCCGTGGCGATCAAGTTGGATGACCGTGGGCCGGTGTTCTTCCGCCAGGAACGGATCGGCAAGGACGGTGTGCCGTTCCGGGTGTGGAAGTTCCGTACGATGATCGTGGACGCTACGCGGCATGGGCTCGGGAATACGCTCAGCAAGGATGATGATCGCATCACCCGAATCGGGCGTGTGTTGCGGAACACTGGAGTCGATGAGCTGCCACAGGTTCTCAATGTTGTTGCCGGGAAGATGAGTCTGGTCGGCCCGCGTCCGACACTTGCTTATCAGGTTGAACACTACTCACCATTCCAGCGTCGTCGGCTGGAGGTGCGACCGGGGATCACCAGCCTTGCCGTGGTTTCGGGAAGAAACGCGCTTTCCTGGGAAGACCGGATCAAGCTGGATGTGCAGTACGTCGATCAGTGGTCGCTTGGGCTGGACGTCCAGATCCTTGTGCGGACCTTGTGGTGTGTGTTGGTGACTAGGGAAGGGCTATACGGCGAAGGAGGAATCAACGATTCGTTCGTCGATTCCCCTACGAGACCCACGTGAGTGAGGAGGGGATTTGTCGGAGCGTGGCAAGGAAAACCTGCTAGTCTGCGGCGCCGGCGGTCATGGACGTGTGGTTCTCGATGCTGCGCGCGCGGGTGGCCGTTACGCGGAGCTGGCCTTCGTCGATGAGGATGAGGCCCTTGTGGGACGTCAGGTCGATGGGATTCGTGTTCTTGCTGGCTGGTCAGAACTTGGCACCTCGCAAGGCCGTTCCTGGCGTGCCGTCATCGCTCTCGGCGATCCAATGCTGCGTCTTGAAGCTGCCGAGAGAGTCTCTGGACTCTCGATTCCGTTTGCGACTGTTGTTCACCCCTTCGCGTGGGTTTCCCCGACGGCATCGCTTGGTGAGGGGACAGTCGTGTTGGCGGGTGCCGTGATCCAGGCCGGCGCCCGGATCGGGAAGCACGCGATCATCAACACGAGTGCGTCGGTGGACCATGATTGCCGGATCGGGGACTTCGCCCACATCTCTCCGGGAGCGCATCTTGCTGGAGGGGTGACCGTTGGCTCAGCTGCCCACATTGGCATCGGGGCGAGCGTGATCCCCGGCGTGACGGTTGGCGAAGGGGCCGTTGTGGGTGCGGGTGCAGCTGTCATCCGGGATGTACCTGCAGGGACGACGGTGGTCGGGGTCCCCGCCAAGCCCTATTCGGGGAGCAGCGGCTAGCCCCGTAAGCGACAACGGCTATCTGCAGAGGCACGCTCGGTGGTCGACCGAGTTGGCGGAAACGCTGGCGCTGGGAATGGGACGGACGAGGATCGACAGGGGGAGATTCGCAGCGCGAGCTCACGTGATGTTCTTGGAGAGGAAGGGAGGCTGCGGTGATCGGATCGAATCGGCGCAGCGGGTTCACGATCGCGGTGACGGGGGTTGGCGGTGGTGTGGGGCAGGCAGTCATACGTGCCTTACGGCGCTCAACGCTTGGTCTCAGAATTGTTGGCATCGACATGAACCGCTACGGAGCCGGGCTCTATCAGGCCGACACGGCGTATTGCGTGCCGCCGTGCTCGGATCCCGCGTATGTTGACCGCCTTGTGGATATCCTGGTCAAGGAGCAGGTCTCCGTCCTGATTCCAGGTTCTGATCCGGAGCTGTCTGTGTTGGCACGAGCCCGTTCCGGCATCGAAGAGGCCGGAATCAAGGTCGTTGTAGGGAGCCCTGAAACCGTTGGAATCTGCCGCGACAAGCAGCGTTGCTCGGAGTTCTTCCGCGAACGTGGATTTCCCTTTGTCCGCACGGTTCCCATAGCCGATGCAGTTCGCCTTGCAGAAGAGGTCGGCTATCCGCTGGTCGTGAAGCCGGTCGATGGATCCGCATCACGCGGGGTGGCTGTCGTATTTGGCCCAAGTGAGCTTGAACGGTATACCTCTCGTCCAGGGTATATTTCTCAGGAAGCCGCTTTTCCAGTGGAGTGGACTTGGCAGGGGGTGCTGAGTGCTGAGTCTGTCTACCGAGGTGGCACTCTCCGCCAGGAGGAAGAGATCTCGATTCAGGTTGTCTACGACCACGTCGGCGAGTACCTGGGAACATTCACGAGTGTGAACAGGCTGCAGAGCGGGGTTCCCATCTTTGTGGATCCCCAACGGAGTCCCGAGGTTCGAGCAGTGGTAGAGGGTATGGCGAACGCACTGCGCGAACGTGGTCTCGTTGGCCCGTGCAACTTCCAGGCCCGACTTACATCGGAGGGACCGAAGGTTTTCGAGATCAATCCTCGTTTCACGGGGATTACGGGTGTCCGTGCGGCAATGGGGTTCAACGCGGTGGATGCAGTGCTACGACGGATCCTGCTTGCTGAGCCTGTAGACGGCGTGCGGAAGAGACTCTCCCAGCCAACGGGCGAGGTTGCGGTTCGATACGTGGATGAGATCGTTGTCGGCCGCGAACGCTTTGAAGAGACACTCCGATGAACATCGTCCTCACCGGCGCCACCGGGTATCTTGGCGCGGAAACCCTCGCGGAACTGCTGAGGCTTGAACCTGTGCGAGTGACTGCGTGCGGCAGAGATGAGGAATCGCTTGCCGCTCTGAAAACCAGGTTTGCTCATCGCGCGGAGAAGCTGAACCTGCAGCAAAGCGATCTGCAAAACCCTTCGCCGTTTCAGGGTCACGTGGACGTCATTGTCCATGCTGCGGCGCTACGCTCCCCGGTGTTCGAGGACGCGGACAAGCTGTACGATACGAACGTTGCCGGAACCAGGCGAATCCTTGAACTGGGAAGAAACGCGGGGTGTCGGCGTTTCATCTACGTTTCCACCCAAGCCGTTTACGGGACGGCAGGTGCGCCTTGGTCCGAAAGCTCTCCCGTACGTCCCGAGACGCCCTATGCGATCAGTAAGCGGGATGCCGAGAAGCTGATCCTTGGAGCGGAAGGAACGGAATCCGTGGTTCTGCGGCTTGCGCGGCTGTATGGAGTCGCGCCAGGCATGCGGTGGGGTGAGCTACCGGGGAGGCTTGCACAGGCTGTTGTGCAGGGAGAACCTTTGCCTGTATACGGAACGGGGGAGCAACGCTTCGATCTTCTGCATGTTCGCGATGCGGCTCGAGCCATTGCTTGCACGGTGCTCGCCCGCTTGTCCGGCAACGCAAGCGTCTACAATGTCGGCGGGGGAAGAAGCGTCTCGATCAACGAGCTGTGCGAGCAATTCGAGAGGCTCGCCAAGCAGCGGGGCTTGCCCCGGGTCATCCTTCATCGCGATGCGGCACATCCTGATGGCGGCTACCGGCATCTCGAATTGCGCGTGGAGAAAATCCGGCAAGAAATCGGATGGCAGCCCGCCGTTCCACTGTGTGAGGGGATCAAGGAGTATCTCACGCGAGTGGCCCCAAAAGAGTCGACTTAGCCATGGAGCATCCTGCTCGAACGGAATGCAGTAAGATGTGATCGTTTCCGGAATCCGGGGCACTTGAGTGCAAACAGACGTGCGCGAGATACTTGTGAGGGGACGCGATGACACAATCTGAGATCCCGTTGGCGATGCCCGAGATCCGCGAGTCGGATGTCGCGGCGGTGGACGCGGTGCTCCGTTCCGGACGCCTCGCCCTCGGACCGCAGACGAAGGCGTTTGAAGAGGCGCTTGCCGCCCACGCCGGCGTCCGCTACGCGGTGGCCGTGAACAGCGGCACCAGCGCGCTCCACTTGATCGTTCGCGGATTGGGGATCGGCCCGGGCGACGAGGTGATCACGACGCCGTTCTCGTTCATCTCGGAAATCCCGTATGTCACGGGATGCG
>CAZKPU010000125.1:0-5876 GCA_964554715.1 uncultured Thermotogae bacterium | reverse complement strand
ACAGCCGGATACCTCGTACATCGAGCATGTCGTAGAAGCCTCGCTTCCGTACTTGCATGCGGGGCAGTTGATGGTGTTGGAGAGCACGACGTATCCGGGAACCACGGAGGAGATCATCCGGCCCCGGGTGGAATCGCTCGGTTTGAAGGTCGGAGAGGACATCTTCCTTGCGTTCTCTCCCGAGCGTGTCGATCCCGGGAACGTCCGGTACAAGACGCGCAACACGCCGAAAGTCGTCGGCGGGATCACTCCAAGGTGCACCGAGGTTGCGAAGACGTTGTACGAAAGCATCCTTGAAGGCGATGTGTGCGTTGTGTCTTCGCCACGTGCGGCGGAGATGACCAAGCTACTCGAAAATGTGTTCCGCATCGTCAACATTTCCTTGGTCAACGAGATGGCTCTGCTGTGCGAACGGATGGGTGTTGATATCTGGGAAGTGATCGAGGCGGCAAGCACCAAGCCGTTCGGGTACATGCCGTTCTATCCCGGTCCGGGGCTGGGCGGGCACTGCATCCCGTTGGATCCGTTCTATCTGAGTTGGAAGGCCAAGGAGTACGGGTTTTCCACCCGCTTCATCGAACTCGCCGGGCAGATCAATGATGGGATGCCCCTGCATGTAGTAGAACGGACGATGGAGCTTGTGAACGATCGTGGCATCGCGTTAAGGGGAGCAAGGATCCTGCTCGTAGGCGTGGCCTACAAGAAGGACATCGACGATCTCCGCGAATCGCCGGCGGTCAAGATCGCCGAGTTGCTGCTGAAACACGGCGCCGAGCTTTCGTATCACGATCCGCATGTGAAGGGCGTGCGGGTTGGCGAACACGACCTTCGGAGTGTCGACTTGGAGCCCGGCATGCTTGCATCGCTTGATCTTGTGGTGATTTCTACCGGGCATTCGGACGTGGACTACGAAGCGATCGTCCGCCATGCTCCGCAGGTCTTCGACACACGCAACGCCACACGGGGGATCGACTCGCCAAAGATTACCCGCCTGGGAGCGGGAACACGATGATTCCCAGAGTAGGAGTCATCGGTACCGGCGGATGGGGGAAGAACCACGTTCGTGTGTTTGCCGAGCTACTGGGCGCTCCGCGGATCACGGCGTGCGATGTGGATCCCGAGCGGCGAGCGGCGATCGCCAGTCAGCATCCGGGGATCACGACCGTGGAGCGGATCGATGACTGCGATGTGGATGCCGTCATCATTGCGACCCCGGCGCCGACCCATGCAGCGCTTGCCAGCAAAGCGCTTGCAGCGGGGCTCGATGTGTTGGTGGAAAAGCCGATGGCGTTGACGCCGAAGGATGCGCAGTGCCTGATGGAATCAGCCGAGGGGCATCACCGTATCCTGATGGTCGACCACCTGCTGGAATACCATCCTGCGGTCACCGCGCTCAAGGAACTGGTGGATCGGGGGGAGTTGGGCGAGCTGCTGCACAGCACGAGCGATCGATTGAACCTCGGCGTAGTACGAAGCGCCGAGAACGCGTGGTGGAGCCTGGCGCCGCACGATGTGTCGGTGATGCTGTATCTGTTCGACGAGATGCCGACCCATGTATCCGCACACGGAGCCGCGTTGCTTCGGGACAGCATCGAGGACGTTGTGACGGCGGTGTTCCGGTTCCGTTCCGGACGGATGGCGCAGATCCGCTCCAGTTGGCTCGATCCGATCAAGACCCGACGCGTGATCGTCGTGGGGAGCAAGGCGATGGCCGTGTTGGACGAAACGGCGGAGCAACGGCTGGTGGTTCACGACAAGAGGGCGGTGACGGAATCGGGGCGGTGGACGGTGCATCGCGGTGATGCACAGCCGGTCGTGTTGGACGATATCGAGCCGCTCCGGGCGATGGCCGAAGCGTTCTTGGAAAGCATCGAATCGAGGATTCCACCCCGGTCGGACGGAATGGACGGGCTGCGCGTTGTACGCGTGTTGGACGCGGCGCAACGATCCATCAACGCCGGCGGCACGCCGGTTTGCGTAGGAGACCATCTGTGACAGACTACTTCGTGCATGAATCGTCGTATGTGGATGATGATGTGGAGATCGGCGCCGGGACGAAGATCTGGCACTTCAGCCACATCATGAGCGGAACGCGGATCGGCAAGGATTGCTCCGTCGGACAGAACGTGCTTGTCGGTCCCAACGCAATCGTCGGCAACAACGTCAAGATCCAGAACAACGTCTCCGTCTATGAGGGCGTCGTTCTCGAGGACGACGTGTTTTGCGGTCCGAGCTGCGTGTTTACCAATGTCTACCGGCCGCGGTCCGGATTCCCGACCGGACGAGACAAGTACCTGACAACGGTCATCCGGAAGGGCGCGACGATCGGCGCCAACGCGACGATCGTGTGCGGGCACTGCCTGGGTGAGCACTCGTTTGTCGGTGCAGGATCCGTGGTGACACGCGACATCCCCGCCTATGCCGTGGCATACGGAAATCCGGCTCGGATCCACGGCTGGGCTTGCGCGTGCGGGACGCCGCTTCGGTTTACGGAAGATCGCGCGACCTGTTCATGTGGACGACGCTTCATCAAGACGGGAGAGGTTGTAGAGCGTGTTGATGAAGCGTAGGCCGTGGTCCGAAGTGGAAGGTTGGCGATACGGTTCAGATGGGAGAGGGATTGCCGTAGGTTCGTAGAGTTCGTTGGGTTCATAGAGTTCATAGGGTTCGTAGAGTTGGAGGCGAAACAGCACGTGAGTACCGCTGAGCGGTTCGAGGATCTTCGCATCTGGCAGACAGCTCGAGCGGTGTCTGCAGCGGTCTATCGAGCGAGCCGAGACGGCGGATTCTGCAGGGATTTCTCGCTCCGCGATCAGATCCGACGTGCGGCGAACTCGATCTCATCGAACATCGCAGAGGGTTTCTCCCGACGGTCAAACAAGGAGTTCGCCCAGTTTCTCTTCGTTGCCAAAGGTTCTGCTGCGGAGGTGCAATCTCAGCTGTACCTAGCACTCGATCAGGAGTATATATCGCAAGAGGAGTTCGACGATCTCTCGATTGATCACGTATCTGAGGGAGGCCGACAATCCGCATGAGTAGCATCGACCCGACGAACTCTACGATTCGAGTGAACTCCGTGAACTCAACGAACTCTATGAACGCCATGAACTCAACGAACCCGAAGAGATTGCGATAAGGAGGCCAATTTGCCCATCCCCATCCTTGACTTAACGCGCCAGTACAAGGCGATTCAAAGGGAAATTGACGAGGCCGTCCACCGGGTGCTTGCCTCAGGAAGGTTCATTCTGGGGCCGGAGGTGCAGGCGTTCGAGGAGGAAGCCGCCGCGTACTGCGGGGTGAAGCATGCGATCGGCGTTGCCAGCGGCACCGATGCGCTGTTGCTTTCGCTACGGGCGCTGGGCATTGGCCCTGGTGACGGCGTAATCCTGCCGAGCTTCACCTTCTTTGCCACCGCCGGCGTCGTGGCGAACGTCGGAGCGACCCCCGTGTTCGGCGAGATCGACCCGCAGACGTTCAACCTGGATCCACAAGGCCTCCGCACGATGTTAGAAGGATTCTCAAAAGGGTTGCCCTCGACGGACCCTACGAACTCCACGAACTCAAGGAACGCGGATTCCGACCGAGGCCTCCGGATCCGTGCGGTGATCCCCGTTCATCTGTACGGTCAGATGGCCGACATGGACGAGATCATTGCCATCGCGCGGGAGTACGATGTGGCGGTCATTGAGGACGCGGCTCAAGCCATCGGCGCGACCTACACCTCTCATCGCGCCGAATCCATCGGTGCGAAGTACTGTGGAAGTGCAGTTCGCGTTGCTCCCAACGAACTCAACGAACGCAATGAACTCCATGAACTCAACGAACCCAACGAACCCGGCTGTTGTGCAATGAACGCCGGGAGCTTGGGTGACTTCGGCTGCTTCAGCTTCTTCCCAACCAAGAACCTTGGCGCCTACGGTGACGGGGGGATGATCACCACCAACAACGACGCCTACGCCGAGAAGCTGCGGCTCCTGCGGGTGCATGGGGCGAGACCGAAGTACTTCCACCAGATCGTCGGAACCAACTCACGGCTCGATTCGTTGCAGGCGGCGATCCTGCGCGTGAAGCTACCGCACTTGGACGAGTGGATCGCAGCCCGGCAACAGATTGCTGCTGCGTATGATGAAGCGCTTGCCGACGTGGATGGAATTGCCACGCCGTTCCGCGCCCCCGATCGAACGCACATCTACCATCAGTACACGATCCGCGTTGCAGGCGGGCGGCGTGACGAGGTCCAGAAGCATCTCAAGGAACAGGGCATCGGAACGATGATCTACTACCCTCGTCCGCTCCATTTGCAGGAGTGCTTCGCCGAGCTGGGATATCGCGAAGGCCAGTTCCTGGTGACTGAAGCCGCGTGCAACGAGGTCTTGTCGCTTCCGGTGTTCCCGGAGTTGGTGCACGATGAACAGGAAGAAGTAGCCAAGACGTTGCGCGGGATACTTGGCTAGAACAGAAAGCCCGGAGCAAGAGGAGCGAGAACGTGTGCCTGCGTGACTTCACTGCGAGGGATAGATGAGGTTCTCGATCTCACGCTTCCTGCCACGGTCCACGTTTGGGAAGGGCGTTGCGTCTCTGACAAGTGGAACCGTGATTGGGCAGCTGTTGCTGCTGGCGGCATCACCTGTTGTGACACGGCTCTATTCGGCCGAGGACTTCGGAGTGTTTGGCGTGTTTGTGTCTTTTGTCAGCATTCTCAGTGTAGTCTCAAGTCTGCGGTATCAGATTGCTATTCCTATCCCGGAGGATGACAGGCAAGCGAGCAATCTTGCTGCTCTTGCACTTGCGATCGTTGTTGTATTCTCGGCCATCGTAGCTTGCGTTGTCTACCCGGCAAGAAACGTCCTGTCATCGATAACGAACACCCCTAGTCTCAGTGCTTACATGTGGTTGCTTCCGGTGGCGATCCTTCTCGTAGGAACCTATCAAGTGCTCGATTATTGGACACTGAGAAACAAGACATTCTCTTCTATTGGACAAGCGAAGGCCCTTCAGGGAGCGTCCCGGGGCATTGGCCAGATCAGCTTCGGTCCGCTTACCGGAGGGCCATCAGGCCTTGTCAGCGGATACCTCCTGGGGTGGGGCGTGGCCGCCTGCCATCTCGCCCGACGAATGTATCAGCGATCTTACCCTGTCCAGCGGCGTTGCTTGTCAGTCGGGGAGATGGGGAGTGTGGCCAAGAGATTCCGAAGGTTTCCCCTGTTCTCTTCGTGGTCAGCGGTCTTCAATACCATAAGCGCTCAACTGCCGACGCTTCTGCTTGCTTCGTTCTTCGGTCCTGTGATCGCAGGGTTCTATAGCCTGACGCGCCAAGTTCTGAGTGCGCCGATGCAGTTTGTTGGGAAGGCGATCTCGCAAGCATTTCTGTCCGAAGCTCCAAGTGCCGACAGAGAAGGACGACTCCAATCCCTGACGATGAGCATCTTCCGGCACCTGGTAAGGCTTGCCGCCCCTGCATGCCTTGTGCTTGGGATTGCTGCTCCCGAGGTCTTTGCCCTCGTGTTCGGAGGGCAGTGGCGTGTTTCCGGGATCTACTGCCAATGGCTTACAGGATGGCTCTTCCTCGTCTTCGTCTCCTCACCCTTGTCGATGATCCCCTCAGTCATGGGGAAACAACGGCAGGAGCTTGTCTTCCACGCCACTCTCCTTGTGCTTCGGACGGTTGCGCTACTTGGAGGGTCGATGCTTGGGAGCCCGGCAGTGGCATTGGGTCTTTTCGCTGTTGTGAGTGCATTGAGCTGGTTCTGCTTCATGTTGTGGAATCTGGGATGGACCGGGAATCGATCGCGAGAGGTGCTTGCATCCATTGCACGTGAGCTGTGGCCAAACATCCTCCTGAGTGTTCCGCTTGTTGTCTGCAAGATTTTCTTCCA
>CAZKPU010000124.1:0-5896 GCA_964554715.1 uncultured Thermotogae bacterium | reverse complement strand
ATGTACCGGCCCTCCAGGGTCTACCGGGTCTCGTATCCGTCGCCCGACGTGACCGATCTCCTGCAATCTTCTGACGATGCGGCGACCACCGAGACGCGGGTTGAGTACTTCGCTCCGCACGCGGCTCATTGGGATGTTGACCTCGTTGTCGATCTTCCCCCGGCGCCGATTCTCGATCTGGACCCGTACTCCGATTTGGCGGATTCGGTCGTCGAGGATCGGCGGTTCATCTACGAAGAGAGCCCAAGGATCGAAGAGGAATCGATTCACTTGGTTCTTCCGGAGGGGTTCTCGTTTGTCCCGCCCGAGGATGTGCAGGTTGCGTCACCCGTATCGAGCTACACCGCCACCTACGATCTTCAAGGGAACGAGCTTACCGTTCACCGCGTGTTCCGAGTCGACGAGCAGTGGATCCGGCCGGAGGATCTGGAACGCCACATGATGGTTGTGCTCGAGATGCAGGCGGATAGCCAGAAGCAACTGGAGATCAGTCATTAGATCCGAAGCAGCCGACGAGGTTGTGAGTGGCGTGTCGCTATGGAACGACCTCTGGTTCCGTCCGGAGTTGCCGGACACGGCGGCCATGAAGCCGCACAGAGCGGCTTACCATCTGGATAGAGTGGCTAGTAAGCCGCACAGAGCGGCTATCAAGCCGCATAGTTGTCGTGTTCGGGATGATCGTGGATGATTCTGAGATGCTTCTGATTCCACGACAACAACGATACTGAACACGGGACGAGGTGGACCATGGCAAACCCATTCCTTATCGGAGACAGGCTGTATTTGCGCCCCCTTGGCGAAGCGGATCTGGATCTTTGTATGCGATGGATCAATGATCCGGAACTGATACCGTACCTGGATCGCAGGCTTCCGATGGGGCTCGAGCAGGAACGCTCGTGGCTCAAGAACCAATACGACGATCCCTCTTCGTTCTCGCTGGCGATTGTGCTAAAAGGTGGCGACGTGCACATCGGCAACTGCGGGCTCCACAACATCAGCCGATTCGATCGCACGGCCGAGTTCGGGATCATGATCGGCGATCCGGGAAGTCGCGAGCAGGGGTATGGGACGGAAGCGGGACGAATGCTGATTGAGTTCGCGTTTCGGGAGCTGAACCTGCACCGCGTGGATCTGAACGTGTTCTCGTTCAACAAGCGGGCCCAGGCGGTGTATGAGAAGCTTGGATTCGTGCATGAGGGAACGAAGCGAGAGTCGTACTTCCGGCATGGCGTGTATCACGACACGCTGATGATGTCGATCTTGGAGACGGAATGGAGTGGACGATGAAGCTCTCCTTTTGGAGCGATGAGAAACGGTGGTTCGTCCCCCGTGCCCTCGGTTTGGGCTATAGCCTCAACATGAAGTACGTGGCGAAGCGGATGGGACTGATCAAGCCGGGGGAGGCCGCCGCTTCGGGCGTTGAGGCGGCAGCAAGTGAGCAGATGATGACGACGGACTCGCGTGAGGAAAGGCTTCGACGCCAGATCGAAGCATCTCGATTTGAGGACAAACCATGATTCAAACGCAGAAACTCACTCGGCGGTTCGGTGATCTGACAGCCGTCGACGCGCTAGACCTGAATGTCAGCAAGGGAGAAGTGTTCGGGTTCCTCGGACCCAACGGAGCCGGGAAGACGACGACTGTTCGGATGCTCGCGGCACTGATCGCTCCCACTTCGGGGGAGGCGACCATCGCCGGGAGTCGTCTGGGCTCTGATGATCGCGCTATCCACCGCCGCGTTGGTGTGTTGACGGAAACGCCGGGTCTGTACCGACGGCTCTCCGCGCAGGACAACCTGTTGTTCTTTGCCCGCCTGTACGGCATTGCGGATTCGATGTCCCGGGTGGAGAGATACCTCAAGCTGTTCGATCTGTGGGATCGGCGCCGCGCGCCGGCGGGGAGCTACTCCAAGGGGATGCGCCAGAAGCTGGCCATCGCCCGTGCTCTGCTGCACGAGCCGGAGATTCTGTTCCTTGACGAGCCGACGGCGGGGCTGGATCCTGAGGCGGCGAAGACGGTTCGCGATCTCATCGAGACACTGAGGACCGATGAGCGAACGATCTTCTTGTGCACGCACAACCTCGATGAGGCGGATCGGCTGTGCGATCGTGTCGCGCTGTTTAAGACACGGCTGATCACGACCGGACGCCCCGAGGAGCTCCGAGAGCAGATGTACGGTCGGAGGACCGTGGTTCATCTGGCCAACTACCATGATGGGATCGAGGATCGGATCGGCCTGCCCTTCATCAAGCACGTCGAAGCTGTCGACGGCCGGTTGGTCGTCTCGCTCGACGATCCGGAAGCCGACAACCCCGCCCTTGTCAAGCGGCTTGTTGAATTGGGTGCGGATGTCCAGTTCGTCACGGAGTTGCGCGTGTCTTTGGAAGACATGTACCTCGATCTGATGGAGGCCAATGATGGGTCGTCTTAGAGTCCTGCTCCTCAAGGAGTGGCGTGAGTCGATGCGGAACAAGATGGTGGTGTTCGGCGTATGCTTCCTGCCGTTGATCCTGGTCGGGATCTCGGTGTACATGATCGTCATGGGCGAGGGAGCTGGCGATCCCGTCGGGCAGATTGTTCTGTTCAACACCAGCTTGATGTACTTCTTGCTGCTTCCGGCGATCATTCCGCTTGCGATCGCCGTGTACTCGATCGTCGGCGAGAAGGAACAGACGACCCTCGAGCCGCTGCTGGCAACGCCGATCTCCGATCTGGAGTTGTTCCTGGGTAAGGCCCTTGCCAGTGTCATCCCCGCACTCATCGTCAACTGGATCAGCTTCGGTATCTTCCTTGCCGTGATCCGCTTGCTGGTGGGGAGCGTGCCTCTGCAAACACTCACGGCGCCGTGGCTGGCCTCGATCTTTGGACTGTCGCCGCTTCTTGCCTTGTTCTCCGTCGGGATTACCATGATCGTCTCGTCACGGGCGAGCGATGCACGCGCTGCCTACCAGTTCTCCAGTTTCGCGATCCTCCCGGCGATCATTCCGCTGATGGTCTATAGCAGCAGCAAGGCGCTGGTGGATATGCGGCTCATCTTTCTCGAAGGCGGCGTTCTGATCGTCGCTTGCGTTGTTGTGATGTACTTCGCCGTCAAGCTGTTTCGGCGCGAGCAGATTCTCACCCGGTGGAAGTAGAAGCGAGGTGGACATGAGTTCGAAGATCTGGTTGATCGGGCTGCTGGTTGTGGCCGTGGTTGCGGGGTTGCTGCTCATGGCGCCTGAGCCGGACGATTCGGCCGGTCCGGCGGATGTTGCCGAGAACTCGGCTGACGACCGCAGGATGGTGGACGAGGGAACCTGGGTGACCGAGGTGGGGGGCGTACGAGTTGTGGAAGAGTCGTATACGTTCCTGTACTCGGATGCGGACGGATATCTGTTGATCTCTCAAGTGTCGATCGAGAGCGGGGGAGGAGAGATCCGGATCGGGCAGCAGTACATGCTGGATCGTGCGTTTCTACCGATTTCCTATCAGATCGCTTCCGAGGGGGCGGGTGTTGAGCAGGTGATCTGGGGACAGACGCGGGTCGAAGGCTTCGCGATGACGGCGCAAGTTGGCCAGATGCAGCAATCGGCGACCGTTCCGATGGAGGATGGATTCGCCGTCATCGACAACAACTTCATGAGCCATCTGGTGTTGCTTCATGCGGGGATCCGCGCCGGCTTGATCCCTACATCGTTGTCCGTAGCAGTACCGCAGGCTCTTCTCGCTCTTCCTTCCTCGGTGGGAGATCCTCGCCCGGCAAGGATCACCGTCGGAGGTGGGATGCGGGACGTGATCAGCTATGCACTTCAGTTCGGCGATCTCTCGATCACTCTGTACGAGATGGACGGGCGTCTGGTCGGCATGACCAACCCCGCGCAGCGGATCGTGGCGTACGACGCTGGTGTTCTTCCCAACGGGTTTGAGCCGGTCGACACCGGAGTAGATGCGGAAGAAGAACTCGACGCAGGATCGGAGCAGGATGTCTTCTTCGACAGTGACGAGATCCGTCTTTCCGGTACGCTCGCCGTGCCCACGCAGCCGAACGGTGCGGCGGTGCTGTTTGTGCACGGATCCGGCCCTCTCGACCGCAACAGCGACGCTGTTGACCTGGCGACCGGCCATGTCGTGATGGAGCTCGGCCTGTTCGATCGACTGGCCGACGAGCTGGCCGTTCAGGGGGTGGCAAGCCTGCGCTACGACAAACGTGGAGTGGGAAGAAGCGAAGGCGAGTTCATGCTCGCGTCGCGTGAAGATCTGCTGGCGGATGCTGAGGCGGCCATCGCCAAACTGGCGGAGCAATCGTGGATCGACCCGGAGCGGATCTTCCTCATCGGCCACAGTGAAGGTGCCTATCTTGCCTCCGCATTAGCCGCCGCGGATCGTGAGCCGCAGCTCGGGGGGGTCGTTCTTCTGGCGGGCGCTGCACGCGGCTTGGATGATGTTACCCTTTGGCAAATCGAGACGCTTCTTGCCGCCCAGGGGGCGACGCCGGAACAGATTGCAGCGGCCGTGGAGCAAGAAGAGGCCTACTTCGCGTTCGTGAGAGGCTCCGCCGGCGAGTGGAGTGACTACACGCTGGAACAGCTTCAAGAGGCGCTTCCGTTCATGCCGGTCGAGCAGATTGACGGGCTGCGCTACGGTGCGCTCAGTCTCTCTTGGATACGGGAGCACTACACGGCGGACACCGAAGCGATCCTCCGGCAGGTGAGCCTTTCCGTTCTTGCGGTCAACGGCACCAAAGATTCACAGGTTCCGTTGGAGGAATCCGATCGGATCCACGACATTCTTGTCGAATCGGGCTGTTCCGACATTACAGCCGTGAAGGTGGAGGACCTGAACCACTTGATGCGGTACCACCCCGAGGAGCCGAACCTCACGTACCGGCATCTGGATGCCCCGGTCGATCCACGGGTTGTCGAACTGGTGACGCAATGGATCGTGGCTCGCAGTGACTGATCGTGAGCTGACGTCTCGAGGATGGATCCGTCGTTTGCTGGTCACGTACGGTGTGCGGCCCAGCAAGCGTCTCGGGCAGAACTTCCTTGCCGATCCCGGCACGCTGGAGTCGATCGGCAAGGAAGTGCTCAAGGATCGACCGAGATGCGTACTTGAGATCGGGGCCGGGCTGGGAGTGGTCACGGAGCGTCTCGCGGAAACGGCCGAACGTGTCCTTGCCGTGGAAGTCGATCACCGATTGGCGGCGGGTCTTGCCGAAAGGTTCGCTGTATCCCCGAATGTGACAGTCATCGACGGAGACATTCTCACGGTCGATCCCGAGGCGTTGAGAGGGGAGAACTCGCCCGGCAAGTGGCTTGTCGTCGGAAACGTCCCGTACCGGATCACCGGGCCGATTCTCGGCTGGTTCCTCGATCATCGGGCATCGTTCTGTGCCGGCCTCTTCCTAACCCAACGTGAGGTGGCGAGGAAGATCGTCGCGAGTCCCGGCCGCGATGGTTCGATCCTCGGTGTGTTGCTCCACCATGCGGGAGTTGTCCGTTCGATCCGCGATGTTCCGAGAACTGCGTTCTATCCTGTTCCCGAAGTCGATTCCACCCTGTGGCGGATCGATCTTCGGAGTGCGAACCCTGCTGACGTGTACGATGAGACGTTCGAGACGGTGGTGCGTGCTGCGTATGGGATGCGGCGCAAGACGCTGCGGACGACGTTGAAACCGCTGTTCGGCGACAGGACCCAAACGGTTCTCGAAGCCACCGGGATCGACTCCGGGCGGCGCGGTGAGACGTTGACGCTCGAGGAACTGGATCGGATCACGGCGATGTATGATGAAGGCGAAACGGATCCGAGGAGCGAAACGCGCAACAAATAGGCGGTTGGGAAATGCTTCGAGAAGCCGCTCGAAAATCCCTTGACATGCCTGGCAGCCTGTGCTAAAGTTTCGCCCGTTACACCTCCC
>CAZKPU010000123.1:0-6122 GCA_964554715.1 uncultured Thermotogae bacterium | reverse complement strand
AAGGGCAGAGTAAGACCGTTCACGGAAAAGCTTGCAATATGGGCGCCTGTAATTTCATAAGAGGTGAGTTCAATGTCAACCTCTGAAATATTCTGTATGCTTAATGTTTCCGGAGAACTTGATATGTGTGTCAGGACAGTTCCAAAGTTCTGGTTTCCGCTTACAGTTATGTCCGAATTAAGTATTAGTATATCATCTGATGATCTGTCCCAGATGTTTGTCTGACTGCAGCCTGTTAATAAGTCCGGGCGTGGTGGCGACCGTTGTCTCCGAGGATCTCGCGTCTCCGTTGGAAGAGCACGACGTGTTGTGGATCGCCGCCTCGGTGGAACAGGCCTCGGAGCATCCGATCGGACGGGCCATCGTCCGCGAGGCGCAGCGGTTGGATCGACCCCTTCCGCCTGTCGAGCAGTTCAGGGCAATCTCCGGACGGGGAGCTGTGGGTGTCGTGGACGGCAGGCGCACCGTTGTCGGCCGCCCCGACTTGCTGACCGAAGAAGGGATCGCCGCCAGTCGCGCCGAACCGTTGGCAAGCAACCTAGAACAGGACGGTCACACGGTGGTCTACATCGGAGATCGGGATCGCGGTTTGATCGGCCTGATTGCAGTATCAGACCGTGTTCGCCCGGAGACCGTCCAGGCTCTCGAGAAACTCAAGACGCTTGGTATCCGTCCGGTGATGCTCACCGGCGACAATCGTTCTACGGCGGAGGCGGTTGCGAGATCCGCCGGGATCGACCCGGAAGACATCCATGCAGAGCTTCTTCCCGCCAGCAAAGTGGACGTCCTTCGAGCGCTTTCTCGGGCCGGAGAACGGACGGCGATGGTCGGAGACGGCATCAACGATGCCCCGGCTCTGAGCGCCGCGGATGTGGGACTGGCGGTCGGAACGGGGACCGACGTTGCCATCGAAGCAGCCGGTGTAACGCTGGTTCACGGCGATCTCAGTGCAGCCGTGCAGGCCGTACGTCTTGCCCGAGCCACGTTCCGCAAGATCCGGCAGAACCTGTTCTGGGCGTTCTTCTACAACGCCATCGCCATTCCGCTTGCCATCCTCGGATTGCTCCATCCTCTCATCGCCGAGGCAGCGATGGCTGCTTCTTCCGTCAACGTCGTGCTCAACTCGGCCCGACTCCGCCGGCTTTCCCTTCATCCCTAGCCGCCTGCCGATCGACCGCCTTCCCGTGGAGTGATCGGTTGCGATCACCGCTTCCACCTTCTGCGATGATCCGGTTGATGTATTTTCCCCTACGAGAACTCCGTCAACTGACACCTTTTCCCCTGGACTCTAAGTCTTGCTCGTGCGTATCGTCTTCCCGTCGAGTCGACGATGGGGCACACAGACCATCCAGGTTCGGATCGAGGGAAGATGGAGGGGCGATGCGGATCACCATTTCGGCGATCAAAGCGGACATCGGCAGCATCGGCGGACATGTCCGTCCGAGCGAGGCACTGCTGGAAGCGGTTGAAGCGAGCATCCGGGCACATAAGGGAACCATCCTGATCGATACTCACGTCGGTTTCACGGGGGATGACGTGGCGATCCTGATGACGCACACGCGTCCTGTCGGCGATCCTCAGATCCACAAGATCGCATGGGATGCCTTTCTCGAAGGAACCGAAGTCGCCAAGCGGCAGGGGTTGTACGGCGCGGGGCAGGATCTGCTCAAGGACGCCTTCTCCGGCAACGTCCACGGCCTCGGACCGGGGGTTGCCGAGTTCAGCTTCGACGAGCGCCCCAACGAGCCGTTCCTGATGTTCACCGCGGACAAGACCGAACCGGGCGCCTACAACCTTCCGCTGTATCTGGCGTTTGCCGATCCTATGTACAACACAGGGCTCATTCTCTCACCCGATGTAGGGAAGGGGTTCCGGTTCACGGTTCTCGACACCCAGTTCACCGATGGCGATCGTACGATCCGACTTCATACACCCGAGGAGCTCTACGATCTGGCTGCGTTGCTTCGCGACAACGGCCGGTTTGTCGTCCGATCGATCAGCGCCCGATCCAACGGTGATCCGGCCGTCGTCTGCTCTACGTCGAGACTACGGAACATCGCCGGCAAGTATGTCGGCAAGGACGATCCGATCATGCTCGTTCGGACGCAAAGGAGCTTCCCGGCGACCGGAGAGGTGTTGGCTCCCTTCGGAATCGGACACTACGTAGCCGGGTTCATGCGCGGCAGTCACACCGGCCCCTTGATGCCTGTTTGCGCCGGGACGGTCATGTCGTACTTCGACGGCCCTCCGGCGGTCTCCTGCCTGGCGTTCTCCGTTCACGACGGACAACTCACCGAGCCGGTCGATCTGTTCGATCACCCGTATTGGGATTGGGTTCGACAGCGGGTATCCCGAAAGGCATGCGACATGAGAGCCCAGGGATTCTCCGGCCCGGCGATGCTCCCGTACGCCGACCTTGAATACGGCGGCATCAAGCATAGAATGGAAGCACTCGAGGCGCGCTTCGCCGTTTCCTAGCAAAGCATCGCGCGCCAAGCCAAGGAGCTCCCATCGTGTCCAACGTCGCCCCAAGGGATTGTGTTTCCCGCGTGCTGTTCTCGCAGGAGGCCATCCAGCAACGCGTTCAGAAGCTCGGAAGGACAATCGCCGAGGATTACGGTGTTCGCGGTGAAAGCCGCGATACGCAGAAGCGGCCGCTTGTTCTGGTTTGCGTTCTGCGCGGCGCGTTCATGTTGCTTGCCGATCTTGCCCGCGAGATCCCGATCCCGGTTCAGTACGATTTCATCTGCGTCTCTTCCTACGGCAACGGAACCTCCCCGGGAGCGGTTCGCTTCGTGAAGGATCTCGATCTGTCGATCCGCGGCCGCGACGTCATCATCATCGAAGACATCGTCGACACCGGGAATACGTTGGACTACCTGTTGCGCGTCTTCTCCGCGCGCAAGCCGGCATCGGTTAGGGTCTGCGCACTCATCGACAAGCCGGTGCGGCGGGTCGTCGATGTCAACGTCGACTACGCCGGGTTCACCCTGGAATCGGACGAGTTCGTCATCGGATACGGCATGGATTACGCCGAGCTGTATCGCAACCTTCCTTACATCGGGGTGCTCGATCCCGACGCCGTCCAATGACCGCTCAACGATCCAAGGCTAAGCTGCCCCTCACACTGGCGATCGAGACCTCGTGCGATGAGACAGCGGTCGCCATCGTTCGCGGAGCGTCCGATCAGGAACTCCTCGCCAACCTTATCTACTCGCAGGCGAAGATCCATGCGGAGTTCGGAGGCGTCATCCCCGAAGTCGCGTCTCGCAACCACTTGCGGAAGCTCCCGATTCTTGTGCGGGAGGCGCTCAGGCAGAAGGGGATCGCCGAGAAGGAGATCGACCTGGTTGCCGCCACCTACGGCCCCGGTCTTGTCGGCCCCTTGCTGGTCGGCCTCTCCTACGCCAAGGGGTTCGCGTTCGGAGCCGATGCTGCATTTCTCGGCGTCAACCACCTCGAGGGCCACCTGTTTGCGCACCGGCTTGCGCATCCCGAGGTCGAACCTCCGTTCATGGGGCTGATCGTCTCAGGCGGTCACACCCTCCTGGTCCGTGTCAATGAGTACGGAAGCTACATGACCGTTGGAACAACCGTAGACGATGCTGCGGGCGAAGCCTTGGACAAGGTTGGGAAGAAGCTAGGCATCCCATATCCCGCTGGCGCCGAGCTGGATCGCCGCGCTCAGATCGGGAATCCCAAGGCGGTCGCTTTCCCGCGTCCGATGGCTCACGTTGGATTCGATTTCAGCTTTTCCGGACTGAAGACGGCGGTTATGACCTACCTGCAGAAGGAACCCCACGCCGATCAGAACGATATCGCTGCGTCGTTTGTCGCCAGTGTCGTCGATGTGCTGGCCGCCAAGGCCGTCGAGGCGACCCGCCGCCACCACCTCTCGGATCTTGTCGTTGTCGGCGGCGTTGCGGCGAGCGTGACGCTCCGCACCCGTCTCGAGGAGGAGGCCGCTGCACGCGAAATCCGCGTCTGGATTCCGCCGCTTGAGTTCTGCACGGACAACGCCGCGATGATCGCCGCTGTCGCCGCGTTCCGGCACTACCAGTTGGAGGAATCTCACGACCTGTCGCTTGCTCCCCATCCGAACCTGGGGTTGGGAAGCTTCCCCGAACCCACATCGCATCCTTCCGCGTAGCCACAGTCGGTCTCAGGCGCAGGTCCGGCAGTCGAAACCGCTACGATCGTGTTTCGCGAGTGGGGACGAGCGTGAATTCGAATGCACACCGATCGATGCCGATGGTTCGATCAGACAAACGGGGACGTGCTCGTGAGACCCCGAGCTCGATTCAGGCTCAGGGCTTAGCCCGTGCAGGCCGGATTGGGATCGCGATGGACAACTCCGGCGTTGGCGGTGACTTCATCTCGCACGGTCACCGGTTGGGTCACATGCTTCAGGGATGCGATCGCCACTTCGAGCATGTCATCGGTCGGCTCAGAGGTTGTCAGCCGCTGCAGCCACAGTCCCGGAGCGCTCAACGCACGAACCAAGCGACGATCCGAATGTCTCCCCGAGAACTGCAGCACTTCGTACGACACGCCGGCTACGACCGGAAGCAGCAAGATCCTCGACAGAAGCTTCAACCACAACACCGGATTGCCGGCAAGCGAGAACACAAGGATGGCGATCACCAGCACGATCATGAGGAACGCTGTTCCACAACGCGGATGCAGGGTTGTGTATCCCCGAGCATTCTCCACGGTGAGATCAAGACCGGCCTCGTAGGCATGGACCGTTTTGTGCTCGGCGCCGTGGTATTGAAACACACGCTTGATCTCCTTCATCCGTGAGATGGCGAACACATACCCGAGGAACAACACCAATCGGAAAAGGCCCTCGATCAGATTGAACACCACGGAGTTGCCCGCTCGAAGGGACTCGAAGCTGTTGACGACAAACAACGGAAGCACGACAAAGACACCGATCGCAATGGCGATGGCAACGATCATCGTGATCGCCGTGCCCCCCTTGCCGAGCTGCTCGTCTTCGGGAAACGCAAGAGAGGCCGACAGGTTCAAGGCCTTGATGCCGAGCACCAACATCGACACAAACCGGAAGACGCCACGCATCACCGGCACTTTGGAGAGGCGGGGCAGAACCTGCCGCATCGGCAGATCACGGACAACAATCTCCTGATCGTCCTGACGACGAACGGCGACCGCAATGCGATCGCCGTTCTGCATCATAACCCCTTCAAGGACCGCTTGTCCGCCAACGGGCGGCATGCGCTAGTTCTCCTCCGCTTGGGCCTGACCCTGTTCCTGCTCCGGATCCTTGGCACCATACTTACGGCGGAACCGTTCTACGCGACCCTCGGTGTCGATGAAACGTTCCTCACCCGTGAAGAACGGGTGACACTTGGAACAGATATCGACATGTACGTCGTCGACCGTGGACAGGGTCTCGAACTCCGCACCGCAACCACAGCGAATGACGGCCTTTTTCATGTCGGGATGAATGTCCTTTTTCACCAAAGCCTCCGCTAACGCTTGGAGTACTGCTCGCTCTTGCGGGCTTTTCGACGCCCGTACTTCTTCCGCTCGACCTCTCGCGGGTCACGCTTGAGGCAACCGGCCTTTTTCAGCGGAGCTCTGTACTCTTCGGTGATGCCGGTCAACGCGCGTGCGATGCCCAGCTTAACCGCTTCGAGCTGACCGGTGTACCCACCACCGCGAACCCGTGCCATGACGTCGAATCGTCCGACGGTTCCCGTGAGGTAGAACGGCTCCTTCAGCGTCTTCTCGAGATGATCGGACGCGTTCAGGAACTGGGCGAAGTACTCGTCCGCCGGCCGCTTGTTGATCGTGATCGTTCCACTTCCCTCGCTCAAGTACACGCGGGCCGTGGACCGCTTCCGCCGCCCGATCGCGTGCATATAATTGCCTACACGTTTGGGCAATCTCTTCTGGATGCCGTTCTCAACCACGAACGAAACCTCCTGGATTCGCTGTTGCTCACATCAGGATCAAGAATGAATGCGCCGGGATGGTATCGCAACAGCATTCGACATGTCAATCACGGCTCGGCGCAGTGCTCTTCTTACGAATGTCGGGTAACGTTATCCCATTCCCCGGAGTTTCGCAACACCCATCCCTTGGGCTCCCCGCCG
>CAZKPU010000122.1:0-6133 GCA_964554715.1 uncultured Thermotogae bacterium | reverse complement strand
TCGTACTCCGGGCCTCCCGAGCAAGCCCCGCGGAACGGACCGTCATCGATGCGGATGAACCGATGACAAGAGTAGATACACGAAGCGCAACCGATCCTTCCCTTCAGCAGCCCGGTTCGGTTCCAGTACTGGCTGGTCAGCTGCTCGATCTCTTCCACGCTCCCACGCTGAAAGTTGTAGGAAGGGAGCGTGTGGGTCTCGTTCATCTGATCGACCGATGCCGCCGTACCATAGGTGAAGTAGCTGTCGGCCATCGAATCCTCGAGAAGCGCCTCTCGCATCTCATCGCATCCCGCTCGGAACGCTTCCGGATCGGCGGGACACAGCCTCGCTCCCGAGGGTCGAGCGATCGCGATCGCTTTCAACCGCTTGCTGCCCATGACGGCGCCGCCCCCACCCCGAGCCGCCGCGTTGTAGACCGAGGACATCACCGACGCGAACCTCACAAGGTTCTCACCTGCGGGTCCGATGCATGCAACGGTTGTATCGTCACCCAGTTCGTCCTGCAGGATGCGGGTTGTCTCACGGACGCCCTTGCCCCAAAGGTGCTCAGCCGGCCTGATTTCTACACGCCCTCCGTCGCACCAGAGGACAACGGGCTTTTCAGCGGCGCCTCGGATCTCGAGAACATCGATCCCGTTCAGTCGTGCAGCCAGGCCGAAATGCCCGCCGACGTTCGTCTTGCAGTAGAGCCCTGTGGCCGGACTGACAAACGTGATGTTCGATCGTCCGGACATCGGCGCGTTGGTCCCGCTGAGCGCCCCCATGCTGAACAGGATCGGCGCTTCAGGTGACAGCGGGTCGAACCGCTTACCGCTTGCGAGCGTGCGGGCAAGAAGCGCAGCCGCAACTCCTCGGCCTCCAAGGAACCGAGCCACGTCTTCGGTGGGCAGGACGGACGTTTCCGTTGTTCCCGCGCTCAAATCGACTCGCACCACACGGAACCTCAGGATCTCTCTTTTGCTCGTGTCGCCGGTCATGTCGCCTCCCGCAGGTCCTCATCCGGTCCGTCCATCCAGCGAACCGCTTGAGGGAGACGGCATGTCTTCACGCACGCCGGGTCCCCGCCGCACAGATCACAGATCAACGGATGTCGTACGTCGGCAGCAAACTGGATCCCGCCGTAGGGGCACGCCTTCTCGCAAACGCGACATCCGGTACACAGATCCGCGTCGACCCGGACGATCCCGAGCGACGCGTCGATGGTGAGAGCCCCCACAGGACAGGCTTGAACGCAGTGACGCTCGTCGCATTGAACACAGACCTGCGGAGAGAATCGTCCGTTCGTCTCGTCCCGCTTGATGCGGATCCTCCCTTGATCGAGCGAAAAAGCGCCATCATGCTCAAACGAACAGGTGAGCACACAGCTTTCGCATCCCGTGCACCGTGACGGATCGACCGTCAATCGTTTCATGCCCCCTCCTCCCTTGCAGTTTCCCGGACATCGCGCCGGTACGACACTGGGCATCCACTACGCACGCTCGGCACGCTCCGCCACCAACGCTGCCTCGACAGCACGGATCGCCACCGCGACCGGATGAATCACCCGCACATTCCAGCCGAGATCCGCAAGCTCGGCACGCAGATTCGCGGCCGATTGCGCCAGCTCGGTGCAGCCAAGCACGATCCCCTCATTCTCTCGATCAAGCGTTCTTGCCTGCTCCACCAACGCAGCAAGAGCTCGATCCCGATGGTTGTAGATCTCCGTCACATGCATCTCGATCGCCCGGACATCATCAAGCCTCGTCGACACGCCGTATCGATCCGCGGACTCCCGGATTTTCCCGATAACGTCCGATTCGCTTGTGATCACGGAGAACCGCTTGAACGCGACGTGCCCGAAGACGAGTCCCACCTGACCGACACCGACAACCGGCACCGAACACTTGTCGGCAAGAACGCTCATCCCGGGGTCGCCGAAGCAGTCGATGATGTGGGCCTCCACTCCGTGCTCGTTTTCCGACCGTTGCGCGTTTTGCAGGAGGATCTCTTCCAAGCCTCCCGATCGATCACACGCATCTTGCTGTTCGCGGGAGAGCATCGTGCCCAGCACGTGCGTTCCCGGAGCGGCGTAGCGTTGATACCTTGAAACGGCAAGATCCCGCCACGCTTCGGGAAGATGGACGGGAATCAGCACATTGACGATGCTCATTGGAAATCCTTGTAGTTGTAGATCAGGGCCTCTCCCTTGTGATTGATCGCGGAGCTGACCGGTGCGCCCACAAGCACGATGTGGTCTCCAAACCTCTTGCGGAAGATGACTTCACACTCCAGGAAGGCAAGACACTCGTCGAGGATCGGGACACCCGAGACACCGGGGTGATGTTTGATCCCGTCCAGCTTGTCGATGTCACGGCCGCTCTGTCGGCCGAAGTGAAGCGCCACATCCTGCTGTCCCTTCTCCAGGATATGCACGGCAAAATGCGTGCAGTCTTGCGCCAACTCGTACGAGTAGTTCTCCTCCCAGACCGCCGTCTGGATGATCACCGGGACTTCCGACACGCGAACGATCCACGCCGCAGCGTAGGCGTTGACCCGGTCACCCGACTTCAAACTGACAACATAGACGCCGGAGGGGATCTCCCACTCCGGCCGTCGCTCGTCTTTCTCCTTGAATACCGCCATTCACCGCCTCCTCACCGCGCCGCCTACGGCTCCGACCGCTGGATATGTCCCATCCGTTCTGAGATCGTCTCTCCGGCCCGGCAGATGATTCCTGCGAGTTGACGGATGCTTCTCGTTTGGGTCGTTGAGACGGGAGTCGACAGACTCACGGCAGCGATGACCGTGCCCTGATAGTCTCGGATCGGTGCCGCGACACACAGACTCCCCAGGTGGAACTCTTCATTCTCGACCGCGTAGCCTCGCCTCCGGACTTCACGAAGGTGTTCGGCAAACTGCGAGGGATCGCAGATCGTCCGCGGAGTGAACCGAGCCAACGACATTCCTTCGAGGATCTCGGCCCGTACGGCCGGGACCTTCGCAGCAAGAAGCACCTTGCCCAACGCCGTACAGTGAGCGGGCGCCGTTTTGCCGACAACCTCCTTGAGCACGACACTCGGCACCCCTTCCTCTCGGTGAAGATACATCACGGACTCGTCGTAGAGGACAGCCAAATGTGTGTTCACACTGTGGGCGACCGCCGTGTCGCGGAGGACATCCTTGGCGATGCTCCGAAGGTCAACGCGACCGAGCACGACCTGTGCCAACTCGAGAACCTTCATCCCCAGTGAGTATTGCTTGTGCTCGTTGCGGACCAAGTAGCCGTGACGTTCCATCGTCTTCAGTGCGGGGAACAACGTTCCGCACGTCACATCAAGTCGCTGGGCAATCTCGGTGGCGGTTAGTGCTGTGTGCTCGGCATCAAAGACGTCAAGGATGCGGAGAGCTCGCTGAAGGGACTTGTTGACGTATCGTTCGTCCATGCGCACCCACCCTTTTCGACCGGATGGCGACCGTAGGCTTTTGTGTATATCGAATCGTACACGACATACACGAAAAGCGCACCTCGCTGCACCGCTTGCCGGATCTGCGCATCAGACGTCGTTCGGCTTCACACCGAGAAGAAGCCGATCCTGGCTTCGTTCTGCACCCCATGGATGGTTGACCGCTTGCAGACATTCCGGAGGAAGAGACGATCCCGAAGCCCTACAACACGAGAAGAACTCCAAGGACGACCTCGCTCGCCAGGCTGATCCAGTTGGAGCCGGTTGAGGCATCGTCGGCGAAAAGAGAGAACGCGCGGGCGGCAGCGATCGCCAGATAGCCGGTTCCAAGCGTCCGATAGGCACCCGGACTGCGGAACAACAGCACTGCTAGCCCGAGTCCGATGAACAGTCCGCCAAGGATTGCACGAATCTCGGATGTGCCACGAGGTGAATCCACGGGGAGGCCCGTAAACGATGCTGCCTTCTTCGGCCAGATCAGCGAAATCGCGCCAACGACCATCGTTACGCCGGCGGCAACCAGTTTGAGGATCATCAAGAGTGTCATCGTCCGTAGCTCCTTCGACCTTAAGTGGGGTCAGGTCTTCATTCTTCGCATCAGCGGCACCCGGTGCAAGGGACACAAGCGCCGGAACAAGCAAAGGAGGAGCGCCCCCCCCGATATGTCAGTCGCGAAGATCGCGTTTCATCCTCTCGAATTCCCAGTGCGTCAGTTCACCACGAGCGTACAGTTTCTTGAGAACGTCCAGAGCGGAGCCCTGCGGCGTCCCGTCATCCGATTCGGACTCGTCTGCGGGAGACGTGTGTGTTGCTCGGCGGATCCCAAAACCGATCAGCCGGATGACTCCAACGATGACGACAGCTACCGGAAGAACCATCCACCAGCCGCCCAAGTAGGCTCCGTACCCCATGACAGATTCCTCCGATGCCCAAGGTTGTGTGACCTTTGTGACCGTACCCTCGCCTGATGGGGAAGCTGTGGCGGATTGGTGGGTCTGGCATGTGCCCGATCGCCTCGAACCGAAGGTTGAACCAAGACGGGTGGTTCAAGCGACACATAGTCAACAAAGGAGAGATTCCCCTTGACAGAAACGCCCACCGCTCCTCATCGAACTCCGCAGCAACCGGATGGGAGACCTCTACCGGCTTGGCGATCCGGCATGGCCGGATTCACCGTGGTGTGGATCGGCCAGCTTGTGTCCATGGTCGGTTCGGGGATGACCCACTTTGCCCTGATGATCTGGGCTTGGCAGATCACCGGACAAGCGACGGCGCTCGCACTGGTCGGGTTCTTCGGGTTTCTGCCCAGAGTTCTCCTCAGCCCGATCGCCGGCGCCCTTGTCGACCGCTGGAACCGCAAGCTGGTGATGATGCTCAGCGATCTTGCTGCCGGATTGGCGACCGTTGCGCTGTTTGCGCTTTACCAGATGGACGCCCTCCAGATCTGGCATATCTACGCGGCGGCAGCGTTTGCCGGGGCGTTCGGATCCTTCCAGTTCCCGGCCTACTCCGCATCCATCTCCTTGATGGTCGACAAGAAACACCTGACGCGGGCCAACGCCATGCTTGGGGTGGCCGAATCGGCGGCGAATATCTTCGCACCGATGGCCGCCGGAGCGTTGCTGGTGTTCATCGGGATCGGCGGCGTCATGACGATCGATATCGTGACGTTCCTTTTCGCGATCGGGGCGTTGCTCCTTGTACGGATCCCTCAACCGGCGAAACATCACGTGGACGAAACCCGGAGAAGAAGCCTTCTCGCCGACAGCCTATTCGGCTTCCGATACATCTTTGCCCGGCCCAGCTTGAGCGGTTTGCTGTTCTTGTTCCTGACGCTGAACCTGGTTCTCACCTTTGGTGGCGGGGTCTTGGCTCCGATGATCCTTGCCCGCAGTGGCAATAATGAGTTGGTCCTCGGAACCGTTCAGATGCTGTTCGGCGTCGGGGGGCTTGCCGGCGGCGCTCTGCTGAGTCTGTGGGGAGGCCCGAAGGCGAAGTATCGAATCCATGCGCTTCTGCTTGCAGTGATCGCCTCCTGTCTGTTCGGTGAGATTCTTATCGGCATCGGGCAGGGAGTTGCGCTTTGGGGAGCAGGAGCCTTCCTGGCGATGTTCTTTGTTCCGGTGGCCAACAGCTCCAGCCACGCTATCTGGCAGACCAAGATCCCTCCGCATCTTCAAGGACGCGTCTTCTCGGCCAGAATTGTGATCGGTCAGATCGGCGGAGCGGTGGCGCTGCCGCTTGCCGGCGTCCTCGCCGACCGCGTGTTCGAGCCGCTGATGCTCGCCGACTCGCCTTTCTCCTTGACCCTTGCCAAGCTTGTGGGCTCCGGCCCGGGTGCGGGGATGGGGTTGATGTTCATCTTGTTCGGGGCGCTGGGCGCACTCGTCGCGGCAGCCGCGTTCCTGTACCGCCCGATCCGCAACATCGACCGCTTGCTCCCCGATCACGATCAAGCCGGCGACACGGCTCCCTCCACAGAATCCGCATCACAAGCCGCCCCCGGCCCCGAGCAAGCGGCAGCATAGCAGAATCGTCCAACACATATCTCTGGCAAGGAAGCAAGAAGCTCGGTCGGAACCGCCTATCGGGCATTCTCGTACCGCCCGATCATGTATCGGGCGTTCTTGTACCGCCCGATCGTGTATCGGGCGTTCTCGTACCGCCCGATCCGCAACAGCCAGCAG
>CAZKPU010000121.1:1145-6140 GCA_964554715.1 uncultured Thermotogae bacterium | reverse complement strand
GAAACCGAAGGAAGCACCGTTTCCGAGTCCCAGGTAATGGAGTGCGGCGGGCATCCCGAGGTCGTACAGAGCGTGTCCGCCTTCATGCATGGCACTCATCAACCCGGACAGGGGCATGGTCTCGATGAACCGGTTGGTGACGCGGACGTCGCCAGGGGCGATTCCGATCGTGAACGGATGCACCGTGTCGTCCATCCGCCCGTGGTCGAAGTCGTAGTTCATCGCTCGAAGGGCACGCAGTGACAGCTCGTGCTGCTTATCCACCGGGAAGCTTCCTGCGAGTCGACTGCCATCCGGTGCAGTTCCGTCTTCCATCAGACGACGAAGTAACGGCACAAGCTGCTCACGCAGCGGCTCGATGATCGTCTTCAGTTCGCGGCAGGTCATCCCCGGCTCGAATTCCTCGAGCAGGGCATCATACGCACAGTCCTCGTAGCCGTAGTATTCGGCGAACTGCTTGGCGTAGTCCACCATCTTCGTCAGATGCGGCTCGAACTGCGCGAAGTCGCCGCTCTCCTTGGCTTGCTCCCAGGCGGCTTCGCTCTTGCTGCGGTCGATGACATACTGCTCGAACAACGTTGCGGGGATCGCCTTGGTTCGACGGTACTGCTTTCCGACGACGCGCACGCTGGCTTGCTGCGCTTCGGAGAGGCCGTCTTGCCCCTCCAGAGCTTCGAGGTATCCGCCGAGTTCGTCGGAAACGGACATCTCGAACGCCATCGTGGAGAGTTTGCCGACCACTTCGGCGCGTGCCTCGTGCCCCCCCTTGGGGATGTAGGTGCGCTGATCCCACACAAGCAAGGCGACCGCCGAGTTCAGTTTGCTGATCTCGCGCAAGTACTTCTGGTACAGAGCAAGCGTGTCCACGCTGATGCCTCCTTCAATAGTTCCGGGGTTAGAGGGTGCGATTATAGCGGATGTTGTCGGCTTGCCGAGCCGTGATGGGAAACGGCGGTTTTCGCGGATCTGCCACGGGAATCGCAGAGAAAGAGAACTACAACCAGGGTTCGATCGCCGAGGCGGCGAGCGCCGCCGGATGTCCGGCGAACCGGATGACGCCGCTTCGATCGATGACAAATGTGCGCGGGATGCCGGAAACGCCGTATTCTCGGGCAACGGTGGTTGTGCCTTGGACGGGGATCATCCGATGAAACGGGTTGTCTTCAAGGGAGGAGATCGCATCCTCCAGGCGGCGATCCAGGTTGATCCCGATAAACACCAATCCGTCGCCGGCGAGGTCCGCGGCAAGCCGATGAAGATGCGGTAGCGTCTGACGGCACGGGGAGCACCAAGACGCCCAGAAATCGAGCAACACAACCTGGCCGCGGTACGATGCGAGAGATACGTGCCTGCCGTCCAGATCAAGAAGCGAGAACCCCGGCGCGAACTGGCCCACGCTGTACCCGATCTCGGTTCGTCTCGGTCCGCTGGGGATCACTGGATCGGGATCCGTCCCAGCGGCTGCGTCTGCATTGGGTCTGGACGCGGAGTCTTCCGGCAGAGCTTCCGTTTGCGCGTCTGCAGGATCACTACTGATGAGATCGCCTGAAGCGGCATCAAGCGGCTCCTGCAGGGACGGGGAGTCGGTAGGAGTTGCCGGCGCTTCCGGTTGAGAAGCCTCCGTGGGAACGGCAGGAGGTTGGAGCGTGAATCCGACTCCGATTCCTACTCCCGCAAGAATCAGCACCAAGAAGAAGATCCCGCGCCGTTTCGATCCCCTGTCTTCGGCTCTCCTACGATCCTCTTGCGTCATGATCCCACATCATACCGTGTTGTGAGCCGGTCCCCCGCCGGAAGTCGGGAGCTTCGATGGGGATGCCGTGTCGGTTTCGTGTGTTCGATCGAACACGCCGGCACAGGACGCCTGGGTCCTGTTCGAAACAGGACCGCGGGTCCTGTTCGCAACAAGACCGCGAGTCCTCCGCTGCGGGAGCGGCTTGATGACGCTTCACGTCCCCGCTCTGCCCGCGAGGTCACTCCTCAATTCGCGGCTGCGGTCCCGAGGAGGTGGGATCGGCTTCGGATGGGCCGCGATGTGGTTCGGGCTCGTCGGGGCTTTCAGGTGCAACAGGAGGCTCCGGATGCAGCCTGTCTGCCTTTCCCGGATGAGGTCGAGTACGAGTGTGCTGTGCATGGAACGTCTCTTGCAGATTGCTCATGTGCATCATCGTCAGACTGTTGGCGCTGTCCCGAGAGATCCCTGAATCGATCAGCGTCTTGAAAAACTGCGCGATCGATTCGGCCATCTGCTTGGAGCTTTCCGGAGAGAAGATCGTTTCCTGAATCCCCTGCATCAGTCCGGGGATCCTCTCGGAGACGACATCAAGAACCTCGCGAAGCTCATCAGCGCTTTCCAGCGAGCCGTCTCGGTCCTCGAGTTCGTCTTCCATCTCTTCCAACCGATCCTGAAGCTCCTCGAGGTGTTCGAGCTTCTCCTCGAACACGTCTTGGATGCGCTCGAGGCGATCATCGAACGCTTCCTGAAGCTGTTCCAGCTTCTGCTGCTGCTTCTCTTGGAGTTTCTCCATTTCCTGCTCCAGCTTCTCCTTCTCCATCCGGAGCCTTTCCTTCTCACGCTGGAGCTCATCCGCGGGACCATGGTTTGGCGCGCGGCTCGAATCCTGCGTTCGATGATCTTGAGATCTAAACATCGCTTTCCTCCTTCTCCGCTTTGATCTCAGTGTCTCGTGCGATGGAGGCGCCAGGATCTGAGCGGTCCCTTTTTGCCGGGCCCCGGGTTCCGGAGTGACCGAGTACGCGGTATGTCTTGCCCAGAATGCGAAGGCTTCCGTTGAGCGACGAGTGCTTGGTTGAAGCGCGGATGCCCAACTGGAACCCCAGCAACAACGTTCCGACATCGATGCTGGTGATATCCGCTGCAAACGCCCGGGATCGAAGCTTCTTCCAAATCTCATCCGTTGCCGCGGGGCGTTTTTCGATGTGCGACGAAACGGCGTTTTGCAACCGTAAGACCTCGACAAGCTCCCGTTGACAGTGAGTGCACTCCGACAAGTGGGCCGCGAACCGATCCTCTTGTTCGGGGGTGAGCCTTCCGGTGACAAACCACGGCATCAGCTCCTTGGCTTCAAGGCAATGGATCGGTGGCACCGATTCATGGTCGCTTGTGTGTTGGATCATTGCAGCTCCTTGGCGAGAACTCTCCTTGCGTGATACATCCTCGACTTCACGGTTCCCGGCGGGATTCCCAGAACATCTGCTGCCTCGTTGACGGTGAGATGGTCGTAGAACGTGAGATGCAGCACCTCGCGCTGTGCAGGGGTCAGGGCTCGGAGAGCTTTCTCCAAGACCACTTGCTGTTCGATGCTTGGAGCGGGGTCGTCCGTCTCCCTCGTCTGCGCAGGCGTCCGTTGACCTCGCTTCTCACGCCGAAGAAGGCTGTGGGCCTGGTTCCTGGCGATCCCCAGAAGCCAGGTCGACAGCTTGGATCTTCCCCCGAACCGATCGGCACTCTTCCAAACGGCGATCATCGTCTCTTGAAGCACCTCTTCGGCAAGGTGCGGTTCGCGGACGATGGTCTGGGCGAAACGAAGGATCCGGTCGGCATACTGTTCGTACAGGCTCCGGAAAGCGGACCGGCTTCCTGTGGCAACGGCTTCGATCAGCTGTGCATCCGTCACGTCGATGTCTCAGCCCTTCCACATCTCACTTGCCTCGGGTTCCCGCTTGAAGCGGCCCGTTTCCTACAATGTCCATCGTTCTACGCCTTGGTGGTTCATCCGAGGCCGTTCGGTTCACTTCTGGTTTCCCGGGACCCGAAGTGCGGCACCGGTATCTGCATTCGCTTCACCTCTTGAACACGAAAACGTCCTAGGACACAGATGCTGCGATTTTCGGAGGCCGGCACGTCATGCAATGACGGCGTCCTGTGCGGTGGCAACGAGCGCGAATCACGAGAGAAACCGTGATCACGCGACCCTTCACCGTGTGCCCACGTTCCTTACGCGGCGCGCTTGCTGTGATCGTTCTTGCTGTGCCCTCGGCATCCCCAGTCGGACAGACACTCCTGAATCCACTTGGCGAAGGCCCTCGGATGCTTGCTCGCTTCTCCAAGCACGCTATCCCCCTCCAACCGGGGGGAACAGCCCGATCCGGGATCCATCCCGCAGAGGAACCGAACGATCGTGAGTCACGTGCCCGTCAACGATCACAAGATGGACACGATCGTTCGGGATGCCCATGGCTTCCAGTAGGGTGCACAGGTCGGAGCCGTCCGGTAGCTCCACGGACATGACAGAACCGGCACGCACTCCGGCATGATCAGCCAGTGTCGCGAACACTCGAACTTCAACGTTCATGTCTTGCTGGCTTTCGGATCGAAGTACCACTTGTAGAGAAGCTGCATGTCATCGGGAAACAGACCGACACGGGAGCCCTCGGGAACGGGTGTTTCGACCGTCGCATAGCAGGCGTTGACAAACAGGTTGCTGCCGAGTTCCTCTCGAGGGATTCCGATCCGGTCAGCGATCGATCCTACGGTATCGTCCTCCTCGTGAGGCAGAGTCAGAATGGAGTTCGCGTTTGCCGCGCGCTCGGCGCAGAAGCGGCGCAGTTTCCCGTACAAGTGCACGTCAATCATCGGCTGCCTCTTCCTCTTGAGATCCGGTTCGGATCGCGCAGGACGGCAAGACAGGACGCGGGCCGGATGACGGGTGCCGAAGCGCCCTGCCCTGTTACCGTTCTCTAGGCAAAGATGCCGTCGATCTCCCGATCTTCGATATCCCACACCGCGTTGTGCGGGGGAAGCGGCTCACGAGACATGAACTCCGGGAGACGGTCATCGAGCTTGGTGAACCCGGCGCCTCGATTGAAGTCCCGCTCCAATTCCAGGATCTCTTCGCCGATCCGCGTGACGTCGTCGGCGGTCCAGCGGGTCCCGAGTACGCCGTTGCATTCCTCGATCATTCCTTCGCATCCGGAGGGGATGTCGAGAATGGCGACCGCGGCGCCTTCATCGGCAAGAATTTGAGCAATCGC
>CAZKPU010000121.1:0-1135 GCA_964554715.1 uncultured Thermotogae bacterium | reverse complement strand
AGTACGCCGTTGCATTCCTCGATCATCCCATCAAATCCGGAAGCGATATCGAGGATGGCGAACGCAATGAACAAGCAATGGCCGGTGGTGTCAATAAACGCCGTTGCATACTGGAAGGTCCGTGCCACCGCCGCCTTGTCCGGATTCAGCGGATCGAGCTTGCCGGAAACGCCGAGGATCTCCGGGCAGATGGTGTACCCGGACGTATGGTCGGCTCCCATCGTAGAGACGGCGTACGTCAAGCCGATCCCCTTGATGGCACGAGGTTCGTACGCCGGCATGCTCTGCCCCTTCACATGAGGAACGCGTTCCACGCCGAACGCTCGCCCCGTGATCAGCGCTCCGTTGCCAAGGATTCTCCCCAGCGGCGTGGCCTGTCCGATCTCGTGAAGCAGCTCGATCGCCCGCTTGCCGTCGCCAAAATCGGCGACACCACCCTCCATCGCCACAGCAAGAGCACCGCCGATCTCGATGGTGTCCAGCCCGTAATCGTTACAGAGCTTGTTCATCTCTGCGATGGTATCTAGATCATCGATGCCGCAGTTGGCGCCCAGTGCCCAATCCGACTCGTACTCCACACAGGATGTATGTTCCGATCCATCGGGCCGGTGCCAGCTATTTGAGCACTGGATGATGCAGCCCGGCGAGCAGGCATGGTTGTACAGCTCCCGTCCCGTGCGCTCCTTGTTGCCGTCGAAAATCGCTTCTCCCGCGATCTTGGCCGCTCCTTCAAACCGTCCGGAGCTGAAGTTTCGTGTGGGAAGGGCCCCTGCTTCGTTGATGATGTTGACAAGGACAGCTGTACCGTAGCTGTTCAACGCCCCCTTCGGCTTGGTGATCGCATGTTCCGTCAGTGCGGCCGCGACCTTTTTGCGAGCGGCGTCGAACAGGTCGGGGTCCTGGATCGGAACATCGCTAGCTCCGGAATCGTCCACGACAATGAACTTCAGCCCCTTGCTTCCCATGACGGCGCCCAGCCCGCCGCGCCCCGCGTAGCGGCTGGCTCGTCCGTCTTGGTCGCTGAAACACACGCCGGCTGCCGCCATCCGCTCTTCCCCGGCGACCCCGATGGCACAGAGGTGGAAAGTGGAAGAGTCCAATAGATTAAAAGCTGCTTTTTTAGCAAATATTTCAC
>CAZKPU010000120.1:4399-6244 GCA_964554715.1 uncultured Thermotogae bacterium | reverse complement strand
ACTTCGTCGATGCGATCATCAGCGCGTACGACGGCGTTGCGAATGTACGGCGGGAGTACCGTCTTCAAGACGGGCGGATGTACTTCAAGACGTACGTTGCGGCAGGGATGGAGGATGAGTTCCTCGAGATCTTGCAGCGTTTGCAGCAGGTAGGACGAGTGCACGACTTCAAGAAAGGGGAACTGGATGCGCCTTCTCCGGCCTCACGAGACGGTCTCGACGCTGGGTGAGATCAACCTCCGAGGCCTAATCGAACGTGGGATCCGCTTTGTCTTGCTCGATCTTGACAATACCCTCGGCGGTCGGCACTCAGGTCGCCTGGACGAGGGCGTTGAGCCGTTCCTCGATCATGCAGAGGAACTGGGGATCTCAATCGGTATCCTGACCAACCGCAGGCGAGCGGTGGAGGATGATGCCGTTGTGCTGTTGCGAGCGCGAGTTCCGCTGCTTCACAACGCGGGGAAGCCGCTGGGCCGAGGATACCTGCGGTTGCTCAATACACTCGGCGGGACACCGGACCAGGCTGCGATGGTCGGTGACCGGATTCTGACCGACATCATCGGTGCCAACCTGCTCGGGATCTACGCCATCCGGATCCGGCGGTCCGCTTCGGAGGCAAACCACTGACGAACGTCCGTTTGGAGTGGGTTCGGCCTGCCTCCTTGTGTGGGACGCGATTTCAATGCGCCGCTTCCACGGCAGTTCTTGGATGCTTCCGGCGACGGAAGCAGTCGCCGACCCTTGGCCGATTCGTGCCGTTTGGCTATCATTCCGGTGCTCTCGATGATCAGCGATGCACCAGGGTTCAAGTGCTTCTCGCTGACAAGCGAGCACCATCGACGATGCAACGGACGATAGGGCTCGATTCCGGCCAGGTCCGACGGCGGCCGCCGGGGTCGAAGACGGATGCAAGCTAGAGGGGGAGCCGAATGAAGGCGAAGCACCTGGTCACACTTGCGGATCTCGCGGCCGAAGAGATCTTCGAGATTCTCGAGACAGCTCGAAACCTGAAACTGGAACTGCGTGCCGGAGTAAGGCACGACATGCTGGGCGGCAAGACCTTAGCGATGATCTTCCAGAAGCCGTCACTGCGAACGCGCGTCTCGTTCGAGACGGGGATGTCTCAGCTCGGCGGACATGCCATCTACCTTGGCCCCGACGACATCAAGCTCGGGAAGCGGGAGACCACAGAAGACATCGCCATTGTCCTATCGGGATACGTAGATGGGATCATGGCTCGCGTCTTTGAACACAAGTCGGTCGCCGATATGGCGGCACACGCCGATGTGCCGGTGATCAACGGCCTGTGCGACATGTACCATCCGTGCCAGATCCTTGCCGATCTGCTGACGGTTTGGGAGAAGAAGCGCGGCTTCGACGGGTTGACACTGACGTTCATCGGTGATGGCAACAACGTCGCCCACTCGTTGATGATCGGGTGTGCCAAGGTGGGAATGGATTTCCGGATTGCGTGTCCGAAGGGGTTCGAGCCCGATGAGCAGGTCGTGCGGATCGCCAAGGACGCCGGCGGCAACGTGGCCGTTCTCCACGATCCGATCGAGGCGGCAAAGGATTGCGATGTCCTGTACACCGATGTCTGGGTGAGCATGGGGCAAGAAGGCGAAGCCGACTCCAAACAGAACGCCTTCGACGGATTCACGGTCGATATGGATACGGTCCGCGCTGCGCGACGCGACGCGATCATCCTCCACTGCTTGCCTGCGCACTACGGCGAGGAGATCAGCTACGAGGCATCACGTGCTCCGGGGAGCGCGATCTTCGATCAGGCAGAAAACCGGATGCATGCGCAGAAAGCCGTCACGGCGCTGCTGATGTCGTAGCGAG
>CAZKPU010000120.1:0-4389 GCA_964554715.1 uncultured Thermotogae bacterium | reverse complement strand
GACGTGATTTTCCTGCACTGTTTCCCCGCGCATCGCGGCGAAGAAGTGACGACTGACGTCATCGACGGCAAACACAGCGTTGTCTTCGATGACGCGGAAAACAGGCTCCCTGCGCACAAAGCCGTCATGGCGCTGCTGATGTCGTAGCGAGCGGGTCGACCCAGAGGTGGATTTCACCATGTCACACGTACAGATCGGAACGGAGAACAAAGGTGACTGCATGGTCCGCGTCACACGCGGAGAAGCAGGCATCCGGATCGACGCCAAGCCGCTGGTGGAACCTGGATTGCGGCACCTGGTCGAGCAAACGCTCAGCCGCTGCACCGCCGAACAGGCGAGCGTCGAGATCACGGACTTCGGGGCGCTGGACTACGTTGTCGCCGCGAGGCTGGAAACGGCGGTTCGCGAAGCCGGCGTTGGAGAACGATGCGAAACACCCAACGGCGGTTTTGATCGAGAGCCGACGGCCGCGGACCGTCTTCGGCGGACGCGCCTGTACGTACCCGGCAACAACCCCAGATTGCAGGTCGGCATCGAGTTGCATGGAGCGGATTGCATCCTTCTCGACCTTGAGGATTCCGTTCCACCGTCCGAGAAGGTCGCTTCACGCGTGCTTGTCAGACATCTCCTGTGGACGGTTGCGTTCGATGAGGTGTGGGTGCGCATCAATCCGCTCGAGACCTACGGGGAGGAGGATCTTGTCGAGATCCTTCCCGGACGTCCGCACGGGATCTGTTTGCCGAAAGCGGAGAGCGCAGAAGATGTTGTCCGCTTGTCCGAGCGACTGGCTGTGCTGGAGAGCGAACTTGGGGTTCCTGTTGGCGTGACGAAGATCATGCCGATCGTCGAAACGGCAAAGGGCGTCCTTCACGCCGAGCAGATCGCAGCGGCCGATCCGCGTGTGGTTGTGATGGCGTTCGGTGCGGAGGACTTCACCCGGGATGTCGGGTCGAAGCGGACGCGAGAGAGCCTGTTGTTTGCTCGTTCGCAGATGGTGGCTGCGGCGCGAAGCGCCGGGATTCAGGCGTCGGATACCGTATTCGCCGACGTGGACAACGGTGAAGCGCTCCTCGAAGAAACACGACACGTGCGCGAGCTGGGGTTCGATGGCAAGGGAGCGATCAACCCGCGGCAGATCGCGGTCATTCACGAAGGGTTCGCACCGACGGCTGCCGAGATCGAACACGCGCAGCGCGTTGTCCTCGTGGCCGAGGAAGCGGAGGCGCAAGGGATCGGAGCGATCGCCATCGGCGGAAAGATGATCGATCGTCCGGTGCTCGAGCGCGCGCGGCGGACGCTCGAGCTGGCTCAGCGTATGTCCGCCGGGAGGGGATCATGAGAAACGCTCTCGGACGTGAGATTCCGGAAACCCGTGCCGGAAAACCGGTGAGGCCGTTCATGGGCGCGTTTGCGTCGACGCAGGAAGGAGCAAAGGCAGCGCGGCCGCAGAAGACGATCGGGCGCAGCGAGGACAAGCTCCTTCCCAGCCTCGACGCAGCGATCGAGGCGACCGGGCTGTCGGATGGGATGACGATCAGCTTCCATCACTCGTTCCGTGACGGCGACCGGCTGGTGAACGCGGTGCTCGACATCTGCGCCCGCAAGGGGATCAAGGACTTGCGTCTGGTGCCGACGGCACTGTTCCCGGTGCACGCTCCGGTGGTCGATCACATCCGAAACGGCGTGGTCAGCCGGATCGAGGGGTCGATGAACGGCCCGGTAGGGGCGTTTGTCAGCCAGGGCGGGAAGCTTCGCGAGCCGGCGGTGCTGCGGTCGCATGGCGGCCGCTGGCGGGCGATCGAGGCGGGCGATATTCGCATCGATGTTGCGTTTATCGCCGCACCGCAGGCGGACCGCTACGGGAACGCGTGCGGAATCCGCGGCAAGACGCCGTGCGGACCGATCTCGTTTTGCACCGTGGACGCTCAGTACGCTGACAAGACAGTTGTTGTCACCAACGACCTCGCGCCGTATCCCGTCCATCCGTTCGAGATCCAACAGGGATGGACCGACTACGTGGTTGCCGTGGACGAAATCGGAGATCCTGGGAGCATCGCTTCGGGGACCCTTCGGCTGACGAAGTCGCCGACCCGTCTCCATATTGCCAGGTTGGCCGCCGATGCCGTCATCGCATCGGGGTTGCTGAAGGATGGATTCAGCTTCCAGGGTGGAGCCGGCGGAATCTCGCTTGCGGCGACCAAGTACGTCGGGGACGCGATGAAAGAAGCGGGAATCGTCGGCGACTTCGCCATGGGCGGCGCGACCACATTGCTCGTTGATATGCTTCGCGAAGGGCTCGTCCGGGCGATCCTCGACGGACAGGCGTTCGATCTGGACGCGATCGCCTCGCTCCGGGACGATCCGGCTCACCTGATCATGGATCCCGGACAGTACGCCAACTACGACTCCCGCGGTTGCTCGACGTACATGCTGGATGTGGCGTTCCTCGGAGCGACCGAAGTGGACCTGGCGTTCAACGTCAACGTCAACACGCATTCCGACGGGCAGCTCCTGCACGGCATCGGCGGACATCAAGATGTCGCCGCGGGGGCACAGGTGACGATGATCACGATCCCCACCCTGAGGGGAAGGCTCCCGGTGATCGTCGATGAGGTCACCACAGTCACCACCCCGGGAGAAGTGGTGGATGTCATCGTCACCGAGCGGGGGGTGGCGGTGAATCCGGCGCGGGACGATCTGCGTGACCGGTTCACAGCCGCCGGGCTGCCGGTGAAGACGCTCGAGGAGATCAAAGCGGAGGCCGATCGGTTCATTCAGCCTCCCCGAAAACCGGTGTTCAGCGACGAGATCGTCGCGCTGATCGAATGGCGCGACGGTACGGTGATTGACGCGGTAAGGAGGGTGGAAGGATGGCAGTAGCGGAGAGGCTTCGGGAGATTCTTCCCGAGATCGAGTGGATTGCAGATGAAACGCTTCGGCAGCAAGTGATCGACACGTGGGTCGATGGACTTGCCCAGGGCGGATGGACTCCGGACGATCTCGAACGGATGCCGTTCACGCTGGCGAAGAAGTCCTCGTTGAACTTCGCGCAGCATGTGCGCAGCGTGACCACCGTCTGCGCTCGGGTCGCCGAGACGTTCGACGACATCTACAACGGGGTCGATCTGGCGCTCGACAAGGACGTGCTGCTTGCCGGCGCGCTTCTGCACGACGTCGGGAAGCTCGTCGAGATGGAGAAGGTCGACGGTGCGTGGCGCAAGACGCACGACGGGAAGCTGGTCCGCCACCCGTTCTCCGGTTTGGCGCTTGCGACCAAGCACGGGGTGCCGGCGGAGGTTCTCCACATCATCGGGACCCATTCAAAGGAAGGCGATCCCTACAAGCGGACGCCGGAAGCGGTGATCCTTCACTACGCCGATTTCATGAACTTCGATCCGATCGAGGGGTGATGTCCGTGGGGATGACGTTCGCACAGAAGGTCCTCGCCGCCAAGGCGGGGTTGGACAGCGTCGATGTCGGCCAGATCGTTGAGATCGAGCCTGATATCTGCCTGTCGCACGACAACACGGCGGCGATCGCCAAAACGTTCGCCAAGATCGGCGTGAAGCGGGTCAAGAACCCGGAGCGGTTCGTCGTCGTCCTTGACCACACGGTGCCGGCGTCGGTGGAGAAGTACGCCCAGAACCACAAGGAGATCCGGGCGTTCGTCGCCGCCACCGGGATCGGCCGCTTCTGCGACGCCGGAGTTGGGATCTGCCATCAGGTGCTCCCCGAGAAGGGATTCGCCCTTCCCGGTCGGCTGATCCTCGGATCGGATTCCCACACCACCACGTACGGAGCGTTCGGAGCGTTCGCTGCGGGGGTCGGGCGGTCGGAGATGGCGGTGCTCTACGCCACGTCGAAGATCTGGCTGAAGACCCCGTCGAGCTTCCGCATCGTCGTTGACGGACAGCTTGCGGAGCCGGTCACGGCCAAGGATCTGATCCTGAAGATCATCGGCGACATCGGCGCCGACGGTGCGTTGTACCGGTCGGTCGAATACACCGGAGAAGCCGTGGAATCGATGACCCTTGCCTCGCGGATGGTGCTTTCCAACATGGCGATCGAGATGGGTGCCAAGAACGGCTACTGCGCCCCCGATGCCAAGACGTTCGGCTTCCTCGAGGAGCGGGCGGAGACGGAGTACGTCCCCGTGTTCCCCGATGCCGATGCCGTCTATGAGCGGACGCTGCGGTTCGACGCATCGACGCTCGGTCCGCAGGTTGCCAAGCCGCACACCGTGGACAACGTGAGTCCGGTGGAAGCGGTGGCGGGCACGCCGGTACAGCAAGCGCTGCTCGGCACGTGCACCAACGGACGGATGGAAGACCTTCGCTTGGCGGCGAAGCTCCTTGCGGGACGAAAGGTAGCCGCCGGCGTTCGGCTGCT
>CAZKPU010000119.1:0-6341 GCA_964554715.1 uncultured Thermotogae bacterium | reverse complement strand
TCCGCATCGATGACGGTCCGTTCCGCGGGGCTTGCTCGGGAGGCCCGGAGTACGAAACGGTCAGCGCCCTGGGGACGGGAACCGGGATTGCCTCGATCGGTGCTCTACAGAAAGCGAACGAATTGTGCAACGATCTTGGACTGGACACGATCTCCACGGGTGGAGTCATTCAGTGGGCGATGGAGTGCGTCGAGAGGGGCGTCCTTTCGCCACAGGAGGCGGACGGGATCGATCTTCGCTTCGGCAGCGAGGAAGCGGTGACCAAGCTCCCGGAATGGATCGCGCACCGAGTCGGGATCGGAGATCTGTTGGCCGAAGGAACGCTTCGCGCCTCCCAGCGAATCGGCGGAGACTCGTGGAAGTGGGCGGTTCAGACACGGGGGCTGGAGCAGAGTCGCGTGGAGACCCGGGGTGCCCTGGGCTATGCGCTGGCGTTTGCCATGAATCCTCGCGGCCCCGACCACTTGCACACGGAGTGCATCGCCGAGTTCGGCATGACCCCGGAGATGCGAGCGCTGATCGCCGACATTACCGGCGATGAGAAGTATGCGCGTTCGGACATCGTCGAGAAGAGGCCCGAGATCGTCAGGTGGCACGAAGACATTTACGCCGTATCGGATGCACTGGGGTTGTGCGCGTTCACGTCTACGGCCGCCTACGGGGCGTCGCCGGAGCGCTGCGCGAAGCTGTTTAAGGCGATGACGGGCCTTCCCACAGACGCCAGCCGGATCATGCAAGCGGGTCGGCGCATCGTGACACTGGAGCGGCTGATCAATCTGAGGCTTGGCTGGCAGGAAGATCCGAGCGCGTATGCTCCGTGGCGGTTGATGAACGAACGGCAGGAGAGTCTGGACATGGAGGAGCCGATTCTGGACGAGGCTCGAATGAGCGCCATGGTCCGGGAATACTACCGCTTGCACGAGTGGGACGAGGAAACGGGACGTCCGCTTGCCGCGGCGTTGGAAGAACTGGAACTCGAGGAGTTCGCGGAACTTGCAGGAGACGACGATGCTTGATGGATACAGACTGATGATCCCCGGACCGACGCAAGTGCGTCAGGACGTGCTTGATGAGATGGCAAGGCCGATTGTCCCTCACTACGGACCGGATTGGACGGCGTTCTACAACGAAACGATGTCGCTTCTCGGCGGAGTCTTCGGTACCAAGGGGAAGGTGTTCGCCCTCCCCGGAAGCGGGAGCGCCGGATTGGACGCCGCCTTTTCCAGCACGAGTGCCAAGAACGAACAGTGGCTGGTGCTTTCCAACGGTCTGTTCGGCGAGCGGATCGCCTCGATCGCTCGTAGCTACCGGCCCGACGCGGTTGTGGTGAACGTTCCGCTGACCGAGCAAGTGACGGTCGCCCGTCTACAAGACGCATTGGCGCAGTACCCGGAGACGACAGCCGTTGCCGTTGTCCACAGCGAGTCGTCCAGCGGGCTGCTGAACCCTGTCCGGGAGCTGGCGCAGGTGTGCCGGGAGAGGAACCTGTTGTTTCTGGTCGACGGGATCTCGTCCGTCGGCGGGATCGAGCTTCCGATGGATGAATGGGGCGTTGATATCTGCATCACCGCGTCCCAGAAGTGCCTGGAGTGCCCGCCGGGGCTGGCGTTGGTCGCCGTGTCGCCCCGAGGCTGGGAACGGATTCGAAACCAGGCAACCCCGGGTTGGTATCTGAACCTCCACGTGTGGGAGGAGTACGCCGAGAAGTGGTCGGACTGGCATCCGTACCCGATCACGATGGCGGTGCCGGTGTTCCGGGCGATGCGACGGGCGCTGGAGATCATCCTCGACGAAGGGTTGGAAGCACGGATCCGCCGGCATCGTGAGAGCGCGTTGTGGGTCCGCGAGCAGCTTGCCGGACTCGGGTACCCGCCGGTGTTTGATGCATCGATCGCTTCGCCGACGATTCTCGCCTTCTTTGCCGCCGCCGGGCTTGACTCCGCGGATGTCGTACGCCGGATGAGAAGCGATCACCGCATCCTCATCGCCAACGGGATGGGCGAGTTTCGGGGCAAGGCGCTTCGCATCGGGAACATGGGCCCGCAGACGGCCAAGGAACAGATGGAGCCTGTCATTCAAGCGTTGGCTGCGATCGCTGCCAAGTAGCTGTTCGACACGCGAGAACCGAACGAGCCGCGCCGGGGGGATCTCCGGCGCGGCTCGTTTCGTTGGCGATCGGCTAGTGAACCACAACGGCGAATTCCACGACTTCAGCCGGCTGGACGGACTCCCACGGACGCGAGTACGTGAAGCGGAACCCCTGGCGGTCGGCTGCGATGGCTTGATAGCGAAACAGGAAGACGCCAGGGGATCCGACCAGATGCGGATCCGCTTCCGAACGGAACTCGTACGGGATCTCGCCGACCGGGCGCAGCACCGCGTATTCATACAGAACGTTGCTCTGCCACTCGAAGCCGGTGGTCGGATTCCCCGGAAGCGCCACGAGAAGATGATCGCCGACCCGGATGGCGATCTCTTGCCCGTCATCATCCGGCGTGACCAACCGGGAGACACGCAGTGAGAGGCCGTTGGCGACGGCGGTGGCGGAGAACCTGCCGTGCGATGCCAGAAGCTCCGTCGGTACAATCTCGACAAGCGCGGTGAACTCGCCGGAGCTTGTCTCCAGCACCACGTGATATCGCCCCGTTGGGAGTGGAGCTCCCGCTTCGTCCGCCAAGTCAACCATGGCGATCCAGGCAAGAGCCTGTGCGCCTTCCGGCGGAACGATCGATCGGATCAGCGATCCGTCTTCCTCGGTCAATCGACATCCGATGGCAAGAGGCGTCCCACAATCGACCCAAGCGGTGTCCTGACATACAAGCTCGACGGCCAATCGAGCGGACGGCTCTGCAAGGTACGGACCCACGCTCAATCTCATCTCGCCTCCGCTTGTCACCGAGACGGATGCGGTTGAGCCTTGCCCAGCCGCAAGCGGTGAGATCAGCAACACTCCGATCAGACACAGCGCGGCAATCGGGACGGCCGCGCATACGGACCTGACAGCAGCTCCTGTTGTTCGTCGAATCATGATGGGACCTCCGTTTCCATCGAATCTACCCCTCTTGGCGCGGCAAGTTTCCTTATGAGGAAGGGATCGGTCTTGAAGCTCCGTGTGAGACATGTCTATGCCGGCTGTCATAGAGGACCTCTTCACCCGCGGTAGCGGCAGCACAGTCCCTGTGGCACAAGCACCTTTGTAGTCTGCGGTGATTTCATCAGCAAGCTGCAGAACCGTTACGCGGTGCACATCCGGCTCGGATCAAGAGGCTCAGTCCTCGGAAGGGGTTTCCGGACGGGAGCCGGAGAGCTTGTGCGGACGTGGCTGGGGGTGGAGCACGAGCCAGCCGAGAACCGACAACAGCAAGACGATGACGCCGGCCCAGATCAGTGGTTGCTCGGGACTGCGGTCGTACGACAGTGTGAACTCGCTCGGCACGTCCAAACGGAGGATCTCCAGAGTCCCCGATGTAAGCTCGACGGGCTCGGTACCGGTGGCAGCGCTCGCGGCGATCGGCCGCGTCAAATCGACATCCGTCCCGGAGGCATCCGTTCCACGGATCTGCAGCACGGCCGCCGGGGCGCCGGGGACGCCCTGCTGTAAATCGACGGTGAGATCGCTCTGTGCAAGGATCCACTGCTGTCCGACGCGTAAATCCTTCACGTAGGATGTGCTGGATCCGTTCGGTCGCCAGCGGAGCCCGAGCGCTGCGGAGGCGAATTCGGTGCGGGCGGAGACAAGAAGCCATTGCACGCCGCCGGCAACCACCGGGGCGAAGTCGGCATCGGAGAATGTAACGCGGAGTTCCCGCTCGGCGTGATCGACAAGGATCAGGTCGAGCTCCACGCCTGACAACGGGTCGTCGCTACGGATCTGGGCAACGCGTGCGACCATCGGGATTGCCGGAAGCTCGATGCCGGATCCAAGGTCATCCTGCGTCACGCGGAACTCACCGGAGACGCCGTGTCCCGAGACAACGGCAGCCGCAAGCAGCAGCACGATTCCGATCCGCATCCCGTCCACAAGAAACGGTCCGCCCCGCTTCATCCAGCCGAACCTTCCGGAGGGCTCATGGCTTGCGGTGCGGCTTGCATGGAGGCCTGTGGCGACGAGCAAGTTGATGCCAAGCAGCACGGCCAACGCCACGTACCACCCTTCACGCACCAACGTCCGAAAGGCAGTGTTCGTATCGCCTGTTGCCACGAACGTTCCCACGACCGTTGCGCACGCGACCGATGCTGCAAGCACGATCGTCAACGGCGTTGACCCAAGCCTGGCTAGGACTCTTCGCATGGTCTCTTCCTCCTCGCTCAGTATACCGCTCCCTTAGGGAAAAGGGGCGGACCGAAGATCCCTGCACAGCAGCATACGAAGAACATCTGCGAGACACGGATCGCCACACTGCGCGCAATCTTAACTCCGAGAGCCAAGGATGTGCGTTGTCGGAAGTTGTCTGGTTCGGCCCGAATCCGGCAGGATCAGGATAAGGCACGAGCAGCTCGGGCTCGGTCGGGGATCAGGGAGAAGGAGGAAACGGAATGAGTCGGAGAGCTTTCGTTGTGGTTGGATTGATTCTGGGGATCGCAGCAACCGCCTTGTGCCAAGGAGGGTTGTTCGACACGCTGCCGTCGATCGTGCAGCAGCGGCTTGCCTACAGCTTGGACCCACCGCGCAAGATCACCGTTGAGATCAGCGACGCCACCCTGTACGTCGATCTTCAGGGAAACGGGAAGCTACAGCTCAATGCACAACTTCCGCAGGCCGGCTCGACCCACGGGCTCGGCGCGGTGATCGTGAACATCTGTACGCAATGGGATCTTCACGGGACGTATCCGGGCGCGATCTACTATCAGGTCCGTCCCGATCAAGGTCTGACGGTGACATGGCACAACTACGCGATCCAGGTCGATGTGCCGACGTTGTCATGGGGAACGCCTCTGGGGACGGCGGCCTACGTTGTACCGGCGGCTCGGTTCGGGACACTGCCAATGCCCAGTGAGAAGTAAGCGATTGTACCTACGCCGGCGGTGGAGCTGGGTCAGGCGGGGATGATGGGGCCGGTTCGTCAGCCATACATCGCCGAGATCACCTTCCCTACGCTTTCTCTCGAGTGGTTCGAGTGGAGTCAGACGGCGCGGTATCGAGCGGGGAATGTGGTGCTTCATAGCGATGTGAGTGCCTGGTGGGACGAGACGAATCCCAACGCTATCTACATCGGCAATTTCCACATCGACTTGGCGAGTGGCGTGGTGAGCTATGTGAACTGGCGTGCCGGAGGCACCCGGGAAGCCACGCTGCTCAATGTGATCATCGATGACGGCGACCCGGGGATCGTCTATTTCGAGCCTGACCTGTGGTGGTAAGCAGGATCTCCCTTCTGCTGAGATCCTGCTCTAGGTAGGATGACGTTTCAGTTGTCATCCTACCCTAGGCAAGACGCCCTTTCGCACGGCTTTCGCCTGTGGCGAAGCGCCTCCTCGCACGGCTCTCGCCTCCTCTGTTGGCGTCTTGCCATAGGCAGCAGCGAAGCAGGATCGTGACGTGTGATCCTGCACGGGATGCTGCGCAATAGCAGGATCCAACGCTAATGAGGATCCTGCGTTTCAGAGCATTCCAGGTAGGATGCGTGGCATCCTACCTCGCGTCAGACGCCCTTTCGCACGGCTTTCGCCCGTGGCGAAGCGCCTCCTCGCACGGCTCTCGCCTCCTCTGTTGGCGCCTTGCCATAGGAGGGCCTGGGGTTGTGGCCCAGGGCGGCTCGTGGCAGGTGGCTCGTAGCTCGTGGGAAGCTGTCATGTGGCTTGTAGCTTGTCGCTCTTTGGAACGGCATCGGTGCGGCGACCCCTGCAGTTGCGGGGACATGTACCCGTCAAATCACGTTCAGGGGTACGTGTCCCCGGAACCTATCGTTGTGTCGTTGCACTCAATTCGGGGTCTGACGTTGATTCTTAGGGTGCTCATACGTCCGCGTCTCGAGGATCCTAAGAATCAAGGTCTGACCCCTGCGGTGGCAGCACGTAGCACGTAGCTTGTAGCCCGTAGCTCGTGGGAGTTGCGAGAACCGAACTCCGATGTAGCGTCGGCTCCTTGCGGCCGACGTTTACCGGAAGCCCACGGTCCACGTGGGTACGTGTCCCGGAAGCCACGGCACATCGGGGTCAGACCTCGATTCCTGCAGCGTGAGGAACGCGAGGGGCTGCAAGAATCAACGTCAGACCCCATGCCGTTCCGGACTACGGACCATGGACGGTGGACGTCGCATTTCAGAACGCTATGAACCCTACGCCTATCGGGGTCAGACCTCGATTCCTGCAGCGTGAGGAACGCGAGGGGCTGCAAGAAT
>CAZKPU010000118.1:0-6503 GCA_964554715.1 uncultured Thermotogae bacterium | reverse complement strand
CCTACACCGTCAATCTGTGGCTTGCTCTGCCGATCACAGCTCTCACCGGATTGGTGGCAGGCGCGGTCGGCATCTCCGGCGGGTCATTCAAAGTACCGTTGATGGTTCTGGCGTGTGGCGTTCCGATGCGCATCGCCGTCGGAACCTCATCGGTGATGGTGGCGGCGACCGCGGCGATGGGGCTCGCCGGCCACGCGGTTCAAGGGCATTTCGACCCACGCTGGGCGCTGCCGATCGCCTGCGTTGCCATCGTCGGCGGGCTGATCGGAAGCCGGTTCGCCCTCAAGACGAAGCCAAAGCACCTGAAGACCCTGTTTGCGTTCACGACCTTGGCCGCCGCCGCATTCATGGCCGTCAACGCCGTGCTGTCCTAGCCATGCGCTATACGGCAAGCTGATTCGCTCTACGGCTGACTGTAAAGGAACTCCACAACCACATCCCGGAATGCGTCGGGGTGAGACAGATACGGTGTGTGTGCCGCATCTTCGAACACAATGAAGTCTTTCCCTTGCGGCGCGTCGAGCTGCTCGTAGTACTCGCGGACCAGCGGCATCGGGGTATTCATGTCGTTTTCGCCGGATACAAAAAGGACAGGGACATCCAGCCGTTGTATCGAGGCGAACAGGTTGTCGGGGTGCGCTTCATCCCACATCCGACCGCTTCCGCGATTGCTGCCGCGAAACCAACGGGCGTAATCCGCGAGGCAATACTCGGAAGCCGCCAGCGCAATCGGGAGAAGCTTGGCCATCCCAAGATCCATCCCACCGCTGTAGGCCTGAACCAACTTCGCAAACCGGACGTATCGATCATGCTCCAGGTAAGGCGGAAGCCCCAGATTCTCGACCTTCTGCACGGCAGCGTCCCGCCCCGTTCCCGCAGCACGTTCCAGCAGCCAGTCGTATCCCATCTGCTCGGCGCGCAGGTGATCCACGACTTGTCCTACGGCGATGTAGCCTGTGTAGTCATCGGGCCACCGCTCTGCGAGGCGGATTCCCAACTGGGTCCCCCAAGAGCAGCCGACGATGTAGATCGAATCTTCCGCGAACCTCTGCTTGAGAAGACCCGTGAGTTGGTGCGCATCCCGGATGTACTGCTCGAAGGTCATTGTGGCCTCGTCGAAGTCTGCCGGATTCGACTTGCCGGCCCCGCGCTGGTCCCAGTGGACAACCACGAAATGATCTTCGAGCCTACGGGTCGAGCGGCGCGCAATCGGCATCTCCGCCGATCCCGGTCCGCCATGCAACCATAGGAGAACAGGGTTCTCGCGATCCGTTCCGCGGATCAGAATCCACTGCTCCATGCCCCCGAGTTCCACTGCTTCGAGGGAGGCAATCGATCGTTCGCCCTCAATCACCGGCGTCCAACCACATCCGGCACTCGATGACGTGCCGCTCGGTTGGGGCGACAGACCGAAGAGAGCAATCAGCGAAAGGCTCAAACCCAGCAGTCCCCATTTCCACGTGTCCACCATGCACCTCCAAACGCAGATGGTATGGGCCGATCTGCGCGCCTTCAAACCCGATCCGCACCACGTGCGCCGCAGCCAGCAGTATGATCAGGCAAACGGGAGGGGGGATCATGGACTACGCAGTCGAACTGTTCGTCAAGCAAGATCAGTCGGAGCCGATTCGCCGACTGTTCCAGGATAGCGGATCGGTTCTTACAGGACTCGGGGCGTCACCGCACATCAGCTTCGCCGTGTTTCCCGATGTGAACGTGGGCAGGTTGACGCCTGTCGTACAGAGGCTTGCAGAACAGACGCCACCGCTGACCGTGAGGTTCTCATCGATCGGCATGTTCCCCGGGAAGCAGAACGTTGTCTTTCTCGCGCCTGTCGTAACACCGGCACTGCTGGAAGCGCACGCGTTCTTCCACGCAAAGCTCAAGGAGCAGTCACTCCCATGTCACCCGTACTATCTCCCCGACACCTGGGTCCCCCACTGCACCATCACGATGGCCGAGCCGATCGTAGACGCGCTTCACACCATCGAGCGGCTACACAACGCAAACGCCCTCGGAGAAGTCGTAATCGATGAGGTCCACATCGTGCGTTATTCCCCTGCCGAAAGCTTGGCCGCGTTCCGGCTGGGAGAGGTACCGGCAACAGATCTCTGTCGAGTTCGGATATCCGTCGATCGGCAACGTGCTCGGCCTCTCGGCGGACAGCGAAAGGAACTGGATTCTGCTCAACCCCGTATGGCAAGGCACGAGATGCTATGGATCGACCCAGGAGGCACCCTGTGAGCGAACGTCTATTCCCGGTTCAAGACTCCACGCTGTCGGCTGAAGCGCTGGCCGGATGGGCTCGTGAGAGCTACAACCTGTCTGATCGCGCTTCTTGTTGCTTTTGTCGCAAGGGCATCTGCGACACGTACCGAGTGGCATGCGAGAACCGAGCGTTCTACTTGAAGATCTACAAGCACGGACGGCGTTGCAGGATGGATGTGACGGAGGAGGTGAGGCTTCTCAACCACCTCGCCTCTTCCGGCATCTCGGTTGCCAAGCCGGTGGCAAGAAGAAATGGCGCATTTGTCAGCGAGTTCACTGCGCCCGAAGGCAAGCGCTTCGCCGTGCTCTATGAGGAAGCCGCAGGGACCCACGGCGACGGTGGACAGCCCGACCGGATTCGGGCGCTCGGCAAAGAAGTTGCCCGCATGCACCGATGCGCCGACACGCTCCCCGAGCCGTATCAGCGAGCGCATCTCGATATGCAACAGCTGATCGATGACAACCTGGGCGTGATCGAGGCGTTCATGGCGCATCGCCCCACCGATCTACGAGCCATCCAGCGGATCGTAGCAAACTGCAGGCAGCGCATCCCGGAGCTTCTTCCGTGCACCAAGCCCGAATACGGTATCTGTCACGGCGATCTCCACGGCGGAGATGTCTGTTACACCGACGATCAAACACCCGTGCTATTCGACTTTGATAGTTCCGGATGCGGGTGGCGCGCGCTGGACATCGGCGTATTCCTCGCATCCGACCATTGGATGGACACCTCTGATGAAGCCGAGAGGCAGCGCCAACGCAAGCTCTCGCTCTTCCTACAGGGCTACTCCGAAGAACGCAGCCCGACCGACAACGAGCTTGCGGCAATCCAGTTGACACCGCCTGTGAGGCACATCTTTCTCATGGGGCACGTCCTGCAACACACCACGATGCAGCGGGGAAACCACTGGGCCGATGACCGCTTCATCGATTGGCACATGGCTTGGTTCCGTCACTGGATGAAGCGGAAGCAGTAGCTCTATCTCGAAGGGATGTTGCTGCAATCTCTCCGGAAACAGCGTTGACCGACTACATCTCCATCACTTCCGCCAGTTCGATGGTGCCGATCTGCAGGAAGGGGCAATCTCTTGCGATTTCGATCGCTTCTTCGATGCTTCCCGCTTCGATGACGGAGAACCCGGTCAGCCGATTGGATTCCGCCGTATCGAACACGCCGCTGGAACTGACTGTCTTCGAGTGCGCCAGTGGAGTTCCGGGGTCGACGACGGCGTCACCGAGTTGACGGATCCACTCGGTGAACGCGTTCCTCTGTTGGGCGGATTTCTCGGAACCGGGGGATGCGCTTCCTCCGTGGTAGGCAAGGACGTAGCGAGCCATGCGGCACCTCCTTGAGGTTCCCTTCCACTCTGCGCTGCTCTACGCCTGGAGTCTAGTCCTGACCCCGGCAAAAGAGAAGCCGTTCCAAGATGGGGCTTTCCAGCATCTGATGAGATCCGATGTTCGCACCGCGGGAACACGGTAGGATAGAGGACATGACCGAAGAAGATGCCGGCACAGGTAGCTCGTACGGCGAAGCGAGGGCTTTATGACGCCAGAAGTCGGTTTGCGTGACGTGATCGAAGAGGATCTCCCGCTGTTCTTCCAGCATCAACGGGATCCGGAGGCCGTGCGGATGGCCGCCTTTCGCCCCAGGGATTGGGAAGCTTTCATCACCCACTGGAGCAAGGTCCTGGAGGATGACTCATGCATCACCCAGGCCGTTCTCTTCAACGGGCGTTTGGCCGGCAATGTCGTTTGCTGGGGGGATCCCGACGAGCGGAAGGTCGGCTACTGGATCGGGAGGCAGTTCTGGGGCAAGGGCGTGGCAACGGCAGCGTTGTCGCAGTTCTTGCACCAGGTGAGGACGCGCCCTCTCTATGCCTACGTCGCCAAGCAAAATATTGGATCGTTACGCGTGTTGCAGAAGAACGGCTTTATCGTTGTGGGAGAGACGAAGACTCCAATCGGGGAATCCGGCAGCCCGATCGACGAGCTCATCATTCGGCTCGATGAAGGCCCATCGGATTCAAGAATAAAGCTCTGACCCCTGGTCGGAGAGGGAGTGGGTCAATGGCGGTCACGTTTGAGGAACTCGACTACCAGGAAACACCGCTCGGGGCGATCAGCCTGCGGCGCCGCGCGGACCTGATGCAACCGGGCGGTGTGATCTACGAAATCAAACTGGACGACGAGTTTCTCATGTCGAGCCTGTTCACGACCTCCGAGATCCAGTTGGCCGAGCTCGGGCTGGCCGCCGTCAAAGGCGATACCCTGGATGTCGTCGTCGGCGGACTGGGCTTGGGGTACACAGCGGCCGCCGTGCTGGACAACCCAGCAGTTCGATCGCTCCGTGTCATCGAGGTGATGGCCCCGGTGATCGACTGGCACCGGCGAGGACTCGTGCCGCTTGGCAAGAGACTGTCATCAGACCCCCGCTGCACGCTGGTCCACGCCGATTTCTTTGCGTGGGCAGCATCCGAGGGCGGATTCGATCGCGACGAGCCAAGCCGGCCGGCTCACGCCGTGCTTCTCGACATCGATCACTCGCCGAGTCGATGGCTTGCTCCCGGGAACAGCGACTTCTACTCGGCGGCGGGACTACGCCGCCTTGCCGACAAGCTCCGCCCCGGCGGCGTGTTTGCACTGTGGTCGAACGATCCTCCGGAAGAGGAGTTCACCCGCTTGCTGGACACGGTGTTCGGGGCGTCCGAGTGCCACATCGTCACCTTCCCCAACCGCTACTCGGGCGGAGAGTCCTCGAGCACGATCTACGTAGCGCGCAGGCCCGCATAGAGAAGACAGCACCCGAGCAACCCACCGGGTTCAGACCTTCGCTTCCGGCCTTGGGCCGTCTGTGATGACCGAAAGTGATGGGCAAAGACGAACTGCGCGGCATCGCCGTATCGATCCTTGACGCCTCCGCCGCCTTCGACGAACATCTCGGCCATCCCCCATGAACTCAACAACAGCGCTTGCGATCCTTGATCAGCCGTACGTGTCTCCGGTGTTGCTCTCCAGCCTATGCCGGCTTCGGGTTCCAACGTTGGTACTCGACCCGGCCTCTGCGGCATCAACTCCGAGGGATCTCCGCACCGTCCATCGGGAGCAGGCCGCCGATGCCCTCCAAAACCCCGCTTGCCGGCTGCTGACCAACTCCGAGAACGCGCTGTCGTTCGTGCTGGGGAACGCAGCGGATACCCCACTGGCACAACAGATACGATCCGTCAAGAACAAGGGGCTGTTTCGTGACCGGCTTGCCGCTCCGGGGTTCTGGTACCGGCGGGTTCCGCTCCAACACTTGGCCGACGTCAGTCCGGCCGCACTGCAGTTCCCGTTGGTGATGAAACCGTCATGCGGGTTCTTCAGCCTCGGCGTCCGTGTCGTGCCGGCGGAGTCCGATTGGCAAACCGCAGCAAGGAACCAGGTCGATGAACTCCACGAGGTGGACGCCCGTCAGAGCCGCGGCGACGGCTACCCGCAGGCTGTTTTCGATACGGCCGAGATCCTACTGGAACAGTATATTCACGGACACGAGATCGCCGTGGATGCATCGTACGATGCAGACGGCACGCCAACCGTGCTTAACATCTATCGGCACGAGTTCCCTCGTGATGACTCGGCAGCACTCAACCGGGACCTGCGTGATGTCCTTTACTACACCAGCGCCGAGACGGTTTCCGATCTTCACGATCGAACCCGAAATGCATTGGCGCAGATCGGGCGCAGCCTTGGGCTGAAGGAGTTTCCCGTTCACGTAGAGTTTCGCGAGGCCGCTGATGGCACACTGATCCCGATCGAAGTGAATCCGGCACGCTTCGCCGGATGGGGAACCGCCGATCTCGGACGGTTTGCCTACGGATTCGACGCATACGGAGCGTTCTTCGACCAGCAGCCCCCCGATTGGGACCGAGCGGCGAGCCATGCGGGCAGCGACCACTACGGGTTTGTCATCGGATACGTCCCGGACGAGATGAAGTCGGCCACCAAGATCCGCGTCAACTGGGAGCGATACAACGCCGTTCTCGGCGATGTCATCGAATCGCGGCCGGTCGATCCGCTGAAGTGGGGGATCTTCGCTATCACGTTTGTCCGCATCGCAGACGCCGGCAGGTTGCAGGAGCTGTGCATGTACGACCCGTCGGACGTGCTGACCGCGAGTGAGTAGCGCTCCCCCGCGCTTACGACGGAATCCGCGCCCCTCAGCGTTCTACTCCATCTTCGAGAACGGACAGGCC
>CAZKPU010000117.1:0-6539 GCA_964554715.1 uncultured Thermotogae bacterium | reverse complement strand
GCGACGGCGAAGGCGGCCAAGCTTGGAAGACCTTCGAGTGGGCAACGATGGACCGGCTTCACGAGAAGGGCTGGATCTCCGACCCCAAAAGCAGGTCTGCCTCGGTGTGGATGTCGAAGGAGGGTGCGGACAAGGCCGAGGAGCTGTTCCGCAAACACTTCGCAGTCAAGTGAAAGCTGCTCACGTGTCGGGTCGGCGGCGGCAACCAGCGACGGTGAGTGGGATTCCGGTGTAGAGTAATATATGCTTCAGGCGCAGTACAAAACACTCCAATTCGTTAGCGCGTTTCCGGTCGCTCTTGAATCACAATCTCGCTCCTGAGCCCCACCACCAACCCGGCAGGTAGAGGACCGATCCCCATGGCGTCTACTCCTGGTTCGTCTCATGCTTCAGGTGCAGCGTCTCGGGCATTGTGATCAGAAGCGGCATGCGGATACACATCTCGATCTCGATGACGGTGACAAAGACATACGCCGGTCCAACGTGATCCCAGATCAGCCCCGCCAGCATTGCCGCAGCCGCCCCAACCAGCATCCTGACCAGTCGGGAGATTCCGATCCAGCGCCCCATGTGCGCCTTGGGGACCAGTTCGTACGCCATTGCGCCCGCCGTCACCGAGGAGATGGTGGAGAATCCGAGCAATACGCCGGAGAGCACAAGCACGCCTGCGTTTGGGGCGAAGATGAGCGCAACACAGGACAGCCACGACAGTGGGATCGTCACGTAGAGAACACGCTTCCTCCCGATGCGGTCGGCGATCCGACCCACGACGATCCCGAGGAGAAGCGGTGTCAGCGCATACGCGGTAAGCATCATCCCCAGGATCAACTCGTCAGCCCCCTTGATATGGTGCGCAAACGGCTGAGCAAACGGGATCACCATCCCAAAAGGAAGGAAGCCGATCGCGTCGATCACCAGCCAACGGCCGAGCTTCTCGCCGCTGCGGATCACGGCAGACAGATCTCGTAACAGATGACGGAATGAACTCTCCTCACGTGCCCAGCGGCGATTGGGCAGGAACGCATAGACCATTACGAATGTCACGACTGTCCCGAATAGGGAGACATAGAAAAGCGGACGAATCCCCTCCACGGTCAGTCCGCCGAATCGTGCAACGAGTGCCGCGCCAAGCACCGGCGCCAGCATGCCCAGGACCCCCGCTGCCAGCGTCTCGCACAGGCTCATCGCCGTAGCGCGGTCTTCGTTTCGGAGTGAGTTGCCACAAATCGTAGAACAGGCCTGGCCGCTCATGCCCTTCCCGACCCAATAGGCGACCATCCCGAAGATCGCGATGGTCCATGTTCCTGCAACCGCGTAAGCAAGGTAGAAGATCGCCAGGAATCCGATCCCGATCAGATAGATCTGCCGAACCCCACGCCGATCGATGATCCACCCGATGAACGGCGCGATCACGCCTGCCGCCACCATGCCAACGCTGTTGACAAGGCCAAGCTGCGTCGCGGTTGCCCCAAGGTTCATCGTGTAGATGGAAAGGTACGGAGAGATGATGCTATACAGGAACATCGCAAGCGAAGAGCGAAGCGCGGTGATGATCCACGGCCGTGGCTGTCGGCGAACAAACTCAGCTGCGTTACAGATGTTTGTCAAAACGTGGTGATGGAAACGCTGATCGATCGTGGCAGAACCCCTTCCTCCCGAGCCCGGCAAGCAAGATCTGAGGGTATCTCATGAGAGTCCTGCGATCCATGGAGCGTCTGTGAAATCCGGGATCCTCCCGATCGCAACGCCGGTCTCTGCATGATGTTCAGGGTGCGACGAAGATCCGCTGTCTTCGGTGCAGTACATCGAACGCCGTCCACGGCTTTGTCGCCGCGAACCGCTTCCTGTTGCTGGGCGAACAGCTTGACACGCGACACTTCCATGTTTATTATTCCATCTTGTATATACAACGTTGGAGGCAAGATGTCCACACGACTTGTGATTCTCGGCCTGTTGCGCGAACGGCCACTTCATGGGTACGAGATCAAGCACATCATCGAAGACCACATGGGCGATTGGACGTCGATTGCCTTCGGGTCGATCTACTTCGCGCTCAGGAAGCTTGCGGACCAAGGGCTGCTCAAGATTGAGGCAACCGAACAGCAAGGGGGGCGGCCATCCAGGACCGTGTACGGTGTCACCGACGCGGGCCGTACGGAATTCCTGCGCTTGCTGCGCGCGTTGTGGGGCGGCGTCAAGCGTGAGACGTATACGATCGATCTTGGCCTGTTTTTCATGGACGCTCTCCCGGAGAGCGAGATCGTTTCCTTCCTGCAACAGCGCGTCGAGGAGCTGGAGAAATCGCTTGCTTATCTCCAAGTACACCGCAACGACCAGCTTGCCAATCCCCATGTTCCGGCACGAGCACGTTGGATCTTCGATCACTCGACGTCTCACTTGCAGGCGGAGCTGGCTTGGACGCAAACGGTGTTGTCCGAGGTGCAGACAAAGGATACCAAGGCTTGACGTTGCTTCGACAAGGCAAGGAGGGGTTGGGATGGTGCGAGCAAGGGTGATCGAGACGATGGACGGGATCCAGGATGCCTTTGATGTCCAGGCCTACGATCGCATGATGCGCCGGCTCTGGAAGCGCGGATGGGTCGAGACCAAGGAAGTTCTTCATGCCGGCATTGCTGCCGGCGAAGCGCTTGAGATCAGTCCTGGGCCAGGCTACCTCGGCATCGATTGGTTGCAGAAGACCGACGGAAGCCATCTGACGGGACTCGACCTAAGCGAGGAGATGCTCCGGATGTCCCGGAAGAACGCAAGCGAGTTGGGCGTAGGGGATCGCGCCAGATATGTCCACGGCGACGCGTGTGCGATGCCGTTCGAAGGCGAATCGTTCGACGCAGTCTTCGCCAACGGCGGGATGCACGAGTGGGCGGATCCGGTTGCCGTCTTCAACGAGATCTCCCGTGTCCTTCGCCCAGGTGGACGTTATTGCATCACTGATATGCGGCGGGATGCGAACTTCCTCGTCCGTTACATCATGCCGTGGACAGTCCGCGAGCGAGTCATGCGCCGCGGGTTCTTGACGTCGATGAATGCGGCGTACATCCCCGGGGAGGCTCACCGCCTTGTGGAACGATCTTCGCTGCAGGGTGCCTCGGTGAGCGGCAACTGGTTCGGCAGATGCCGGTGGCCTGACCCCGCTTCGCCGCGGAACGCCTCCCCGACAGGCCGCGAACCATTCGACGGCGAGATTCACGCTGGGAGACCTGGTGTTTTTTTCCGTACACTTCCTTGGTATCGACAGAAGCCCCCATGATCCGGAGTCGGTGCTGATAGGCAACTGATGAGTGAGAGGGAATCAATGCAACTCGATGTGGCGAGGACAGAATATCACCGGGTGAGAATCACCCGGGCAGCAGCGAATCTCAGAAAAAGGCACTTCGCTGTGCAGTGTTTCGAGAAGGGATCCGACGCGGCCGAGTTCTTCTTCTCCAGCGTAGCGCCGGGCGAGCGGATCGGTCATGGGGGGTCGGACACCATCCGCCAGATCGGCATCATGGATCGCCTGCGAAACGGAACGTACCAGTTGCTTGATCGAGCCAAGTTCGGTCACTCCTATGAAGAGCAACTCGCGATCCGGCGCGCAACCTTGTCGGCAGACGTGTTCATCGCCTCCGCGAACGCAGTTGCCATCGACGGAGCGCTGGTCAACATCGACGGAGACGGTAACCGCGTCTCCGCGATCGGCTTCGGCCCTCGACGCGTCTTCTTGTTCGTCGGGCGCAACAAGCTGTGCGAAAACCTTGAGAGTTCGATCTCCCGAGCGCGGAACGTTGCTTCGACTGCACTGGCGATTCAGCTCGGAAAGCAAACACCGTGTGTGAAAACAGGACGATGTCACGACTGCTCCTCGCCCGAGCGGATCTGCAACAATCTCTCGATCATCGAACGATGCAATCCCCCAAGCAGGATCAGCGTTTTGCTGATCAATGAGGATCTCGGTCTGTGAAGCTCCGCTACGGATCCTGATCGCAATCTTCCGCGTCCGGGCGACAAGGATGGCCGGCAGAAAGTCTACGAAGAACGCCAAGATTGAAGACCTGACCCCACTTAGCTTGTCAGGAATGGAAGGATGGCATCGCACATCGGCTCGGGATCCAGCAGCCAGCCGTAGGGATGAAGCCACCTATCCACTTCGACAATTCTTCCGTGCTTGGCCAACCCGCACAGGGCTTCGATGACCGCTTTTTCGCCCGGATCCTCGAGATCGTCTTTGCCGAACGTCAGCAGCAGCGGACACGTCACTCGCCGGTAGTCCTCCTCAAACCGCTTGCGGAAGTACTGCTCCATGTACTCGGCCAGTGCCGGCCGGCCGAAGCTCTCTGTGACCCCCCCGCCCTCTGTTTGGCGAACTCCGTAACGCACCATCGCTTCGACGTCTTCGTTCCACCATCCGTAGGTCTGCAGAACCCCGCGTTTTGCTTCCACCAGAGCATCGATCGAGGAGAAGACGGTCTCGGGGGTCGATCGCATCTTCCCGAGTTGCTCGGCGACGTGCGCCTCGAACGTTTCTTCGGATCCCTCCCACGTGCTATACGGACCATACTCGCTGCAAGGCGCGCCTTCGCACACCAGCGAACTCACCCGCTCGGGGGCGTTCGCAGCCAAGCTGAGCCCGACTTCGGCTCCGAGGGAGCTTCCGACAACGTGAACACGTCCCAGATTGAGCTGCTCGATCACAACGACGACATCGCGAGCCATGTCGTCGATGGCATAGCCATCAGGAGATCGATCGGACGTTCCATGCCCACGTAGGTCGAGCAGAACGACGCGATACTTCTGCTCGAACTCGGAAACAACGCGGCTCCACATCATCAGGTTGGCACCGCTGAAGTGAAGGAAGAGAACCGCCTCGCCCGGGCCTCCGCTGTCGTGTGCTTGTAGATTGAATCCGCTTGGATCGATCCGCACATTGTGATGCTGCATCCCAGTCCTCCTTGTGCAGGTTCCGGCGAAGCTGCCTCGTCAAAGGCAGCCGTTCGGAAGTCGTACCGGACACCAGCGTAGCAGTGCGAAACGCCGGCGGCAAGATGAGTACGGGGATCTACATCGAAGCCCGTCCTACTTCACGCGGTCCATTGTCCACGCATCGCCGTCTTCGGTCTCCCACAACAGGCTGCCGACGGCACCGTTTTCGATACGGAAGGTGACGCGCTGGGTTCCGTGATCGAACTCAAACCGGTGCTCCGTAACCGGTGTCAAGCGATGAGCGCGCCGGCCGCCCCAGCTCAGCCTTAGAGTACCGTCCTGATCTTCCACAACCACCGATCGTGTGTACTGCCCGGCATACAGCGCCAGGCGTTCCGCAGGCACGTCCCACGCGTCCCGTCTTGCTCGGATCGTCTGAAGCGCCCACTCCCGGAACCGTCGGGCTTCGGCATCCTCGGCTGCCTCGACCAGCCTGTTCAGCGCATGTTCGTGAGCGACGGCGAGCGCTTCATCGGCCGATGCCTCGATGTCCGGGACGACCCCGGAATCCTCCCAGTTGCTTCTTGTGACCGGGTTCTCGGAGTAGGCGTCGGGGATCATCAGCTCCACGTGAAGCTCGGGGAAGCGGTGGAACTCCACCGGGTGGGCGCCGCCACGCGTCTGTTCCCCGACCACAACGACACGCCCGAGTTTCTGCAGGTTGTACGAGAAATCTTCACCCGCCGAAAACGTGGAGCGGCTGATCAGCACGTACACCGGGTGCTCCGGGAAGCGCGATCCGGGTACGTACGCGTACGTCCACGACTGCTCATCATGATCACGGTGCCGCGCCGTATGAACATGTGTTGCTTCATCGAACAGGTAGCTCATCAGCATGTACACGAGATCCTCCCCGCCTCCGTTGTCACGGAGGTCGAAGATGAGCGCGTCGGTGTTAGCGAGAAACTGCATCGCCGCCGCGGCCGTCGGCCCCGCCGCGAGCGCACTCGCGAAGCTTCGAAGGTCCAAGTACCCGACGTTGCCAAGCAAGATCTCCAACGCTCGGAATCCGTAGTTGTGGCGAAGCCACCGCCGCTTCCACAGATCATGCATGCCGTTCTCTTCCGCCTCGCCGTCCCACGGCAGCACCGCCAGGTGCAGATCCTCACGGACTGTCATCAGCTCTTCATTGAGCAGCTTGGCCAACTGCGGAACTGTCTCAGCATCAGCAAACGCTCCCTCCTGCTGCTTCGACAGAAGCCGGGCGGCCATCCGCTCGGCGTCCTCGGCGAACACGTACTCCTTGCGGATGGTCTCGGCGGCCGTTTCCACGATCCTTTTCGTCAGCTGCTCGTTCAGCTTCGGTGGCTCCGATCTTGGGTTGGTCATCAGTGCTATGACCTCCTAGGATGGGTGAGTTCCTTCACTCGATGAGTGTTGGCAGATGTGCGCCACGGTTCAAGAAAGCTTCGGCGTAGCGCTTCACCACGCCCGCCCCGTACGGAAGGAGTGCGCATGAAGGTAGCGGCAGGAGTGCTGACGTTGTTGGTACTGTCAGTATCGGTGTCGGTTCTAGGAATCTGCACATCGTCCGACGAAACGGCGGTCCATGAGTTCAT
>CAZKPU010000116.1:0-6613 GCA_964554715.1 uncultured Thermotogae bacterium | reverse complement strand
TCGGTGCGGCGGACGGAGCAGAAGCGCAGCTGGCCGAACAGCTTCTCGAACAGCTCTTTGGCCTTCTGGGACCCCTCGTCGGTCACGACCACGGACTTCGCTTTGCTCTGTGGATTGCTGATCAGCCCTTTCTCGTGAAGCCGATCCATCGTTGCCCACTCGAAGGTCTTCCAGGCTTGGCCGCCTTCGCCGTCGCGGGACATCACGAGATACAGAAGAGCCAGTGTCATTTCGTCGACCTTGTCCTTGTCGTAGTCCATGCTCAGCCTCTTCTCCTAGAACCTCTAACGATGTAGCTCCAATTCCAAGGCTACTCCCACAGAACGAACATCAAACCCTGTGCTCCGAAGACAAGAAGCTGATAGGCGGTGTAGATGAGCCATGCCCCTTGCGGAGAATCCTCGAACGTCCCCACCGTCAGCGTCGCCGCTCCGCCGATCCCAAGGTAGAGGCCCATCCCCGCAAGCATTCCCTGCCACCCACAAGAAAGCCCCAACGCGCGGATCACCACCGCCAGCACATAGGCCGCAGCGAGCCCGGCAAGGAACGGAAGGATATACATCGTGCCAGTGCTCTGGATCTCGTCTTTGCTCTTGCCGATGACACGCAGCCAGATCTTGCCGAACAGCGGTCCGTACCACAGCGAGCCGACGACCATGTTGAACACGCCGGCAACGATCACCGCCACCCAATTGACACCCGTGAGAAAGCCCATATCCACCTCCCTTTTCGCCTTGAGGGAAAGGTAGCACCGGGGCATTGCAGTAGGCAAGACTCAGACACACGGCAAGCAGGTCTTCGCTTCCCCCGACCGCAAGATCTGCAAAGCGTATCGCAAGATCCGGAAAGATTCGGGCCGGCCGTTTGTCTACGCTTGGGGTACCTAAGACGGAGGTGGTACGCAATGAAGTTCCATGCAGAAGTGAAGGAACTGCCGGAACGCAACGTCGCATGCGTGCGTCATATCGGCCCTTACCCGCAGATCGGCGAGGCACTGAACAAGGTGTTCCAGTGGGGGATGGGCAAGGGGTTGGTGAAGTTCCCCGGCACGGAGACGCTGGCGGTGTACTACGACAGCCCGGAGACGGTCGAGGTGTCGAAGCTGCGGTCGGACGGCTGCATCACGGTTCCCGAAGGAACGCCGGTCGATGGCGAGGTCAACACGATGAAGGTCCCCGGTGGGCGGTTCGCGGTGGCCCACGTCGAGATCGGTCAGAGTGAGTATGGAGAGGCGTGGGACAAGCTCGTCGGGGAGTGGATGCCGGAGAACGGCGTGAAGTCCGACGAGAGCCGCCTGTGCTACGAGCTGTATCTGAACGATCCCGATCAGCATCCGGAGAAGAAACACATCGTCGACATCTGCGAGCCGATCCAGGGGTAGGAAGCGCCATCGAATCGAAACACGTGCGAGGCTGTCTTTCACGGGCGGCCTCGCTGCTTGACGAGCTGTTTGCCAGCGCGTGACAATGGATGCCTGCAGGCTCGAAGGGAAAGCACTTGGAACTGCGGGCCTGATTGAGACCTGAGGAGTGCTGTTTTGTTGAGGCATCGCATGCTATAGCGATCGGCTTCATCAAGGGGGACTCGATGCAATACCGCAACTTCGGACGGCTGGATTGGAAACCTTCGGCTCTGGGATTTGGCGCGATGCGGCTTCCGCCGAACGGTGCGGGGTCTGAGGAGATTGACGAAGCGCTGGCGATGAAGATGGTCCGTACGGCGATCGACCGCGGCGTGAACTACGTGGATACGGCATGGCCATACCATCAAGAGAAGAGCGAACCGTTTATCGGTCGCTGTCTACAAGATGGCTATCGCGACAAGGTGAAGCTGGCAACGAAACTTCCTTCGTGGCTGATCAAGGAGAGGGCGGACCTTGATACCTACTTGAACGAACAGCTGAAGCGGCTCCAAACCGATCACATCGACTTCTACTTGCTTCACGCGTTGAACAAGACGTTCTGGCCGGCGCTTCTGAAGGCGGATGTGCTCGAATGGGCACAAGGAGCGATCGCAGACGGCCGGATCGGCCACTTGGGGTTCTCGTTCCACGATGACCTGGCACTGTTCAAGGAGATCGTCGATGCCCACGACTGGACGTTCTGTCAGATCATGTACAACTACATGGACATCGAATTCCAAGCGGGACGCGAGGGGCTGAAGTACGCGGCGGATCGCGGTCTGGCTGTGGTGATTATGGAGCCGCTCCGCGGTGGCTCGTTGACGCGGACGCCGCCTGAGGAGGTCGCGCGGCTGTGGGAAAGCGCTCCTGTCAAACGATCGCAGGCAGATTGGGCGCTGCAATGGCTGTGGAACCAGCCTGAAGTGTCGCTGGTGCTGTCGGGAATGTCGACGATGGAGCAGGTGGAGCAGAACCTCGACAGCGCAGACCGGTCGAGAGTAGGGGGCATGTCGCCCGAGGAGCTGGCGACCGTCGATCGCGTACGCGAGGCGTACCGGACGCTCTCGCCGATTCCATGCACCGATTGCAGGTACTGCATGCCCTGCCCGAGCGGTGTGGCGATCCCCCGCATCTTCTCGACCTACAACGACTCGGTGATGTACGACCAGCCGGACCGCGCCAAGGCAAGCTACAACCGGTTCATGAAGCCGGAAGAGCGCGCCGACAACTGCGTGGAGTGCGGTCAGTGCGAAGCCGCATGTCCTCAGCAGATCGAGATCATCGATTGGCTGAAGAAGGTGCATGCCGCGCTCATCGAGCCGAGCGAGTAATCCGGGGACATATACCCTATTTCAAGCAGCGCTCTGCGCAGATGCCTGCAGAACGAACATACGGATCTGCGGAGATCGGGGACACATACCTCATTTCCGCCGTGACCCTGCGTCATGTTCAAGCACGGCATCCTGATGTTCTCGCTGTTGCGGCGAACGTTTGAGAGAGCGGCTACAGCTTCTTCCGCCGTTTCGCGATGAGCGAATGCAGTTTGTCAACACTCGGCGGCGGGCCTGTGCGGATCTCCTTGCCATCGATGAACAGCCCGTCGGAGATCCCCCACTCGAGGAACGTTTCCTGATCAGTCGTGTCGATGGCCCGAAACACGACACGGTCATCGAAGCTTTCGGCAGCTCGTCGGGCGCGCTCGAACGAAATGTTCTGCGCTTGGCACCAGCCGGCGTTGAACGCGGTGACCGTGACCTGGCCGGGCACAGGTTGCGGCGTCTTGCGCCGGCGGATCCACTTCGGCGGCTCGACATCGGGCGAGAACGGCTTCCATAGCAGCACCTGCATCCCCACCTTGTCGACCTTGACGTATCCCTGCTTCCGGAACCACGACGCCTTCATCCAGAACGGGACCGACACACCCCACGCCGCCAGCCCGCATCCTCCGAGTTGCTGAACATCCTCTTCCGCCGCACGGAGAAGAGCGGTTCCCATCCCCCGATGCTGGAAGTTGCCGCGGCCTTCCTTGTAGCCATGGACCCAGATGCAGTACACGAAGTACAGATCGTGACCGTCCGCAGGTGAGGGTTCGATCGGCCCGTACTGGATCATCCCGCCAACGGTTCCCCCGTCATCGAGTGCGAGCCTGACGCAGAGCCCCTGTTGCTTGGCGCGATCGTACCACCGTCGCTTGTGATCTCCAGCCTCCTTCATCTCGTCGGACCAGTCTTCGAGGCACAGAAGGTACAGATCCAGGGTCTCCTCGGTCAGATCTACGATTTCCACTGCACGACTCCTTTTGCCCGGTCGCGCTTGGCAGCAATCGGCTACAAGGGTGAGCGCCTTGCCCATGCCGGGTGTGGCCACGACATCTGTGTCGTACGACTACGGCTGGTTGCGGTTGTGCCGGCCGTCCCAGTAGCTTGTCCAGTAGATCGCCGCCAGCACCTCCGTTTCCTGTCTTGTTGCAGTTCGAAGATAACGCTCGACGTTCCTCACGCAGCTTCGCTGCGATCCGGTGACGCCGGGACGAACCGCATAGGTGCCGAGGTCGTACTCCATACACACGACGCACATCGGTGCCCCGCACTCAACGCACATCTCGCGCGGCGAGTTCTCGCGTACGCTCCATCGCTCATCGCGGTGCGAGATATGACGATACCCCGACGCCCATGCGAGCGAGCGAGCGCAGGCTTGGATGTTCTCGGGGATGATCGCCGTGTAGTCGTCAGCTGCCACAACCACTTCCGCAACAAACACGTATAACTCTCGCTGGATGGTATCCTCGAGCAGAACTGTGCTTGTCACCGGCTCTTCAGCCGGTGCATCGGCACTCACGGTCGCCGTGTATTCCAGGTTCCCTTCGGTTCCGGGCGGAATGCATCCACGACCGATTGCCGGCGGAGGGTCAAACGGATCGCTGCCGGGGGCAAAGCCATTGCTTGACTGGAGTTCGGGTTCGCTCAACCACGGAGACTCGGCAAACGAGACGGAGAACCATGCCGGTCCGGTGCCGTCGTTGCTGATCGACAGGATGAAGGATACCTGCCCGCCCGGAGGCACCGATCCGGGAGCGGCGACGTAGTGCGATCTGCCCAGATCCGATCGGCAACACGATTCGAGCGGTCCCAGATCCAGATCTCCGTTGCAGCGCCCGTAGATCCCTTGCTCTTGATCCTCCTCACTGGCTGTCTCGCATGTTCCGGGTTGGATGACTCCGTTGTACTGGGTCTCGCACTCAAACTCCGACCCGACGGGCGCACAGCTGAACGCTCCTCCGCACTCAAAAGCGCAACACAGAGCGCCGGACGGCCCGTTCCCTTCGCCTTCCTCCTCTTCCTCCTCTTCGTCATCGTCCTTGGGCGGCACCGTGCTGTTCGGGTTGCGGCCGTTGATCTCCTGCAGGCCACGAACATCATCGACCTTGATCGGATGCTTCTTGTTGGGATCGTCGATACCACGGTCGTCCATGATGACGGAGTCTTGATCGGGCGTCTTGTGATCGAGCCCGAAGATGTGTCCGAACTCGTGCAGCGCGATGTTGTAGATGGCGTTTCCGTTGTAGGGCTGATTGGGAGATTGATTGCGGTAGATGTTGATGATGCCGCGGTAGGTTTCGCCTCGTTGATAGGTGTTAGGGCCGGTCTGGGTCACCTGAGACACCGGAGTGGCCGTTCCGGCTTCGCCGGTTGTCGATTCGTTGGTCCAATTCACCTCGATGATGTGCGGTGGCGGATCGTTCGGTCCGAGCGGGGGCGCCGATTGACCCACGTGGTATTGGAAGGTGAGATTGGCGTTTGTCTCGGAGCGGAGCTTCTCTTCCCACGCCTTGCAGGCCGCCTCGACCTCTTTTTCGGCACCCTGACGTTGCGGATCGGTGGGGATATACACATGAATCGTGACGTTCTGCCGCCAGCGAATCCGCCCGGTGACGGTGGCCGTGTTGCCGTTGATGTACTGCTCCATCTCCTCGATGACCCGATACGCGCTGCCAGAGAGAGAGAGGACAACGATCCAGCCGATCAGCAAGCCGCCAAGCACAGACATCCGAACTGCGCGTCTGTTCATCACGCACCTCCTTGGAGAAGGTTTCTGCGTCACGACAACGAGCGGATCAGCGGCGTTGTTACCATGCTAGGACGGCGATGACACTCGGTCAAGCGACTGCGTCCCGGGCTCTTGCTCCTGTTGTCATCTCGACGCTAGGCTGTTCCATGAATCAACACGGATGCGGAGTCGTCTCGTAATGCCGCGCTCGACACAGGCCCATTGCCGGCGGTGTATGCTGCCCTCAGGAACGTTTCACGTGGAGTTGGATGCATCCGGTCTGTGCAACTACTGCCGGCATTGGGACAACACCGAAGCATCGCTGCTGGACTTCGACCGGAACCGTCCGTTGCTTGTCGATCGATTGGAGAAATACCGAGGGCGGTTCCACTACGACACGGCCGTGGGGCTGAGCGGCGGCAAGGACAGCGCCTACGTTCTGGATCGGCTGACATCGTCCTACGACGCGAGGGTTATGTCCGTTACATTTGACAACGGATTCCTCACCGATTGGGCGTGGGAGAACATCAGCCGAATCGCTCGTGCTTCCGGAGTCGATCACTTCGTGTACAAGCCCGACTGGCTGGCCTTCCGCGAATTCTACCGGGCAACGCTCCGGCAGCTGGGAGATCCGTGCGTCGCCTGCTCGATCGGCGGGTACATCCTGTCTGTTCGCGGATGTCGTGATCTAAGAATCCCGTTCTTCACTCACGGACGGTCGCCGGCGCAGATGTTCCGCCATTGGTATCCCGGCACGCGGGATCCTGGGCTCCGCCCGGTCCGCGGCAATCTCGCCGAACACTCGATGTCAGGGCTGCAGAGAGAGTACCGTGCCGTTTATCGACGGATGCAGCTGTTCTCGTTTCGCCTGGTTCGAAATGGGCGCCTCCGCAAGCGAATTCTGCGCGAGCTGTTCGGAGAAGGACCGCGCAGGGATGAACTGTGCCCGGAGTTTCTTGCCTTCTTCCTGTTCGAGCCATACGACGAAGTGAGCATCGTCCAGCATGTGGAGAAGCTTGGCCCGGGGTATCAACGGCCCCCGAACCAAGCGATTCTCGGTCACAACGACTGTCTGATTCATGACGCAGCCGCCTACCTGTATGAGCTACATCATGGGGTGAGCCGAGTGCTTCCGGATGTTGCCGCGATGCTCCGTCGAAGCGA